>JAHWKT010000058.1:15581-19064 GCA_019347695.1 Actinomycetota bacterium | reverse complement strand
AGATCGAGGAGGAGATCAGGTCAGGCGAGCTGGCGACCACCGATCCGCGGCGCACCCGCCGCGCCACCAGGGGCGAGACGGCACCCGAGCAACAGATGGCCGCGACGCCATGAGCTGGGAGCGGATCGCCGACCTCACCGACCTGCCGGTCGGTCAGCCGGTGCTCGCCGAACTCGCCGAACCGGTGTGCGTCGTGCGGGTCGACGACGACACCGTCCACGCCGTCCACAACGTGTGCAGCCATCAGTACTACGAGCTGCACGAGGGCTACGTCGACGACTGCCTCATCGAGTGCGCGCTGCACGGGTCGTCGTTCGATCTGCGCACCGGAAGCGCCGACAGCCTGCCGGCGGTCACGCCCATCCCGACCTACGCCGTCAAGATCGCCGACGGCGGCGTGTGGGTCGACGTGGAACAACCGACCAACGACGCGCCGGTGCCCCGGCACTGATTCGGCATTGACAGACAAGGACGAACACATGATTTCCGAGAGCAACGAGAGGGCAGGCGACGTGGAGGAACTGCGAATCAATGGCCTCACCGTCGAGGTCGAGGGGCAGGAGATCCTGCACGACCTCGACCTCGTGCTGGCGAAGGGCGAGACGCATGCGCTGATGGGACCGAACGGATCGGGCAAGAGCACGCTGGCCTACGCGATCGCCGGACACCCGGCGTACGAGGTCACCGGTGGACAGATCACCATCGACGGGACCGACATCGCCGAGCTGTCACCCGACGAACGAGCGCAGCTGGGACTGTTCCTCGCGATGCAGTATCCGACCGAGATCCCGGGTGTCAGCCTCACCAACTTCATGCGCACGTCGATCAACGCCCTGCGCGACGAGGACGTGCCCGTGCGGCCCTTCATGAAGGAGCTGCGCGCCCAGTTCGAGCTGCTCGACATGGACCCGGCGTTCATGCAGCGCAACGTCAACGAGGGATTCTCCGGTGGGGAGAAGAAGCGCTTCGAGATCCTCCAGATGGCGCTGCTGCGCCCACGCTACGCGATCCTCGACGAGACCGACTCGGGCCTCGACATCGACGCACTCAAGGTCGTGAGCGAAGGCGTGAACCGGCTGCGCGGGCCGGATCTGGGGGCGTTGCTCATCACCCACTACACCCGGATTCTCCGCTATATCACGCCCGATCGGGTCCATGTGATGTTCGCAGGACGTATCGTCGAGTCTGGAGGACCGGAGCTGGCCGAGGAGCTCGAAGCGCACGGGTACGAACGGCTCCGGGCCACCGCCTGATCCCCGACGAGAGTGCAACGAGCAGACATGTTCGACGTCACCACCCTCCGCAAGGACTTCCCGATCCTCGATCGGCAGGTGCACGGACGGCCGCTGGTCTACCTGGACTCCGCGGCCACGTCGCAGACCCCACAGCAGGTGCTGGATGCGGTCGACCGCTTCTACACGCACTACTGCGCGAACGTCCACCGGGGTGTGCACGCGCTGGCGGAGGAGGCCACCGCGGCCTACGAACACGCCCGCGGCCGGGTGGCCGCCTTCACCGGTGGCGACCCGCGCGGCGTGGTGTTCACCAAGAACGCGACCGAGGCGTTCAACCTGGTTGCCTACTCGTGGGCCATGGAGCGGCTCGGACCGGGCGACGTGCTGCTCGTCACGCAGATGGAGCACCACGCGAACCTGGTGCCATGGCAGCTCGTGCAGCGCCACGCGGGGTTCGACATCGCGTCGGTGCCGGTGACCGACGAGGGTCTGCTCGACCTCGACGTCTTCGACGAGATCGTCGGCTCCGGCCGCGTCAAGCTGTTCGCCGTCACCGCGATGTCCAACGTGGTGGGCACGATCAACCCGGTCGCCGAACTGGCGCAGCGCGTGCACGCGGCCAACGATGAGGCCGTGGTCGTGGTCGATGGGGCGCAGAGCGTGCCGCACATGCCGACCGACGTGCATGCGCTGGGCGCCGACTTCCTCTGTGCGTCCGGCCACAAGATGCTCGGCCCGACCGGCGTGGGCATGCTGATCGCGCGACCGGAGCTGCTCGAGCGGATGCCGCCGTTCCTCGGCGGCGGCGAGATGATCGCCGACGTGACGGTGCAGCGGTCGACCTTCAACGAGGTGCCCTACAAGTTCGAGGCCGGTACGCCCGTGATCGGCGAGGCGATCGGACTGGCCGCCGCGATCGAGTACCTCGACGACCTGGGCATGGACAACGTCCGCGCACACGAGGAACAGCTGATCTCGGCGTGCATCGATGCTCTCACGGGGATCGACGGTGTCACGGTGCACGGACCGCAGGACGCCGCCCGCCGCGGCGCTGCCGTCAGCTTCGCGATCGAGGGACTGCACCCCCACGACATCGGCACGATCATGGACCGGGAGGGGCTGGCCGTGCGGGCCGGGCACCACTGCGCGAAGCCGCTGGTCCGCTCCCTTGGCGCGGTGGCGACGACGCGGGCGTCCTTCTACCTTTACAACACGCCCGACGACATCGCGGCGCTGGTTCGCGGGATCGACGCGACCAAGGAGTTCTTCGGCGTCAGGAACGTGCGATGACCTGTCCTCATGCAGGGAAGCGGTAGGACACATGACCGAGGATCTGTACCACGACATCATCCTGGACCACTACCGGACGCCGAGGAACCGGGCAGCCGAGCTCGACGGCTCGCATGTCCACGTGCACCACAACAACCCCTTGTGCGGCGACGAGCTCGACCTGCGGCTGCGCGTCGACAACGGATCGATCCCGACCATCGACGCGGTCGCGTACGACGGTGAGGGCTGCTCCATCTCGATGGCGAGCGCGTCGGCGATGACCGAGGCGGTCGCGGGCCGCGACCTCGCCGATGCGGAAGATCTCGCGCAGAATTTCCGCGCGATGATGCACGGCGAGCCGGTCGAACGCGAGGACGATCTGCTCGACGGCATCGCGTTCTCCGGCGTCGCGAAGTTCCCGGTCCGCGTGAAGTGCGCGTTGCTCGGCTGGATGGCGCTGCGCGACGCGATCTCGACGTTCCGCGACGGCCAGGACAGCAGCCGCGTGGTACACGAGGAACCGACGCTGTGACCGCACGCACCACGACCAGCCCAGGAGGTCGCATCCGATGACCGACACCCAGACCGACCCGATGCAGGGATGGCCCCACGCGGACGACACCGGCGTGATGACCGGAGTCGAGCTCGACGAGCGCGGCTATCCCACGGAGGCGGCGATGCACGAGGCCCTCAAGGCGGTGCTCGATCCCGAGATCGGCATCAACATCGTCGACCTCGGGCTCGTGTACGGCGTGACAGCCGAGGACGGGGTCGCGCACGTCCGGATGACCCTGACGACCATGGGCTGCCCGTTGACGGAGCTGCTGCACCAGCAGTGCACCCTCGTGCTGGCTCGCCTGCCGAACATCGACGACGTCGAGGTCGAGTTCACCTTCAGCCCGCCGTGGAGCACCGACATGATGTCGCCCGAGGCCAAGGAGGAGCTGCGGGCGATGGGCTTCAACGTCTAGGTCATAGC
>JAHWKT010000058.1:2478-15481 GCA_019347695.1 Actinomycetota bacterium | reverse complement strand
GCATCATCGCGGCGCTGCAGGTCGACGGGCGTCGTGCGTACAGCCGGATCGCCGACGAGGTGGGCGTGTCCGAGAGCGTGATCCGCTACCGTGTCCGCCGGCTCGAGGACGCCGGCATCCTGCAGATCGTCGGGGTCGCGGATCCGCTGCGCATCGGCTACGACCTGATGGCACTGGTGGGCGTGAAGGTGGCGCCCGGCCGGCTCGCCGAGGTGTCCAAGCAGCTCGGCGACCTGCCGGAAGCAAGCTATGTGATCGCGACCGCCGGCCGGTTCGACGCCTTCGTCGAGGTCATGTGCCGCGACACCGCGCACTTCACCGAGGTGCTCACCGGACGGATCCAGCAGGTCGACGGCGTGACGGAGACCGAGGCCTTCATGGTCCTGCACATCCACAAGATGACGTTCGGCTGGGGTGTCGACGAGGACGAGGCCGGCGCGCGAGCGGCCGGGGAAGGCGCCACGCCGACCTCCGGCGACGAACCCGGTTGACCGTCGCGTCGGGAATGGCGACGACGAGCGACATGTTGAAGGACGCATCATGCAACCACTGATCGCAGAGCCGGCGGCGCTGACCAACGACGAGATCCGCCGGTACAGCCGCCATCTGATCATGCCGAACGTCGGCGCTGACGGTCAGGGTCGCCTCAAGGCCGCCAAGGTGCTGCTGGTGGGGACGGGGGGACTCGGGTCGCCGCTCGCGATGTACCTCGCCGCCGCCGGCGTCGGCACGCTCGGGCTGGTCGACTTCGACGTGGTCGACGAGTCGAACCTGCACCGCCAGGTCATCCACGGCACGTCCGATGTCGGCAAGCGCAAGGTCGAATCGGCCCGCGAGAGCATCGCCGACATCAACCCGTTCGTCGAGGTCGTCGTCCACGAGACGGCGTTGCGCAGCGACAACGCGCTGGAGATCATCGAACCGTACGACCTGGTGATCGACGGGACGGACAACTTCCCGACCCGCTACCTGGTCAACGACGCGTGTGTGCTGCTGGGCAAGCTGAACGTGTACGGCTCGATCTTCCGGTTCGACGGTCAGCTGTCGGTGTTCGGCGCGCCGGACGGGCCGTGCTACCGCTGCATGTTCCCGCAGCCACCACCACCGGGCATGGTCCCGAGTTGCGCCGAGGGCGGCGTGTTCGGCGTGATCTGCGCGACGATCGGCGCCGGGCAGGCCACCGAGGGCATCAAGCTGCTCACGGGCATCGGCGATCCGTTGATCGGCCGGATGCAGCTGTACGACGCGTTGGAGCAGCGCTGGCAGACGGTGAAGGTCAACAGGGACCCCGACTGCCCGGTATGCGGTGACGAGCCCACCGTCACCGAGCTGATCGACTACGAGCAGTTCTGCGGCGTGCCCGCCAACGATCATCAGGTCGCCGACAGCGACGAGGCGTCACTGCCGGAGATCATCCCGATCGAGTTCGCCAAGCTCCGTGACGAGGTGACGCTGATCGACGTGCGGGAGCCCCACGAGTACGACATCTCGCACATCGACGGCTCGACGCTGATCCCGCTGGGGGAGCTGATGACGCGCATCAACGAGCTCGACAGCGCCGATGAGATCGTGCTGCAGTGCCGGACCGGTGGGCGGTCCGCGCAGGCGCAGCAGCTGTTGTGGGACGCCGGGTTCCGCAAGACCTACAACCTGGTCGGTGGCATCAACCGTTACGCCGAGGACGTCGACCCGTCGATCCCGACGTACTGACCGCGCCGCGGCTGCTGGGCGAGGAGCGCAGTGCCCGGCACTGGCGGTGCGCCCGGCGGGTGGACGACTGCCGTGCGTAGTGCACGGTAGGCGTCCCCGCCACGTGGCCGTGCGCCGGAACGGCGGTGCTACCACCCGGTAGGGACTGGCATACTGGCCTGCACAGGTGCTACGACCGAGGGGTACCGGCAATGACCGCGCTGCTGATCGTCGGCGCGATCGGGGTGGGCCTGCTGTTGCTGTCGCTGATCCTCGGTGACTTCCTCGACGGCGTGTTCGACGGGCTCGACATCGACGGCGGGGGACTGCTGTCGACCGAGGTGGTCGGTGCGTTCCTCGGGGCCTTCGGGTTCGGCGGCGCGATGCTCGAAGCGACCACCGCGGCGACGTTGCCGATCGCGGTCGGTGGCGGCCTAGTCGCTGGTCTGCTCGGTGCCGGCATCGCCCTGTTCATCGTGCGGACGTTCCTGCGCATGCCCACCGATGCGACACCACGCAGCGCGGACCTCACCGGCAAGCTCGCCCGCGTGGTGACCCGGATCCCCGACGGTGGACTTGGCGAGATCACGGTGTCCCACCACGGCCACCGCGTGAAGCTGAGCGCACGCTCCGAGCAACCCATCGCCTCTGGTGCCGACGTGGTCATCGTCGACGTGCTCTCGCCGACCTCCGTGCTCGTGAGCCGGACCGACTTCTGAGCACGCTGCTCACCAACGCCTGTTCAGCCCCCGATCGACCATCACCGACCGCAAAGGACGACCCAGTGGAACCGTTCATCACCGGCCTCGTCGGGTTCGTCGGCCTCATCATCCTGGTGGCGCTCGTCGCCGTCTCGCGGATCAAGGTGTCGGGCCCCGACCAGGCGTTCATCATCACCGGCCGCAAGGGCAAGGGCTCGGTCCGCAACCCCGAGACCGGCGAGATCTCGACCGATCTGTCGGGGCAGCGGGTCGTCATGGGCGCGAGCACGTTCGTGCTGCCGGTCGTGCAGAAGCTGCACGTCCTGGACCTGTCGTCGCGGCGCATCCCGGTCGCGATCCGCGGCGCGGTGTCAGCCCAGGGCATCAAGTGCGATCTGGAAGGCGTCGCGATCGTCAAGGTCGGCGGCAACGAGGACGCGATCCGCGCCGCGGGCCAACGGTTCCTGGTGCAGCAGGACGGCATCGAGCTCTTCACCCAGGAGGTGCTCGCGGGGTCGCTGCGGGCGATCGTCGGTCGGCTGACGGTCGAGGAGATCATCAAGGACCGCGCCGCGTTCGCGTCCGCGGTGGCCGAGGAGGCCGAGACGTCGCTGACCAACCAGGGTCTCGCGCTCGACACCTTCCAGCTGCAGGACATCCAGGCGGAGGGCGAGTACCTGGCCGACCTCGGACGGCCCGAGGCCGCCCGTGTCGAGAAGGAGGCGGCGATCGCCGAGGCACGGGCGCGCCAGGCGTCCGAGCAGGAACGGCTGCTGGCCGAGGAGGAGATCGCCGTCGCGGAGCGCCAGCTCGAGCTGCGCAAGGCGGAGATCACCGCCGAGACCGACGCGGCGCGCGCCAAGGCGGCCGCCGCCGGTCCGCTCGAGCGGGCCGCGCGGGACCAGGACGTGTTGACCGAGCAGGAGAAGGTCGCCGTCCGACAGGCGGCGCTGAAGGACCGCGAGCTCGACACCGAGATCCGCAAGCCGGCGGATGCCAGCCGCTACCAGGTGGAGCAGGAGGCGGAGGGCCGCAAGTCCGCGTCGATCGCCGATGCCGAGGCCAAGCGGCGGGCGCAGATCGCCCGTGCGGAGGCGGACGCGAAGGAGGCCGAGCTGCTCGGCGTCGCCGAGCGGAGCCGACGCTCCGCCCTCGCCGAGGCCGAGCAGATCGAGGGCGAGCGTCGCGGCGCCGCCGAGCGCGCCAGGCGCGAGGCGATCGCCGCCGCCGTGCAGCGCGAGGGCGAGGCCGAGGGCGCGGCGATCCTGGCGCGCGGGCAGGCCGAGGCCGAGGCGCGCGAGCGCAACGCCGAAGCGTTCAAGCTGTACAACGAGGCCGCGGTCGTGGAACTGGTGGTCCGGGTGCTGCCGGAGCTGGTGAAGGCGGCGGCCGAGCCCGTGTCCAACGTCGAGAAGATGACGGTCATCTCGACCGATGGGGCATCGGAGGTCGTGCGCAACGTCGCCAGCAACCTGGAGCAGGGTCTGCAGATCGGCACCGATCTGACCGGTGTCGACCTGCGGTCGATCCTGCGCCGGGTCGGCGGCGGCGCGGGCGACGACGCTCAGGAACAGGCGCTGCCGGGCGCCTAGCGGGGCTGCAGCTCGACCTCGGTGATCCGGTAGCCGTCCATGCCGGTCACACGCAGCACGCCGATGTCGGTGGCGACGCGGTCGCCGTGCGCGGGCAGTCGACCGAGCTGTGCCAGCACATAGCCGGCCAGCGTCTCCCACGGGCCGTCCGGCAGGGCGATCCCGCTGGCATCGTCGAGCTCGTGCGGTCGCAGGCTGCCTGGCAGCACCAGCACACCGCCGGGACGCGTGCGGATGCCGCCCACGGACCGGTCCGACTCGTCCTCGAAGTTGCCGATCAGCTCCTCGAGCAGATCCTCCATCGTCACCAGCCCGCTGACGCCGCCGTACTCGTCGAGCACCATGGCCACGTGCTGGCGCTGTGCGCGCATGTCGACCAGCAGTTCCCGCAGCGGTCGCGACTCGGGGGTCACGAGCGCGGGACGAGCCAGCGTCCCGGCGGTGACGTCGTCGCGGCGGTCTGCGTCGACCGCCAGCAGATCCTTGACGTGCAGCACGCCACGGACCTGGTCGAGGTCACCGTCGTACACGGGGATCCGCGACCGGCCCGTCGCGCCGGCGATGTGCTCCAGCTCGGCGATCCCGGTCGCCGCATCCACCGCGACGATGTCGCCGCGCGGCACCATGGCCGACTCGGCATCGAGCTCGTCGAGGTCGATGGCGCGTGACAGCAACGCCTGCTGATCGTGGTCCAGCAGGCCGTGTGCCGCGGACTCGTCGAGCAGCAGGCCGAGATCCTCGGGGGAGTGGGCGAGCGCCAGCTCGTTCTGCGGCTGCTGGCCCAGGAGGCGCACGATCCCGTTGGCCGTGCCGTTCAATGCGAAGATGATCGGGCGGACGAGCACCGTGAACCCGCGAAACAGGCGGGACACGAGCAGCGCGGACCGCTCCGGATGCGAGATGGCCCAGGACTTCGGTGCGAGCTCGCCGATGATGATGTGGGCCACCGTCACCACCGTCAGTCCCAGTCCGAGCCCGAGGGCGCCCGCCACGTGCTCGGGCAGAGCGGTGCGTCCGAGCAGCCCCTCGAGGCCGTGGGCGATGGTCGGTTCGGCCACTGCGCCGAGCGCCAGTGACGCCAACGTGATGCCGAGCTGCGCGCCGGCCATCGTCAGCGACAGCTCACGCAGGCTGGCCAGTGCCGCCACCGCCGCACGGTTGCCGTCCTCGGCGAGCGCCGTCATGCGCGACCGTCGTGAAGCGAGGAGCGCGAACTCGGCCGCGACGAAGAACGCGTTGAGGCCGAGCAGGACGACGATCGCCGTCGTGTCGAGCAGCGCTCCGATCATGCCTCCGCCTGGGCCCGGGTGCCGTCGCCGCCCGGCGCGGAGCGACGGCCGGTGATCCACAGGCTGTGCACCGCGAACCCTCGCAGCGCCTCGACTCGCAGCGTCGCGTGCTCGGTCTCGACGCGGTCACCGACCTCGGGAACCCGCCCGAGCAACGCCATCACCAGCCCGCTCAGGGTCTCGTAGTCGCCCTCGGGCAGGCGCAGCCCGGTGTCGCGCTCGCACTCGTCGAGGCGCCACGAACCGGGCACCAGGTAGCTGCCGTCACGCTGGGTGCGCGCACCGGCAGGTGCCCGGTCGTGCTCATCGCGGATGTCACCGACGAGCTCCTCGACGATGTCTTCCAGGGTGACGATGCCGGTGACCCCGCCGTGCTCATCGATCACCAGCGCCAGCTGGCTGTGCGCCTGCCGCAGATCGCGCAGCAGCGGGGACAGCAGCGCCGACTCGGGGACCGCCAGCGGCGGGGTGCGCAGGACGTCGACCGGCCGGGTCGCGCGGTCGGCCACGGGAATCGACAGCACGTCCTTGGCGACCACCACACCACGGACGTCGTCCAGGTCGTCGCCGACCACCGGGAACCGGCTGAGTCCCGACGTGGAGGCGAGCGCAGCGAGGTCGGCACAGGTGGCGTCGGCCGGCACGGTGACCACCGCCGGGCGGGGCAGCAGCACGTCGCTGGCCCGCAGCGCCCGGAAGTCGAGCACCCGCTGCAACAGGCCCGTCTGCGAGGCGGAGAGGCTGCCGACGCGTCCGGACTCGGCGATGATGACCTCGAGCTCGTCGGCGGTGACCGCCTGGTCGAGCTCCTCGGCCGGCTCGATGCCGATCCGTAGCAGCAGCCGGTTGGAAAGGTTGTCGAACAGCGCGATGATCGGCCCGGCGAGACGCAGCAGCAGTGCGGTCGGTCGTGCCAGGCGCAGTGCCACCACCTCGGGCTGGCCGATCGCGAGGTTCTTGGGCGCGAGCTCGCCGAAGACCATGGCGATGGCGGTGGCCACCAGCAGCGCGACCACCACGCCGATACCCCGCGCGGCGCCGGGGGCGAGACCAGCGCGTTCCAGCGCCGGGATCAGTGCGCGCGCCAGCGTCGGCTCGGCGATCACGCCGAGCAGCAGTGACGTGACCGTGATGCCCAGCTGGGCGCCGCTCAGCATGAACGACAGGCGTCGTTGGACGGCCAGCGCATGGTGTGCGCGGCGATCGCCGGCCTGCGCCCGCTCCTCGAGACGGTGCCGGCCGGTCGCGACGAAGGCGAACTCTGTGGCGACGAATAAGGCGTTCGCCGCTACGAGCGCGACGAACGCGAGCGCGGCGACCGGGACGCTCATGGCATCGCTGACCGACGCGGATTAGTCCCTATGAGGGGGCTACAAACCGTCCCAAAAGAGGATGGCAGTCCGCTTGCGGATGTTCGACACTGTGGTAACGCGCGTTCGCAAGAGCCGGTCGGCGCCAGTGGTGCCGCGGTGTGCGAGGAGCGCCGGGCCCCGGATCCCCCCCACCGGGGCCCGTTTTCTTGCCTGGTCGGCTCGCGCCCGTCGTCCATGGCAGCCACGACGTCAGTCCGCGTCCTCCGGCGTGTCGGGTCCCCGCTCGATGATGCGCGGCTCGGCGAGGTAGCGGGTGAAGTACTCCTCGTTGCGGGTCTCGCCGTCCTCGTAGCGCAGCCGCCGGGTGACGACGATGTCGAAGCCCTGCTTGCCCGACTGCAAGACCCGTTCGGTGCCGGGCGCCAGATCCGGGTTGGTGCGGATCTCGACCTGCGGGTTGGTGTAGTTGTGCGGGGTGCCCGTCGTGGAGTCGACGTCGGCCCACTTGCGTCCCCAGAACGTCACCGTGATCGACGTGTCGGTGTAGGACGTGTCGACGAGCAGGCCGTAGGGGGAGTTGTTGCGGATCACCACGTCGACGGTCGGGTAGTTGATGGTCGACTCACGTCCCGCCGGGTACCGGCTGATGTAGTACGAGTGCGGCTTGTGGTCGAGGATCTCGTAGCCGCCGAAGAACGCCGCGTTGAAGAACGTGGTCGCGAACTGGCTGACGCCGCCACCGACCTCCTCGACGTACTCGCCCCGCTGGATCGCGCCGCCGCCGACGAAGCCCTTCGCGGCGGTACGCGGACCGACGTGACCGTTGAGCGACAGGGTGTCTCCGGGTTCGATCAGCTCGCCGTCCATGATGTCGGCGAACCGGTGGATGTTGGTCACCCGCCCCTGGCAGCAGGCGTGCTCGGTGGTGAACGACGACACCTTCTGGGTGATCCGAAGCTGTCGCGCCTCCTTGGTCGTGCGGTCCGGGCGCACCGCATCGCCGGCCATCCGTGCCGACCGGCCGCCGTCGTCGTCGGTCCGCGCGAGCATGTCGACCTGCTCGACGAGCTTGTCGGTGCTGACGCGGAACCCGCGGCGCGCGTCGCGGACCTGCGGACCGCCGGCGGTCAGCTCGACGGTCGCATCGCGTGGCTCGACCTCGAACCGGGACCGCACGTCGTCGGTGAGCACCTCACGCAGCCGTGATCGCACGAGTGTCAGGGTGAGCGGCGGTTCCTGCCCGGGGGGTGCCAGCTCCACGCGGTACAGTCCCGCGATCTGCTCCGGCTCCAGCGTCAGCGTCTCGTCGCGGCGGGTCAGCTCGATCGGTCCGCTGACCAGGGTCCTGCCGATCCGGACGAGGCGATCGACGTCGTCGGTGGTCGTCCGCGGTCGGATGGGCTCCGTGGTCGGGCGCAGCGTGTCGGGCCCCGGTCGGGTGAAGGCCTCGCGGGCACCGTCGGCCAGCTGGTCCGGCGCCGGCCGCTGTCCGGGTTCTGGATCGCGCCGGCGCACGGTGGTGCCGGCGAACCGGATCGATCCTTCGGTCGGTGGCACCGCCAGCGCCGTGGCGGTGGTGGCCGCCCACGCATCGACCGCCGCGACGTCGATCTCGTCGACCGGGGCCACCGCGATCGATCCAACGGTCGCCTGGACGTGGTCGCTGAGCGCGCGCAGCGGGTTTGCCTGCCGTCCGCGGCGCCAGACGGCCGCGACGGTCGCGTCCTCGTCGATCGCGTAGCCGACGGTCGCGTTGGTCGCCGTTCGGTGCCGCTCCCCGGTCGACACGGTGATGAGCTCCCCCACACGCTCTCCGGCCAGCGACGCGACCGCCGAGCGCAGCTCAGGCTCGGTCATCCCGGCCACGTCGATGCTGGCGAGCGTCACGTTGGGCAGCACCTCGGGGCGCGCCGAGCGCAGCACGAGCAGACCGACAACCAGCACCAGCACCAGGCCGCCGAGCGCGAGCGCGATCGGTGTGAGCGACGGGCGGAGCTTGGATGTCTGCTCAGACGCTTCGGGTGGGGCGACGGTCTGCATCGACGACGATCAGCCTAGCGTACGCAGCGTACGGTCGACGCCGTCGTGTCCACTGGCGACAGGGTTCGAACGGGGATGCCGGTCGTGCGGTAAGCCGCGTGTGCGTCCGTCGAGCACCTGTCCGTCCCGACAGGTGCACACCTTGGACCTGTCACCAGGTGACGGTTAGTGTCGACCGTTGCATGGCTGGCTTCCTCCGGTTGCCTGACGACCGCACGGCGTCCCCTCTTGGACGCCGTTCGTGACGTACGGAGTGTGATGCGAACCGTCAAGCTACGAATGCCGGTGACCCTCGCGGTCCTGGCTGCATTCTTCGTGGCGAGCTCGGCGGCTGCAGCGCCGGGCGACGAGCTCAAGCGTGCGCGGTCGCGGCTGGAGGAGGTCCGCGAGCAGCTCGAGAAGGTGAGCACGACCTGCGAGCGCAACGAGCGTAAGGTCGACACCGTCAACGAGCGGGTCGAAGCAACCCTGGTCGCGGTGGGTGAGGCCGAGGTCGCTGTCGACGGCCAGCGTCGCGTGGTCGACGAATCCCGTCGCCGGATGGACGAGCTGCAGGCGCGCGCCGACACCGTCTCCGAGATCTCCAGCGGGCGGGTGGTCGAGCTGTACAAACGCGGGGTGCTCGACCCCACGCTGCACAGCCTGCTCATGTCCTCGTCGACCGAGCAGGCCCTGTCACGTGCGCAGGTGCTCAACGTCGTCAAGCACGGCGACCGTGAGGCCCTGGAGCAGCTGCTGTCGTCCAAGACGGCTGCCGACGGCCAGCGCAAGGTCTACGAGCAGCAGCAGCGGGCCTATGAGACGGCGTTGCGTGAGCGCGAGGACCTTCTCGACGAGCTGCAGGACCTGCGCAAGACCTACGAGCGCAAGATCGCCGCCTGCAACGACAAGGTCGTCAAGCTCAAGCAGCAGGAGCGCATCGCCGCCGACGACGAGGCCGAGCTCGCGGCAGCGCTGGCCGATCAAGGTGAGATCGTCGTGCCCCCCAGCGTGTCGTCCGGCGGGTGGACGTGGCCGACACCCGGGACGGTCACGAGCGGCTTCGGCTACCGCTGGGGTCGCCTGCACGCGGGCATCGACATCGGCGCGTCGACCGGCACTCCCATCTACGCGGCGAGGGGCGGCGTGGTCAGCTACGCCGGCACGATGGGTGGCTACGGCAACATCATCGTCGTCGACCACGGTGGCGGTATGACCACGCGCTACGCCCACCAGAGCCAGCTCGGTGCCAGCGTCGGGCAGACCGTCGGAGCCGGCGCCCGCATCGGCTCCGTCGGCTCGACCGGGAACTCCACGGGACCGCACCTGCACTTCGAGGTCCGCATCAACGACCAGCCCCAGAACCCGATGGGCTACCTGCCCTGATCCGTCGCGCTAGCCGGACGAACCGATCACGAGGGTGACGACGTCGACACCGGCGTCCTCCTCGATCGCGATGTCGCCGCCGGGAGCCTGCGCGGCCACCGTCCGCGCCTCCGCATCCCGCCCCGGTGGGTAGCGCACCACGGTGGTCGTGGTCGGCTCGGCGTTGCCGACGCTGCGGACGGTGAACCCGACCGCCCTCAGCTGCTCGGCCGTCTGTCCCGCGATCCCCTCGACGTCGGCGCCGTTCAACACGGCCAGCTCGACGTCCTCCGGAGCAACCGTCCGGTCCGACGATGGGACCGCCTCGAAGATCGCGCCGCTGCGGTAGCGCTCGAACAGCGTGTCGGCGGCCGGTTGCGTGACCTGGAGCACCGCCGCGCCACCCACCACCGCCGGGGTCGCGGGCACCGTCTCGGTGACGATCTTGCCGCCCGCCACACCCCGGCCGCCGATCGCGAGGCGCAGCAGATCGATGCTCGACAGGCTGTCGTCGGCGCGCAGCGCGCCGCCCACCGCCCCCGCAGTGCCGTAGAGCCGCACCGGGTTGAGCACGGTCGACGGCGTGGCGATCTCACCGGCCAGCGCCTTGAGGAACTGCTGCTGGCGTTTGATCCGCTCCAGATCGTTGTCGATCTTGCGAACCCGCACGTACCCGAGCGCGTCGACGCCGTTGAGCTGCTGGCACCCCTCCGGCAGATCGATCCCGGCGTCACGGTCCGTGATCGGTTGGTCGAGGCACAGCTCGACGCCTCCGACGGCGCTGACGACATCGCGGAAGCCGCGGAAGTCGATCTGTATCGCGTGTCGCAGCGGCAGGCCCGACACCTGCGACACGGTCTCTGCCAGGCAGCTCATCCCACCGATGCTCGTCGCGGCGTTGATGCGACCGGTTGAGCCGTCGCACCGGGTGACGAACAGATCCCGTGGAAAGGCGAGCATCGCCGCCCGGCTGCCCTTGATGCTCAGCACGAAGATGGTGTCAGTACGGGTGCCCCCCGTGTCGCGTCCCACGTTGAGCTGGCGCTGCTGGCGACGCGTCAGGTTCTCGCGACTGTCCGAGCCGGTCACCAGCACGTGGTACACGCGCCCGTGCGACAAGCCGTCGACCGGTTCGCGGGTGATCCGGCTGGAGGCGTAGAGCAGTGCGCCGAGCCCGTACAGCAGCAGCACCAGCACGCCGATGATGGCGTACGTGCCGGCCCGAGACGCACCACCGCGGCGTCGCCGTGTGACCTGCCGCGCCGGTCCGCGACCCGATGGGCGTGACGGCGCGCGGCGGCGCGACTGCGGTGCCGGGCGTCGATTGGTGCGCGTGGCGCCGTGCCCGCGCATCACTGGGCCAAAGTCGGAGTCGGAAATCGCTGACGCCCTTCTTTGCCACCGCCGTAACGTGTTGGGAACTTCCCGTCTGGTGATGCACACTAGCGTACGGGAGCAGCGGCGCTGCGATTTCCGACATCGCCGGCACCCTGTCCATGTGCGGGAGCGACGAAGGTCGAGATGTGACGGAATCGATCGCCGAGGGACTGAGCGTCGTCGGCCTCGTGGTGGGCTTCCCACTGTTGCTGCTGCTGTTGATGCTCAGCCTCGAACAGCTCGAGAGCTGGGGGCTGCGGGGTAGCGACTCCGACCATCACGATGACGCCGAGCTGTCCGACCCGATCAGCGACGCGGTCGAGGAGGTCCAGCAGCGCACGATCGCCGACGCCGAAGCGGAGCAGGCGCAGTCCACCGCGAGCCCGACACCGCGGTAGACATAGACGTCGCGACCGTCAGATGGCCGCCTACGGAGTGCGGCCGGGGGCCGCGCGCCGCGGAGAAATTTTGCCTCACCACCTACTTCGATCTGCACGAGGTGTGGTCGGTGAATTATCCTGCAGTGCATGGGATCGCGTGGTCGTCGAGGATCTGACGAGCACCGTGAATTCGAGGACATGGCGGTAGCACATGTCGTCGGCGGGCTCTCGTTGGACGATGGACGGCTGTTTCGTTCCCACCTTCTGGAGTGCACCTCGTGCCGTGCCCGTGTCGGCGAGCTGCGAGCGATCGCGCACGACCTCGCCGACGTCGAGCGTGACGAGCGCCGCGAGCGGGCGGCGCGCCGCACCGAGACCAAGGCCCCCGAGGGCGAGGAGGCCGAGGTCGAGGTCCCGGTCACGCAGCGACTGCGGACCCGCACCACGCTGTTCATCGCGGCCGGCCTGACGGTGCTGATGGCGTTGAGCTCCTGGAACTTCCTGCTACGGGGACGCCTGCAGGAGGCACAGGACGAGGCGTCGCGGCTCCGCGACGCCGCGAGTGTGCTGCAGGGTGGGCAGCTGTGGGAGACGCTCGCCACGGCGACAAGTAGCGTCGTCGGCGAGGTCCGCAGCCGCGACGATGCGCTGGTCGTCATCGTCGAGAAGCTGGCGTACGACGCGGACTACTGGCTGTACGTGTACGACGCGCAGGGCCAGCAGATCCACGTATCCGGGGCGGAGGCCGAGAAGGGTGTCGTCTACGAGTACCGCGAAGATCTTCCGTCGGCGCATCGGGTGGAGGTCGTGCGCGCTCCCAGACCGACGGAGCCGCGCACCGGCACGACGGTGTTCGAAGCGCGGCAGGAACCGGCTGCCCAGCCGCAGGCCGACACCGACGACGCCCAGTTGAACCCGGTTGGTGACTGAGGGCTGTGACGGCTATCCTCAACGCCACCCGCGGCGTCACGCCACGGTCGTTCGGGCTCGTAGCTCAGTGGGAGAGCGCTCGCCTCACACGCGAGAGGTCGCTGGTTCAAAACCAGCCGGGCCCACCCGATAGTCGCAGTACGGGCGGTGCGTGGTCGCCACGGCCGATTCGCTCCCGGACCGCGGTGACCGCTAGCCTGCACCGGCGTGCCGCCTCTCGTCGGGCGGCAAGCACCGTACGTCGATCGACTGCCGTGCGGTGGCGTGTAGCGACGACAGGCAGACCGCAATGTTCACCCTCGAAGCGCGCAGTGCCCGAATCGAGCTGTCCGACCGGCGACACATGCG
>JAHWKT010000058.1:0-2378 GCA_019347695.1 Actinomycetota bacterium | reverse complement strand
CGCTGTTCGTCCTGGCACCGGCCGGCAAGCGGCTCGACGCGTGGGAGGTCCGTCGGAAGGATGATCCCTCCGGGCTCGATGACTTCTGCGCCGCGGTCGACACCGCCGTCGACGCAGTCGGTTCGGACGACGCCCCGTCCGACAACGAATGGCGACCGCGGCACCTGCAGCTGGCCGAGCCCGGCGCCGACCTCGGCAACGACATCGAGGTGTCGGTGGCGGCCGCCGAGGGTGCCGATCGCGCCACCGCCATGGCGCTCGCCGACGACGACGCGCGCAGCTTCATCACCGATCTGGTGCGGTCGGGCTCGTCGATCACCGACCTCGACGACTCGCCGATGGCGCGGTACACGTCGGTGGCCGAGCTGTACCGTCAGGGCCTCATCGAACGCGAGTACCTGATCATCTGCCGTCAGGACCACCGGACGCTCGGCCGGGTCAGCGACATGGACGACGACACACGCCGGTCGATCCTGCAGCTGTCGTGCCCGACGTGTGGGCGCCGCTTCGACGAGGAGCTGCTGCGGCAGGTGCACGCGCCGAGTCGCACTGCCGCCGAGTTGGTGAGCGAGGGACGCTGGCGCGCCAGTTGGGCACTCGGGTTGCTCGTCGACCACGGCGTCGACGAGAAGTCGGTCACGCAGCTGGCTGGATCCGGCGGCAACGGCACCGCGCTGCGGGTCGAGGCGCTGCACGGTCGGCTCCTCGTCGAGCTGCCGGATGCCGAGTTCGGCATGCAGCACGCGTACGCGCTGATCCGACGCCTGCGGCGCCAGAGCATCGAGTTCGGCCTGGTGCTCGCGACCGAACCGGTCGCCGACGAGGCGTACCAGTACCTCAGCGAGCGTGTCGCCATGCAGCAGGGGCCGATGGTCTCGGTGCTCGAGGGGTCGCAATCGATCGTCGAGGAGCTCGGTTCCGCGCTCGACGAGTGGTCGGTCATCTCGGTCCGCCTGCTCGCCGAGGAGCTGATCGACACGATCGGCATCGACGTCGGCGCGGTCGTCGAGGCGTGGATGCGTGCGCAGGGCGACGACACGCACACGACCGGCGAGATCGATCTTCGCACCGACGATGACGCGCCGGCGCAGGGCGCCACGGTCACCGAACTGTCGCGTGCAACCTCCGACCAGTAGCCGTCAGTCGGCGATCGCGTCGGCCGCCAGTCGACGCAGCTCCTTGATGGCGGCGGCCCGGTCCTCCGCCGCGGCGATCGAGCTGCCGGACACGAACACATTGGCGCCCACCGTCGCCGCGCCGCCGATCGTGGTCGGGCCGATCCCGCCGTCGACCTCGATGTCAATGGCATGTCCGGAGTCGTCGATCATCCATCGCACGCGCGCGATCTTGGGCTCCATCGATGACAGGTATTTCTGCCCGCCGAAGCCGGGGCTGACGGTCATGATGAGCACCATGTCCACAAGGTCGAGCACGTGCTCAAGCACCGAGACGGGGGTGGCGGGGGACAGGCCCACACCGACCTTGGCGCCCAGCTCACGGATGCGCTGATAGGTCCGGTGCGGCTGCCGCAGTGTCTCGGGGTGGACAATGATCCACTCACACCCGACCTCGGCGTAGCGGGGCAGCAGCTCCTCCGGCCGGTCGCACATCAGCTGCGCCTCGAACTCGCACGACACCAGGCCACGGCACGACGCGATCACGTCGGGCCCGAAGGTCAGGTTCGGGACGTAGTGACCGTCCATCACGTCCCACTGCAGCCGGTCCGCGCCGGCCTGTTCGAGCTCGACACACTCCTCGCCGAGCCGCGAGAAATCCGCGGACAAGACGGACGGCACGATCAGCGGTCGCATGGCCGGATCCTAGCTGCCCCGGGTTCCAAGGCGTGGACTTTCGCACTTCTGGCTGCGTCCGGTGGGGTGGGGGTCGGTGACGGTCGGGACCGTGCGCGGCTGAACTAGCGCGGTCGTACCTCCTGGGGAACAGGCCTCGGCCTGCGTACCCTCCTGTCTGTTAGCAGATTGCGAACAGACAGGTGGTGAGTACTGTGTCATCGACCGTGACGTCCGACGCCGACTTCGCACCCGAGCTGCTGCGCGGCTCGCTGTTCACCTTGCGCCGCCGCTGCGGCAAGCCGGGCTGCCGCTGCGCCACCGGCACGCCGCACGAGACGCCAGCTCTGGCGTATCCCGCCGGGGGACGCACCAAGACATTGACGCTGCGCGCAGACGATGTCGCCGCGGTCGCCGCCGCGCTGGAGCGCTACCGGGCGTCCAAGGACGCCTTGGACGCCCAAGCCGACGCCGCGGTCGCCGCGCTGCGCGCCCGGGTGGCCGCCCGCCGCGAGCAGGCACGCCGGTGAGCGCCGCCCCGACCGGGGCGGCGGGTGCGTGGACGACCATCGTGGCGCTGGCCGTCGA
>JAHWKT010000057.1 GCA_019347695.1 Actinomycetota bacterium | reverse complement strand
GCAATGGCACCCGGGCGCGCACGGTGGACGATCTGCGCACGGAGCGGGTCTCCAAGCGCGCGCATCCCGTCTCCCACACGACGGTGCACTACACGGCGCCGATGACTTTCAACGAGGTCGAAGAGGTCGGTGACCGCTTCCGCAACGACATCCCGGTGATCATGAACCTCGCCGGTGCCAGCGAGAGCGTGGCCAAACGGGTGCTCGACTTCGCGTCCGGTCTCATCTACGGGTTGGACGGGCGGATCGAGCGGGTAGGGGACCGGGTGTTCCTGCTCACGCCACGCGGGGTTGAGTTCTCGACCGAGGAACGGCGTAAGCTGAGTGAGCGCGGGTTCTTCAACCAGGCGTAGACTCTTGACCACGGTCCGACAACGGGAGGCACGGTGAACCTGCTGCGCGAGCTGTTGTGCATCGCGTTGCAGGCCTACTACCTCATCCTCATCGTACGGATCGTGTTGTCCTGGGTACCGTCGGTCCCAGAACCCATCCGCCCGATTGCTCGGGGTGTCCACGCGGCCACGGATCCGCTGTTGATCCCGTTGCGCGGTCTGCTCCCAAGCATAAGGATGGGCGCAATGGCCCTTGACGTATCGCCTATCTTGTTGTTCCTTGCGATCGTCATCCTGCAGAGTTTGGTGTGCTGATGAGCCTGACACCTCAAGATATTCAGCGAGACTTCAAAGAGCGCTTCCGCGGCTACGATCCGGACGAGGTCGACGAGCACCTGTCGCGCCTTGCGGACCGCGTCGTCTCGCTGCAAGACGAGCGCGATCGGATGGTCGAGCAGATCCGTGAGCTGGAGCGCTCCGGTGGGAGCGGAGGCAACAACGGCACGCTCGAGTCCGAGCGGCTGCTCAAGCGCACCCTGATCGCCGCCGAGCAGACGGCCGATCGCGTGGTAAGTGAGGCCGAGAGCGAGGCCGAGCGTGTGGTCAGCGACGCCCGCCGCCGGGCGGACGAGTTGCTGGCGAGCGCGCGGTCTGCGGCCGACCGCGAATGGCGTGAGGCACGCGACGGCGCGGACCGCGTGCGTCGTGCGGTCGCGCACCTGCGTGCGTTCCGCGACGACTACACCGAGCGCGTGCGCAGCGCGATCGCCGAGCAGCTCGCGGTGCTCGACCGCGTCGGTGACCTTCCCGAGATCCCCTCATCGGTCGAACGGCTCGGCACGCTGTCGGTCGAGGAGCCCCAGCGGCTGCCAGCCGACACCGGCGGCGGCGACAGCGCGCGACGTGCGCGGCAGTCGGCCTCCTCCGGTTCGTCCGGCTCGACGTCCGAGGACGAGGGCGCCCCTCGGCGTTCGGCGTGGAACGCCAAGCCGGGCAGTGAGAGCACCGACGCCCGCAACGGCTCGTGGTCGCCGCGCCCCGACGGCGTGTGGAGCACGCAGAACGGTCGCCAGAACCGGGACAGCTCCAATGATGATATGGCGGCACGGCGTGCCGCCGCGTCCTCGGGCCGTCCGCACAACGAGGGCGAGAACCGCGACAGCGCGTGATCGCGCTCGGCCTCACGGTCGAGTTCCTCGCGGTGGTCCTCATGGTCGTCGGGCTGCTGATGGACTCGTCGGCGACGAGCATGCTGTGGCTCAGCATCGCGGTGGTGCTGGTGGGACTCGGTGTCACCGCGATCGGTGTCCGGCGGGCGCGCCCACCCCGCGGCGCCTTGGTGCCGCGCGCCGCCACGACGACGTCTGACGGCGCCTCACCGGACTGATTGGCTCCACCCGACGCATACGCCGGCACGCAGATTTGCGCGACGCACATCCGTTGCGCAGTGTGGCGTCATGTTGCTTGCACTCGCCGCAGTGTTCGCCGTCGTCAACGGGGCCAACGACGGCGGCGCGATGGTCGCGGCGACGTTGCGAGTCCCGGGTCAACGTGCGGTGGTATCGATCGCGGCGCTGGGCGGCGCGCTGGTCGTGGTCCCCTCGTTGCTCGGCATCGGCGTCGCCAGCACCCTGACGTCCGGACTGGTGCATGCACCCGACGACGTGCAGGCGGGCCTGATCGCGATGGGTGTGATCGCGGCGGTCTTCGTGGTGGCGGTCCTCACGCTATGGGGCTGCCGACGAGCCTCATACTCGGGGTCGTCGGTGGGATCGTCGGCGCCGGTCTCGGGCGTGGGTTGCCGCTGGTTCCCGCCGGTGTCGTTCGGGTCGTGCTGATCGGACTGGCGGCTCCCGTCGTCGGCGGGGTCATGTCGCAGTTGCTCGCAAAGGGATCGTCGGCGGTGCTCGCCGCCGCACGTCCGCGCGGAGCTCGAGCAGCTCGAGGAGGCCGGTGACGACGTCCGCACCGAGCTGCTGTCCGAGCTCGCCCGCACGTTGACGACGCCCATCGACGGCGAGGACCTGTACCGGCTGTCGGGATCACTCGACGATGTCCTCGACAACCTGCGCGACTTCGCCGTCGAGCTCGACGCCTACGGCGCTGCTCCCGACGAGCGGTTCATCGCACCGCTCGACGCGTTGGCGCAGGGTCTCGACGAGCTCGGCGAGGCGATCGGCGGGTTGTCCGGTGAGGTCTCCGACATCGCGGGCCCCGCGCGTGCCGCCAAGACGGCCAACGACGCCCGGGACGCGTTCCACCGCGAGATGAGCGTCCTGCTCGACGGCGACGAGGTGACTATGGCCACGCTGCGTGACCGCGAACTGCTTCGACGGTTGGACGTCGCCGGTCTGCGGCTCGCCACGGCCGCCGACGCGCTGGTCTCGGGCGCGCTCAAGCGAGGTTGACCGGCGGCCTGCGCTGCTCGCTGTACGCGGCGCGTTCGAACGGGTTGTGTCGATACCCGTAGCGCAGCAGTCCCGCGAGGTACAGGGGGACGAACAGCGGTCCCCACCGCTCCGCCTGCCGCACGTGGACCAGCTCGTGCCGCAGCAGCGCGGCATCGGGATGTCCGGCTGCCACGATCACGTGACCGAGTGTTGCGGCCGAGAATCCGCGCCACCGCAGCATCCACCCGGCGACGCCCCCGGCGCCTACGAACAGGAGCACGCCGTCGCGGACCTCGGGCGTCGTCCCCGACAGCGAACCGAGCAGCATCCCCGCAACGGTCAGCGGTGCGGCCCACACGTAGCCGGCGATCCGCCCCACGGGCGTCCGTGGCGTGGTGGGCGTCCACGATGCCAGCCAGCTGACGGCGCGCAGCTCGCCGTGGCTGGCCGGCTGCTCGCTCGGTGCTGGCGCGTCGGGCCGCAGGCGCCACCACAGCACGCCGGCGACCACCGCCAGGCCGAGCAACGGCAACCGGCGTGGGGTCATCCGGCGGTCACCTCGCGCAGCGCCATCCGGATCGGTACGTCGTCGACCGGCATCGGCACGCCATGCGCCGTCGGACCGAGCTCGATGCATACCGCCAGCACGCCCGCCGCGATGGCTTGACGGTGCTGCTCGACCGCAGCGGCGATCTCGGGGTCGGCGTCGATGCGCACCATGACACGTCGGTCGTGGGCGACCGCCTGACGGTCGCGCAGCTCCCTGACGGCGCCGATCACGTGTTGTGCGAGGTGGTGGCTCCGGCGTTGGCCGGCATCGTCGGGCAGGTCGAGCGCGACGCTGACGCCACCGTCACGTGCCACATGCCACGTGCCACCGGACATCCTCTCGTGCGCTGCCTCCTCGTCCGGCGGCCACCGTTCGATGCGGGTCACCGTCAGCGCGTCTGCGAGCACCGGCGCGAGCTCGTCCCAGTACGGGTCGAGGCTGGCGGGCGGGCGCACGAGCGCACGGGGCAGCCGATGGTCCGCGCTGATGCCGGTGTCGCGCCGCGCCCGCTGGCCGACCGCGACGATGCGGCGCGCGGCGGTCATGGCGCCGCACAGCCGCTCGTCGCGCGCGTCGTGATCGGGAGACGGGAAACGCAGTAGGTGCACGCTGTCGGGCGCTGCCGGCTCGCCGGCCCGGACGAGTGGCTCGTACAGCTCGTCGCTGACGAGCGGCGCGAATGGCGCGAGGAGGGCGGCCGCCGTCACCAGGCACTCGTGTGCCGTCGCAGCCCTGGCGTGGTCCCAGCGTGTGCTGCCCGGTCCGTCGGTCGCCCGTGGACGTCGCGGCAGGTACCACCGGGTGAGGTGCTTGACGAACCGGCGCACCCGGCGGCCGGCTCCGGCAACGTCGTTGCCTTCGAGGCGCTCGCGGACCTGCGCCACGGTGTCGCTCAGCTCCGCGAGCACCCAACGGTGCAGCACCGCACGGTCGGCGGTGTCAGGCGGCACGCCGGGCGGTGCCCACCCTGCGTCACGTACGCCCGCCACGTACTGCGCGGCGGCGGCGCGCAGATCGTGCACCGTCTGGCTGGCCACCGACGTCAGTGCCGCGCGGTCACGCATGACGCGCCACCGGCGCGGCTCGGTGACCATCGCGAGGCGCACGGCGTCGGCTCCGTACCGGTCGACGAGCTCCGAAAGGGAGCTGTGGTCGGCCGTGTCGAGATCGTGCGCGGCGACCGGCGTTTGCTCGCGACACAGCGCCGCATCGGCGCCGGCGGCGTTCCACAGCAGGACCGACAGGGTGGCGACCGCGTCCGCCCACCGACCTGTCTGGGCGCTCGCGTCGACCAGCAGGTCCGCGTGCGAGCGATGGGCGACGTCCGTGTCGCTGCCCGGCTCGGCCGGGAAGCCGAAGCGGGCGAACGGCATCGCCGCGGCGACAACGGTCGGGTCGACCGTGTAGGGCAGGCGGTGCGCGGTCCCGGCGGCGCATGCGGGACACTCGAAGCTCGCGTCGGCGTGGACTGGTGCCGGGTGGGCGGCACGGTCGAGCCCGTCACCGGCCAGCGTCGCGAGCTGCGCACGACCGTCGACCGCCGTGATGCGTGCGCACCGATCGCACCGCCACAGCGGCAGGGCGACGTCGTGTGTGCCCGGCCGCGCCACCGGCCAGTCGGCGTCACCGGTCGCCCAGTGGCCCTCCCTGTCGCTGCCCAGCCCGTCGACGGTGCGACGCTGCGATCGCAGGCGGTCGCGCAGCTGGGTGGTCGCGACCATCCACGTCGGACGGGCGCCGACCGCCACCGGGGTGCTGCACCGCGGGCAGGTGCCGACCCGGCGCGTGCGGTGGTCGACACGGATGACCAGCCCCCGTGCCGTGAGGTCGGCGAGCACCGCGTCGCCGGCGGCGTCGACCGTGGTGCCCGCGCCCGCACCAGCCGCGTCCGTCAACCGACCGTCGGTGCCCAGCACGTCGATGACCGCGAGCCCGTGGTCCTGCGCGATCCGCCAGTCCTCGATGGCACACGCCGGGGTCACTGGTCGCAGGCCGGTCGCGCCGGTCCCGGCGGTGGTACGTGCGACGATCACCGGGATGGGTTGCACCTGACGGTTCGGACCGACCGGCGCGGCCGGCGGAGCACACCGAACGGAGCGCAGATCCGCGACGGCGACGTCACGGTGGACCGTCGCCGCGGAGCCGAGCACGGCAGGGACGGCGTGGCGGGCGAGCACCACCGGGTAGTCGTCCCCGGCGCTCTGCGCGAGCACATGGTCGGCGGCGGGGTCCGCCGCGATGGCGCTGGTCGCCGGCACCGTCCACGGCTCGGCCACATCGACGAGCAGCGACGCACCGGCGTGCCCCAGCGCGTGGTCGCCGACGACGGGGAAGCGCACGACGGCCGATGTCGCCTCTGCGTCGGCCTGGTCGGCGTGCACGTCGTCGACGACCCGTGCGCAGCTGCTGCACCAGCCGATGGGATGGGGGGTCTCGTACAGCAGCCCGGCCTCCCACAGCTGCGCGAGCGCCCACCAGACGCTGTCGACGAACGTCGGCTCGGTGCAGTGGTAGCGCTCGCCGACCGGAAGACAGGCGAGCCGTTCGCCCAGCGCGGGCGTCGCAGCGTCGGCGCCGACGGCGGGCGCCACCGTCGTGACGGTTGCGCCGCACATCGCCCGGTACCGCGCCACGACGTCGGCGGCAACCCCGGCCGCTGCCGCGCCGTCAGAGTCATCGGACATGCAGGGCCCGTGGTGGATCACGTAGGGCGGTGCACCGGGATCCTCCGGTGTCACCACCCGCGTCGGCACCTGGCGCGCATGCCACCGTTCGCGCACGGTTCGTTCGGCCTCGACGACCGGATGGCTGACCATGAGCGACGAACCACCTCCCGCGACCGCACCGGCCGGACGCGCGTGGGTCCCGCGGCGCACCGAGCCGGACTCCGACGATCCCGGCACGATATACCTGACCGTTGCCGAAATCGTGGAGCCGTCGCGCACTGCGCGCCTGTGGCGAGGCGTCCGCGGCATGCACCCGAGTGCATACACTCGGTGACGGCACAGGCGGCGCAGCGACGATCCGGATGACACAGGTGGACGACGGCCGGGACATGACCTCATGTAGCGGCAGCGGTGGTCGCGTTCCTTCGGCCGTGAGGAGCGCGGCGTCAGCCGCGCGACTCCTGAGCGGCAGCGGTAGGTCGCTGACATGACCTCGGAAGACGCGTCTGCGAGCGACCCGCGGGCGTTCCGGCCGCGGCGGGCGCTGCCGGGCCGGCTGGTGTGGGTGGTGTGGGCTGCGGTTGCCGGCGCGGTCGTCGTCTGCGACCAGGCAACGAAGGGCATCGCCGTGGCCGAGCTGTCCGATCGTGTCGTCGATCTGGGCTTCATGGATCTGCGCCTGGTGCGCAACCCCAATGCGGCGTTCGACATCCCCGGTTTTCCGGGCATGTTCCTGATCGTCGCGGTCGTGGTCGTCACCATGATCGTGCGGACGCTCCCGGCCACCGACCGCCTGTCACTGGTGGTGGGGTACGGGCTGCTGACCGGCGGTGCGATCGGCAACGGCATCGATCGCGTCGCGCGCTTCCCCGGCTTCCCCACCGGCCACGTGGTCGACTTCTTCGATCTGCGGTGGTTCCCCGTATTCAACATCGCCGACTCGGCGATCGTGTGCGGCGCGATCTTCCTGTCGCTGCTGCTCGTGCTCGTCGAACGCGAGGAGCGCAGGCACGGCACGGCGCCACGACGCCGATCGGTGCGGCCCGACACCGGCACGCCCCGGCGCTGATGCGGTCGACCCGGCGCACGGTGCCCGACGGCGCGCGTGGCTCCCGCATCGACGCGGTCGTCGCCGCGCTACTGGGTGAACCGCGGTCGCGGGTCCAGGCCCGCCTGGAGCGGGGCGAGGTGACGGTCGACGGAGCACCGGTGCGCAAGTCCTACCGCGTGCGCGGAGGAGAGCGGATCGACGTGACCCATGCGCCGGCCGTATCGGCGTCGCCACCGCCCGCGGTGCCCGTGCGCTATGAGGACGCCGATGTCGCGGTGATCGCCAAGCCCGCCGGTCTGGTCGTGCATGCCGGCGCCGGCGTGCACGACGGCACGCTGGTCGATGCGTTGCACGCCATGGGCATGCCGCTCGCGCCGGCCGACGACCGCGTTCGGCCCGGGATCGTGCACCGCCTCGATCGCGGAACGTCGGGGCTGCTGGTCGTCGCCAAGAGTGCCGCGGCCCTGCGTGATCTGCGCGCGCAGTTCGACGATCACAGCGTCGGGCGCCGCTACTGGGCACTGGTCGACGGCGCGCCCGAGCATCATCGCGCGACGGTGGATGTCCCGATCGCCCGACATCCTCGCGACCGCGTCCGCTTCCACACCGCACGCGACGGCAGGACGGCCATCACCCATTACGAGGTCGAACGTTCGTGGGGCCTGGCGTGCAGCGTCCGGGTGCGGCTGGAGACCGGCCGCACGCATCAGATCCGGGTGCACATGGCGGCGCTCGGCCATCCCCTGTGCGGCGATCACGTCTACGGTGCATCGACGGCGTTGGGTCGCGCGCTCGGGCTGCAGCGTCCGGCGCTCCACGCCGCGTACCTGCGGTTCGCACACCCCGTGAGCGGTGCGCCGGTCGCTGTCGACGAACCGCTGCCCGACGATCTACGGACGGCCGTGCGGCGGCTGGACGACGGCGTCGGCGGTGAACCCACGGGGTAGCTGAACTGGTGGCGGACCGCGACCCTCGGCGGCCGGTCGTGCGTGGCCGCAACCCGTTGGATCGAGGTCCCGGTGTGCTAGCGTGCGGCGTCACACGGGTGTCGTTCCTGCCCGATGTGGTGGGAGCACCGCTGATGGTCGGCAGGGGCGTACGGTGTGTGCGGTGGTGGTGAGCTGACGATGCGAGGAGGATCGTGACGGACTCGTTCGTCCACCTGCACACCCACACGGAGTACTCGATGCTCGACGGCGCGAGCCGCGTCGACGACCTCATGCGAGCGGCCGCTGCGCAGGGCATGCCCGCCATGGCGATGACCGACCACGGCAACATGTTTGGTGCGCTGGACTTCTACCGGGCGGGCCTGCGGCACGGCGTCAAGCCGATCATCGGTGTCGAGCTGTACATGGCACCGGGCAGCCGGTTCTCGAAGGGCACCCGCGGTCCGGCCGGCGACGAGACGATGTTTGCTGGCGCCGGTCGTCGCGGCAAGGTCGAGCCCTACTACCACCTGATCGTGCTCGCCAGCAACGAGCAGGGCTACCGCAACCTCATGCGCCTCTCGTCGCGCGCCTACCTGGAGGGCTACTGGTACAAGCCGCGCGCGGACAAGGAGCTGCTCGCCGAGTACGCCGAGGGGCTCGTCTGCCTGTCCGGCTGCCTCGGGTCCGAGCTCAACCAGCTGCTGTTGGCCGATGATCGCGACGCCGCGCTGGCGGCGGCCGCCAGCCACCGCGACATCTTCGGCGCCGACAACTACTTCATCGAGCTGCAGGACCACGGCATCGACGGGCAGCGCCAGACCAACCCCGAGCTGATCAAGATCGCCCGGGACCTCGGCGTGGGCCTGGTCGTCACCAACGACAGCCACTACACCACCCGCGCCGACCACGACGCGCACGACGCGCTGCTGTGCATCCAGACCGGCTCGCAGAAGGCCGACACCAACCGCTTCAAGTTCCACGGCGACCAGCACTACGTCAAGACCGCCGACGAGATGCGGGCGTTGTTCCCCGACCACCCGGAGACCTGGCGCAACACCGTGGAGATCGCGGAGCGCTGCGAGCTCGAGATCGAGTTCGGCACGCACCACCTGCCGAGTTTCCCGGTGCCCGAGGGTCGCACCGAGGCCCAGGTGCTGCGCGAGCAGGTGTTCGCCGGCGCGCGGACCCGCTACGGGACGACCGACGACGGCACGTTGCGGTCCGACGTCGTCGAGCGGCTCGAGCACGAGCTCGGCGTGATTGAGCAGATGGGCTACCCCGCCTACTTCCTCATCGTCGCCGACCTGTGCAACCACGCCCGCAAGGTCGGGATCCGTGTCGGGCCCGGACGCGGTTCGGCCGCGGGTTGCGCCGTGTCCTACTGCATGGGCATCACCGACCTCGACCCGATCGCGCACGGCCTGATCTTCGAGCGGTTCCTCAACCCCCACCGCGTGTCGATGCCCGACATCGACATCGACTTCGACGAGCGTCGGCGTGGCGAGATGATCCGCTACGTCATCGACCGCTACGGCGCTGACCACGTCGCCCAGATCATCACGTTCTCGACCATCAAGGCCAAGCAGGCGATCAAGGACGCCGCCCGGGTGCTCGGGTACCCCTACGGCTTCGGTGAGCGGCTGACCAAGATGCTGCCGCCGGCCGTCATGGGCCGGGAGTACCCGCTGGACCAGGCGCGCGAGCTGTCGGCCGAGCTGCGCGAGGCGTGGGAGTCCGAGGCTGACGCCAAGCAGGTGCTCGACACCGCCGCCAGCCTCGAGGGGCTGCGTCGACAGCACTCCATCCACGCGGCGGGTGTGGTGATCGGCGCCGAGCCGATCACGAACCACACGCCGGTGCTGCGCGTCGAGGCCGACGGCGAGATCGTCACCCAGTACGACGGCGCCATGGTCGAGGCCATCGGCCTGCTGAAGATGGACTTCCTCGGGCTGCGCAACCTGACGGTCATCTCCGACGCGCTGGACCACATCGAGGCCACGACCGGCGAGCGGGTCGAGATCGAACGGATCCCGCTCGACGACGAGCGCACCTACCGGATGCTGTCGGAGGGCGACTCCGACGGCGTGTTCCAGCTCGACTCGGCCGGCATGAAGGCGCTGGTTCGCCAGCTGCGCCCAGACCGCTTCGACGACATCGTCGCGCTGCTGGCGCTGTACCGGCCGGGGCCGATGAAGGCCGAGCTGCACACGGAGTACGCGCGACGCAAGCACGGCAGGTCGAAGGTCACGCTGCTGCACGACGACCTCGGCGAGTTCCTCGAGCCCACCTACGGGATCCTGGTCTACCAGGAGCAGGTGCTGCAGATCGCGCAGAAGGTCGCCGGGTTCTCGCTCGGTGAGGCCGACATGCTGCGCCGCGCGATCGGCAAGAAGAAGCGCTCCGAGATGGAGGCGCAGAAGGCGAAGTTCCTGTCGGGCATCGTCGCGTGCGGCTACGAGGAGTCGTTCGGCACGCAGCTGTGGGACCTCATCGAAGGGTTCGCCGACTACGCGTTCAACAAGTCCCACTCGGCCGGGTACGGGTTGGTCAGCTACCAGACGGCATGGCTGAAGGCGAACTACCCGATCGAGTACATGGCGGCGCTGCTGACCTCGGTCAAGGGCAACAAGGACCGGTTGCCGCTGTACCTGCACACGTGCCGGATGATTGACATCGACGTGCTGCAGCCCGACGTCAACGCCAGCAGGCTCGACTTCGCGCCGGCGGATGGCAAGATCCGCTTCGGTCTGTCGGCGGTGCGCAACGTCGGGGAGCAGGTCGTCGAGGCGATCCTCGAGGCCCGCATCCGCAAGGGAGCGTTCACCTGCTTCGCCGACTTCTGCGACAAGGTCGACGCCGGTGTGCTCAACCGACGCACGATCGAGTCGTTGATCAAGGCCGGTGCCTTCGAGTCCCTCGGGCACCCCCGCAAGGGCCTGCTGCTGTCGTTCGAGCCGATCGCCGACGAGGCGGTCAGCCGCAAGCGCGCCGAGGCCGAGGGACAGTACTCGCTGTTCGACGCGCCGGCGGAGGCCGACCGGGGCCTGTCGCTCGTCGAGTCGGTGGCCATCGCCGATGTCGAGTTCGACCGTCGCGAGAAGCTCGCCCACGAGCGGGAGATGCTGGGCCTGTACGTCTCGGACCACCCGCTGCTCGGCATGGAGCGGCTGCTCGCCGAGCTGTCATCGGTGTCGATCGGCGAGCTCGTCGAGTCGGGCGGGGGCCGTGACGACGTGCAGGTCGCGGGCATCCTCACCGGCCTGCAGAAGAAGTTCACCCGCAAGGGCGAGCCGTACGTGGTCGGCACGCTCGAGGACCTGCGGGGCAGCATCGACTGCATCTTCTTCCCCAGCGTCTACCAGCAGGCCGTCGAGCTGCTCACCAACGACGCGCTGCTGCGGGTCTCGGGCCGCCTCGACAACGCCGACCCACCGAAGATCATCGCGCTCGACGTCATCGCGCCGGAAACCTCCGATGCCGACGGGCAGCCGCTGGTGCTGCAGGTCGCACCGCAGCAGTGCACCGACCAGGTCGTCGGCCAGCTCCGGACGATCCTGTCCGATCATCCCGGACCCGTACCGGTCCACCTGCGGCTCGGGCTGACCGACCAGCCTCGTGGCACCACCCTGCAGCTGCCCTCGGACTACAGCATCTCGCGTAACCCCGGCCTGTTCGCCGAGCTCAGCGAGATCCTCGGCCCCGAGGCCGTCGCCTCCTGACGGCTGCTAGGATGCACGCCTGATCCATCGACTCCGTACGTCCACGCCGCCTCCGGCCCTATAGGCCGCGTCTCCCGCCGCACTCCTCCTTGCCCCCGTGGCAGTCAACCTGCTGGGCCCGAACGCCGCACGACGTCGCCCCGCTGCGGCTGCTCATGGTGGCGTTCGCCGTGGGTGGCACGCTGCAGGCCCTCCCGCTCATGGGAGGCATCGCACCCGTCGCACCGGCGGGGCTGCTCTACCTCGGGGTCGTGCCAACGGCGGTTGCGTACGTGCTGTTCTTCCGCGGCATCGTGGCCGTGCGTGCGTCGATCGCCGCGGTGACGACCCTGCTGGAGCCGGTCACCGCCGCGGTGCTCGCTGCGATCGTGTTCGCGAACGGTTCTCCGCCGTGGGATGGGCGGGTGCCGCGCTGCTGGTCGTGGCGATGGGGATGACGGGCGGGCGTGGTACGTCCGAGCTGGCAGCTGTGATGCCCGCGACGGACGATGGTCCGGGTCGCTAGCATCGCGTCCATGGCTGCGACCCCTCGGCGCAGCCCCACCGCGTCTGCGGTGGGGACGGTCGCCGCGACATTGCCCAGGGCGCTGCGGCGTGGCGATGCGGTGGCGGTCGTCAGCCCGTGCGGACCGGTGCTCGACCACGACCTGTTGGCCGACGGCATCGCGGTAGTCCGGTCGTGGGGCCTCGATGTGGTCGAGGTCGGCCACGTCCGTGCGGCGACCGGACACGTCGCCGGCTCGGACGCGCAGCGCACCGCAGCGCTCAACGCAGCGATCGCCGACCCCGCCGTGCGGGCGGTGTGGGTGACGCGAGGTGGCTATGGGCTGACGCGGATCCTGGACCGCGTCGACTGGGCGACGCTGGCCGCCGACCCGAGGATCCTCGTGGGGTTCAGTGACGTGACGGCGCTGTTCGTCGCCGCGTGGCGGCGGATCGGTCTGGTCGGCGTGCACGGCCACTTCGTGGGTCGGCTCGCCATCCAGCCCGTGGCAGCCCGCGAACGCCTGCGTGCCCTGCTGTTCGGCGAGGTGCCAGCGGAGCCGCTGACCGGTGTGCCGTTGCCCGGCGTGCCGGCCCGCGTCGTCCGGGCGCCGCTGGTCGGCGGCAACCTGACGGTGCTCGCGGCGCTGGCCGGTACCCCCGATCGGGTCGACGCCGCCGGCTGCGTGCTGTTGCTCGAAGAGGTGGGCGAGGCGCCGTACCGCGTCGATCGCCTGCTCACACAGTTGCGGCACAGCGACGCGTTCGCCGGGGTGGTGGGCGTCGCCGTCGGCGCGCCGGTGCGGTGTGAGCCGCCGGTCGACCGGCCGTCGGCGACGTTCGCAGCGGTGCTTGCCGACCGTCTCGGCGACCTGGACGTGCCCGTGGTCACCGATCTGCCGATCGGCCACATGCCCGAGCAGCGGGCGGTGCTGCACGGTGGCGCGGTCACGCTCGACGGTGCGGCGGGCAGGCTGGCGTGCCATGACCGACTTGCCGTCGCGCATGTGCCGGCCGAACGCCTCGATCGATCAGCGGTCAGGCGACGGGGAAGTGGAACCGTGTGACATCGGTCGGGAAGTCCGTCCACGCCAGTCCAGTGCGTGGTGTGAACACCGCGAGGCCGCCGGCGTCGTCGCCGGCCCAGGCGTCCGGGGAGGGCGCGTAGCCCCGATCGCGGTACTTCCACGCGAACGCGTCGGACAGCCGCTGTCCGAACTCGCCGGCCACCGGCGCGCTCGGCACGGATCGGCCGTCGAGGACCACCACCTCGGTGCCACTCTCGAGGTGCAGCGCACACGCGGGGTTGCCCGCCAGGTTGCGCGCGTGCCGGGTCATCGGCGAGCCGTCGTACCAGAACCGCCCATCGAGCCACACGCCCCAGCGCGGCACGACGTGCGGTCGCCCGTCCGGTCGGGTCGTCGCGAGCCAGAACTCAGTGGCCGCTTCAAGCCGGGCTTCGACCGCATCCCACTCGAGTAGTCCGTCCGTCGTGTCCGGTACGCCGTAGCCGTCGGGCATGATCGGCCGGTCTGCGTGCACATCGCTCATCGTCGCAGCGTAGCGCCGCGCATGGCCACGATGCGCCCATGCGGCAGCTGTGCATTGGTTGCGAGCGCGGACGCTCGACGCACCTCGGAGGTGCGTCGAGCGTGCGCGCTCGTGAAGCGTGCGCGTTGGGCCGGGTGGCGGCGCCCGAGGAGTCAGAACGGCAGGTCGACGGGTGTCGGGCGTTGCCGCGTTGGCGGTGGTTCGCTGCCCGATGATCGTCGCGGGCGCCCTCGCGGTGGAGGACGTGACGGTGTGGTCCGTTGCTCACCGAGCGGGACGGTCGTGAGCTCTCGGCCGCGGCGGCGGAACGTCATCGTGCCGTCGGGATGGAGCGTGGCGCGCCACCCGCCCTCGTGTACGGCGCGGTGATGCGCGGGGCAGAGCAGGACTAGATTCTCGAGGACGGTCGGACCGTGGCGGTGGCGGGGGACGATGTGGTGATTGTCGCAGCGATCGGCGGCCTCGCGACATGACGGGAACCGGCACGTGCCGTCACGTGCGACCAGCGCGGCTCGCAGTGGCGCACCCACGTTGGTCGTGGGGGCGCCCACACCGAGCGGCACGCTGCCATCCATCAGCACCGGTCGGATGTCCGCGCGGCACGCCATGCGCTCCACGGCACCGGCCGTCAGGCGCATCGGTCCGCGGCTGGCGCGCCACAGCAGCTCGGCGGTGTGCTCCACCCGTGGTGCCTGCCCGGCCCCGGTAAGCGTTTCGATGTCGGTGAGCACGACCATCGCCGGCGCCGCCGGTGCGGGGGCCGACGGACCAACCGTCGACGAGGCGTCGCCCTCGGCAACGTCCGCCGCCGACACAGATCGCCGCTGGAGGCACAGCGCGTAGAGCGCGTCGGCACGCCGCTGGCCCCGGGACCGGCCGGGCACCGGGTCAGGGCTTGATTCCTGCTCGACGGTGTCACTTCGCTCGGCGTCCGTGTCGTCGGTCGACGGCTTTGAATCGACCGGCGTGGCCTCGAGCGCTTCGAGCACCGCCGCACCCATCTCGGCGTCGAACTCGGCGTACAGCTGCACAGAACCGTCACCGTCGAAGCCCGTCTGCACCTGGGCGTAGCGGCGCTCGAACTGGCGACGTTCGCGGTCGGCTTCGAGGTCCGGTCGAGCGTCGGCAGCCAGTCGCTCGACGGCGCTGACCACGCCGTCGGAATCGAGCCGGATCAGCCGGTCGGCATCGGCAGCCAGCGTGTCGTCGAGCCATGCGAGCTGCGCCACGGTCAACCGTCGTGTCTCGAACACGATGCTGCGTACGACGGCCCACGACACCGTGCCGTCGGCCAACCACCGTTGCACGGTCGGCAGGTGCACCAGCCGCTGGACGGCGAGCAGCAGCGCCCGCTCGTCGCCGCCGGTGCAGCCTGCGATCGTGCGCAACCAGGACCGCAGCGTCTGTCCCTCCTGGGCGATGACCGCGGCGTGATCGAGCTCGGTGAGGGTCGCGACGACCGTCGCCATCGCCCGATCGGCGGAGCCGAGCAAGCGGGCGACCTCGTCGAGCTGGCCGCGCGTGTCGGCGGGCGCGGCGACCGGCGGCGTGGTCGTCCTGGGTGTGGGTGCTCTGCCTGTCATACATCGAACATACATTCGATGAACGATGCATTCAAGTACATCACGACATCTGTGGATATGTCCGAGTCCCTGCTGCTGGCTCGGGTATACGTACATGGTTGACCAAGGTGCAATCAGGGTGAAGGGCCTCGGGTGGCTCAGCTCCCCGAAGCGGAGATCCTTCGCGCGTCGCAGCCGGACAGGTGGTCGTCGACCATGCCGACGGCCTGCATCAGCGCGTAGCACGTCGTGGGACCCACGAAGCGGAAGCCACGCGCCTTCAGCGCTCTCGCCATGGCGGTCGACTCGGGCGTCGTCGCCGGCACCTCCGCCGCCGTCTCCGGCGCGGCCCGTTCGTCCGGTGCGAACGACCACAGCAGCTCGGTCAACGTCGAGCCGTCGGCCTGCAGCGCGAGAGTCGCGCGGGCGTTCGCGATCGTCGCGTCGATCTTCGCGCGGTTGCGCACGATGCCGGCGTCGTCGAGCAGGCGGGCACGGTCGTCGTCGTCGAACGCGGCCACCACCGGGATGTCAAAGCCCGAGAACACCGCGCGGAACGCCGGTCGCTTGCGCAGGATGGTCAGCCAGGACAGCCCCGACTGGAACGCCTCGAGGCTGATCCGCTCGAACAGGCCAGGGTCGTCGCGGATCGCACGTCCCCACTCATGGTCGTGGTAGGTCCGGTACAGCGGATCGCTGGCACCCCACCAGCAACGGGCGACGCCATCGTCGCCGACGACGACGTCGCTCACGACCCCGTCGGCGTGGTGCTCGGCCGTGCGTCGTCGTCGCTCGTCGTACCGCCGTCGCCGTGACCGTCCCCGCCGGAGCGGCTGTGCGGCGCCGACGACTCGGTCGCAGCGTTCAGCGGGGTGCCGACCGGACGGTCCGGTCCGTGGCGCTGCCACCAGCGCAACGCCGCGAGCCCGCCGAGGAACACCAGGACCGCGATCCAGTTGTTGCGCGACAGGCCCAGCAGGCGGAACGTGGTGTCGGTGCGAATCAGTTCGACGAAGAACCGAATGAGACCGTACCCGGCGAGGTAGGCGAACAACAGCGAGCCCTGCCGCAACCGCCGCTGCGTGCCCAGCCACAGCAGCACACCGAACAGCAGCAGGTTCAGCAGCGACTCGTACAGGAACGTCGGGTGGAACGTCGCGAACTCGGTGTAGGGCGCGACGCGGCGCGCCGGATCGACCTCGAGCGCCCACGGCAGCGTGGAGGGCGTGCCGTACAGCTCCTGGTTGAAGTAGTTGCCCCAGCGCCCGATCGCCTGTGCCAGCGGCAGGCCGGGGATGATCGCGTCGATCGCCGCCGGGACGAACATGCCCAGTCGCCGCGCGTACCAGATGCCCACGATGATCCCGATCGTGAGCCCGCCGAACACGGCCAGACCGCCCTCCCACAGGAACAGCACCGCCCAGGGACGGTCGGTGAAGTTGCTCAGGTGGGTGGCGACGTAGCCCGCGCGTCCACCGAGCAGACCGGCGATCACCGCCACGAAGCCGACCCGGTCGACCAGATCGGGGTCGCCCCCGAGCGCCGCCCACCGGCGCCGGCCGAGCGCGATCGCCACCAACGCGCCGATGCCGATCAGCACGCCGTAGTAGTGGATCGACAACGGTCCGATGTCGATCTGCTGTCCCGGAGGGGCGGGGATCGTCGCAAGCATCATGGGGCCAGACGGTACCGCCGTCTCACCGCAACGACGGACCGACGGCCATCGGCGCGACGGTATGGGTGGACGGCATCACGTGCGTGCGGTGCGTCAGTTGAGCGTGGCGCCCGCGGGGCCCTGCGGGCGCAGCACCGTCACGTGTCCGAGGCGACGCAGCAGGCTGTGTTCGCGTCGTAGGAACCGGATCGTGGTGCGCAGTCGTTCGGCCAGTGAGTCGATCTCGAGCAGGAGCTGCTGTTCGGACAGCTGCAGCTCCGCAGCACACGCGGCGAGCCACGCGAGCGCCGAGGGATTCGCGGGCAGTCTGCCGACCAGTGGCTCGCCGGCGCCGATGTCCTGCAGGTACGCCTCGAGGTGGGTGCGCAGCAGCGACACGAACGGGGCGAGCCTGGCATCGGCGGGCTCCTCCTCGAGCAGCTCGACCTGTGCCTGCAGATATGGTCCGTCCTGGAGCAGCTGCGTGATCTTGAACCGCTCGGCCCCACGGGTGACGATGTTCGACCGGCCGTCATCGAGACGCTCGACCCGGACGATCTCGGCCACCGTGCCCACCGAGTACACGTCGGCCCGACCGCGCTCGGCACGCCCGTACCGGATGGCGACCACGCCGAACCGGCGATCTGCCGCCATGCAGTCGTCGAGCAGCTCACGGTATCGGGGTTCGAAGACGTGCAGGGGGAGGGGTCGTCCAGGGAACAGCACCACGTGCAGCGGGAACAGCGGGAGCGTGTGGCTCACCACATCGGGCCCGCGTGTCGTGGGTTCGCCATGTTCAAAGGCTACGTGCCGGCGGCCGTGCTCGCCGCCGTGAACGCTAAGCTTTCGGCCGCGATGCTCACACGAGTCGATGTCCGAGACGAGTACGGCGACCTGACGGCCCATGTCCGGCCGGCGGATGACGACGCCACCACACAGGTACGCGACAGCGTTGCCGGCACGCTCGCAGCGGTGCGCACCGGTGGTGACGCGGCGGTCGCCGAGCTCACGGAACGGTTCGACGGCTGGCGCGGCGACCGGTGGGATGTCCCCTTCGAGCAGCGCGCCCGCGCACTGTCGGCACTCGACCCGCGGTTGCGGGCGGCGTTGCAACGCGCCGGCGAACAGGTGCGCTGGTTTCACGAGCGGGCGCTGCCCGCCGACTGGATCGCCGATCGCGACGGCGCACGACTCGGGTTGCTGTACCGGCCGCTGCGGCGTGTCGGCGTGTACGTGCCGGGAGGCCTGGCGGCCTACCCGTCGACGGTGCTGATGACGGTGGTGCCCGCGCGGGTGGCGGGCGTCGACGAGGTCGTGCTGTGCTCGCCGCCGGCTGAAGACGGTACGGTCAACCCGACGATCCTCGCTGCCGCCGAGATCGCCGGCGCCGACCGGGTGCTGCGCATCGGTGGCGCGCAGGCGGTGGCCGCGATGGCCTATGGCACGTCGACGGTCCCGAGGTGCGACAAGATCGTAGGACCCGGCAACGCGTACGTGGCGGAGGCCAAGATGCAGGTCGCCGCGACCGGCGTGTGCGGCATCGACGGGCAGGCGGGCACCACCGAGGTCGCGATCATCGCGGACGCCGCAGCCGACCCTCGGTTGCTGGCGTGCGACCTCGTGGCCCAGGCCGAGCACGATCCCCGGGCGGTGTGCCTGCTGATCACACCCGATGCCGCGCTGATCGACCGGACGGTCGAGGCGCTGACCGGCGAGATCGAACGCACCCGCCATGCCGAACGGGTGCGGACCGCACTGCAGGATCACGGGATGGCGCTGCTGGTACGCGATCTCGACCAGGCTGTGGCGGCGGCGGATGCCTTCGCCGCCGAGCACCTCGAGGTGCAGACGGCTGACGCCGCGGCGGTCGCCGCGCAGGTTCGCGCAGCCGGCGCGATCTTCGTCGGACGCGACACCCCCGTCGCGCTCGGCGACTACTGCGCCGGGCCCAACCACACCCTTCCGACCGGTGGCACCGCGCGGTTCTCCGGCGGGTTGTCGACCGAGGACTTCGTGGTACGCGTCAACTGGGTCGAGTACGGGCGCGATGCGCTGGCCGACCTGCTGCCGGTCGTGGATGCGCTCGCCGAGGCGGAGGATCTGCCGGCCCACGCCGCCGCCGTCCGCGCGCGCCTCGCCGGGGATGACGGTGGGTGACCGCCGCACCGCCGCGCGGGTACCGGTCCGCGACGACCTCGCCGACATCGCGCCGTACGGTGCCCCGCAGCTCGACGTGGCGGTGCGGCTGAACACCAACGAGACGCCCTACCCGCCACCGCCGGCGTTCTTCCGCCGGTTCGCGCAGCGTCTCCCGCACCTGCCGCTGCACCGGTATCCCGACCGTGCG
>JAHWKT010000056.1 GCA_019347695.1 Actinomycetota bacterium | reverse complement strand
AGGACACCCCCAATGGCGGCGCCACCATGACCCTGGGCCTCAAGGCGGCCCCGTGGACGGGATGCCCGTGGTGCCGCTGCTGTCCGGGGCGGACGGATCCGAGCGGGTCGATGTGCAGTTCATCCGCGAGCACCGTCCCGATGTGGTGCTCCTCGACGACCTCGCGCGGCTCGCGCCGCGCGACGCTGAGCGGATCCCCGCCGTCGACGCGATCCGCTCGCTTGGCATCGATGTCATCAGCACGCTCCGCGCTGGCGAGATCGCATCGCTGGCGCATGCACTGTCACCATCGTCGCGGGCATCCGCGACCGTCCCGGACCGCGCGTTGCTGGAGGCCGACGACGTCGAGGTCGTCGCGGGAGACAGCCGCGCCGACCTCGTCGAGCAGGCGCACGGGTGGGCGAACCGGCCCCGCCCGCGACCCGGCGTTGCGCGAGCGACGCGAGCAGCTCGAGGCGGTCGACGCCGACGTCGTCGAGGTCGTCGACGACGATCCGGGGTGGGCGCTGGCGCGCGTGGCCGAGGCTGAAGGCGCGCAGCTCGTCGTCCAAGGCGGCGCCGTTGAGGGGCATCTGGTGCTCGACGTGCCGACGGCAGGCATGCGGGGTCTCGACCTGTACGTTGTCGCACCCTCGGCGGGCCAGATCGAGCCGCCGGCGGTCGCCGCGGGAGCCGGGACGCACGTCCGATCCGCCGAGCTGCCGCGTGCACGGCGGGTCGCCGGCTACATCGCGGCCGTCGTTGGTATCCCGCTGCTGACTCTCGTCCTCGCGGCACTCCGAGATTCGGTGCACCTGTCGACCGTCCTGCTGCTGTACCTCGCGGTGACCGTCGCGGTCACCGCCGTGGGTGGACGGGGCCCGGGGCTGGTGGCCGCCGCCGGCGGCTTTGCGCTGGGCGACTACTTCTTCACGCGTCCCTACTTCCAATGGGTCATCGACGACCCCAACGTCATCATCGCGATGGTCGTCTTCGCCGTCGTGGCAGCGACGGTCAGTGTCCTGGTCGACGTCGCCGCGCGGCGCAGCGCAGAGGCCGCGCGTGCCCGCGCGGAGGCGACCGCGCTCGCACGCCTGGCCACCGCCGTGCTGACCAGCGACCAGCCGGTGCTGCGTCTGCTGCACGACCTGTGCGCCGTGTTCGACCTCGACGCCGTGGCGATCCTGCGCCGGTCCGACGATGGCTGGGCCGTCGAGCACGCCGTCGGCAGCCCGGCGCCGCAACGACCCGCGGACGCCACCGACGCGCTCGCGATCGGACCCCATCGCTACCTCGCGCTCGTCGGACCGCGGACGCCGGCGGACGACAGCCGCGTGCTCGCCGCGTTCACCGCACAGCTGGCACTCGTCATCGACCGTCGCGCCGCAGGAGACCCGTCATGACCGACCACCTCTTCGTCGCCCCTCGCCGCATCGTCACCGAGCACGGCCTCAGCACGTACCCACCGGAGCTGCAACACCGGTTCCGCGGCGACCCTGCGCAGTGGCTGCCGGGACGCCTGACCATGCATGGCGGATCCACCTTCCACGCCCGCATGCGGTTCCTCGGCGCCGGCGTGGTCGTGCAGTACACGGTCGGTCCACCGTGGGCCCGCGGTGACACCATCACGCGCAGCCTGCGGATCGAGCTGATCGGGCCACCACCCGGCATGGCCTGGCTATCGCCGGTCGTGGAGGGCGAACTGACCCTGTGGGGCGATCCGCGCCCGCGGCTCCAGTTCGAAGGCCGCTCGTCGGTGTCAGGTCTGCTCGGCGTCCGCGCATGGTCCGCAAAGCGGCTCGCGCGCGGGGTCACTGCGGGCATCAGCGACCGCCTCTCTACGCAGGCCCCTCCCGTGCCGCCATCGAAGGCGTCGCCTGCGCGGTGAGATTGACCGATCCGGATCTAATGGAATCGTGGACTGATGGTGGCGGCTCTACGAAGGAGCCGACGCTGATGGATGATCTCGCGTTCGTCGCTGTGGCGACCGCGTTGTTCGCGCTGTCCGCACTGTACCTACGCGCATGCGCGCACCTCACCGGCGAGTCCTCCTCTCCGTGCGACAGAGCCAACGGCGGCCGAGCATGACACTCGACAACGCGCTCGGCCTGGTGTTCGCGCTGGCCGTCATGGCCTACCTCGTGGCGGCGCTGCTGTTTCCCGAACGCATCGGGTGACGTCACGTCGGCGTCGCGCTGACAAGCGTGCGCTGGCGCATCGACCAAGATGAGGGTGTGACATGCGCGCGGTGCGTCCGTCCGACGGCAGCCGAACCCCCGAGGTGTGGCATGCCACGCACACAACACCGCCCATGCGGCGTCGCCACACCCTGACAATCAGTGAGTGCCGCCACGTCCGGTCGCACAGCGAGCGAGCCGGCCTACAGGTGGTCTGCAGTCGCTCGAACCTGCGGTATCCACCACCGCCTCCGCACGCGCGTCTCACACGGGCATACGGTTTACCTTATACGTTAGTGGCGTTGCGGCACGGGGACAGCGATGGCCCGCGTCGCCGCTGTGCCCGAGCGAAGTCCAGCACGTGGGAGGAGTCGGCAGGGTGACCGAGACCTATGACCTGATCGTGATCGGTGCCGGCATGGCCGGGGTGGCGGCGGCGAACAAGTGCGCCGCCGCGGGGTGGCGCGTCGCGATCGTCGACGCCCTGCCCTACGGCGGCACGTGCGCGCTGCGCGGGTGTGATCCGAAGAAGATCCTGCGGCGCGGCGCGGAGATCATCGACGGCGCCCGGCTGCTGCGCGGCAAGGGCATCGACGACCACGGCCTGGCGATCGACTGGGCCGACCTCATGGACCACAAGCGCGGCTTCACCGACCCGGTCCCCGACAACCTGCAACAGCAGCTGGCGGGCAACGGCGCCGACACCTTCCACGGCACCGCGACCTTCACCGCCGAGGACCGCCTGACGGTCGACGGCACCCCGTATGCGTTCCGGCATGTGCTGGTCGCCACCGGCGCGCGGCCCCGCCCGCTGGACGTCCCCGGCGCCGAGCATCTGATCGACAGCACCGACTTCCTCGAACTCCCGGAACTGCCCGACCGGGTGGTGTTCGTCGGCGGCGGGTTCATCTCATTCGAGTTCGCGCACATCGCCGCCCGCGCCGGCAGCCGACCAGTCATCGTCGACCGTGGCGATCGTCCGCTGCAGCGGTTCGACCCCGACCTGGTCGACCTGCTGGTCGCCCGCAGCGCCGAGGTCGGCATCGACACCCACACCGACACCAGCGTCGCCGCCATCGAACAGTCGGGGTCCGGCTACCGCGTGACCGTCGACACGCCCGCCGGGCCCGACATCATCGACGCGGACCTGGTGGTGCACGGTGCCGGCCGCGTGCCGCAGCTGTCGCCGCTGGGGCTCGACGCCGCCGGCGTCGCCTACCGCGAGCGCGGGATCGGTGTGGCGGGACACCTGCAGAGCACCACCAACCCGCGGGTGTACGCCGCGGGCGACGCCGCCGACACGCCCGGCATGCCCCTGACCCCCGTCGCGGTCTTCGAAGGCAAGGTCGCGGCGTCGAACATGCTCAAGGACGCCACCACCACGCCCGACTACGACGGCGTGCCCACCGTGGTGTTCACACTGCCCGAGCTCGCCCGCGTCGGCATGCTCGAAGCCGACGCCAACGCCTCCGGTGTCGACGTGGACGTCCGCTACCGCGACACCAGCGGCTGGTACGCCAACTACCGGATCGGCGAAACCACCGCCGCGGTCAAGATCCTCGTCGACACCGACACCGACACGATCGTCGGCGCGCACATGCTCGGCCCCGAGTACGCCGAGGTCATCAACTTCTGCGGGCTCGCGATGAAGCTGGGGCTGACGACCCGCCAACTCAAGGCGATGACCGCCACCTATCCCAGCGTCGCCTCCGACCTCGGCGCGATGCTGTGAACCCCACCGCCACCGCACACGACGCGTCGCGGCGCAAGCGCCAAACCGCCTCGCAGGTGCTGCGACCGTCGCGATCCTCGACGGCGCCGTGCAACGCGGCACCATCCGCTGGACTGACCGCCCGCCCGGGCCCCATCGGTCCGGGCGCATCGCCGCAGTACCATCGCCTGAACCGTATACGTGGCCGCGACGCCGTCGCGCCCGCGAGGAGAGGTGATCGGTGGGACGTCCCCGCATCGTCACGGCGGAACCGATCGCCCTGCCCGAGCACGAGCTGCTCGCCCGCGTGTTTCGCACCCTGGGGGACGCCACCCGCCTGCGGCTGCTCGAGGCACTGCTGGCGTTGGGTGAGGCGACGCAGTCCGAGCTGCTCGCGTACGTCGAGGTCGCCCAACCCCGGGTCTCCGAGCACCTCGGCTGCCTGACCTGGTGTGGGTTGATCGCCGCCGACCGCCAGGGCCGCACCGTCACCTACCGGGTGGTCGACCCGCGTGCCGAGACCTTCATCGCGTTGGCCCGCGACTTCCTCCACACCAACGACGCCGCCGTCGGCAGCTGCACCGTCCTCGACCGCGAGCCAGCCAACGAGAGTTGACCTGACCGACCCGTCCCGGCGTCCCACATCTACCGGCCTCGACATCGACTGACCCCTGTCTCGCGGTGATGCCGCACGCCGCGCTGATCTTCTACGGCGCCGCCCTGCTGCTCGCAGCGGCCCGCGGCAACGCCGACTGCGAAGTCCCGGCGTTCAGCAACCACCTGCTGCGCGCACCGTCAGCTAGCCCCCCGGGTCTCTCCCGGATCGGTGTCACCGACCGCCGCACCGCCACGCGGTGACCGCGCCACATCTTCACTGCTGGCGACGAACACCGACCGGCCACAGCCGACCGGACGCCGCGACCGCGGTCCTGTTGCCCCGCTGGCGGGTCAGCCGTATGGAGGTCAGCCGCGTGGGTCCAGGTCGGGGAACACCTGCCGCCCCCACACCTGACCGAGCGCGATCGCATCGTCCAGCGACAGCACGAACGTGCCGGGATGCGCGTCGGTCCACACACGCGCGGATCGCTCGTCGGTGAAGTAGTGCACGAAGTGGCAGAAGCTGCCGATCACGTCGCTAGTCCACTCGTCGACCAGTTTGAACGACAACACCACCCCAGGATGCGACAGGTCCACCACGCGACCGTCCTCGAGACGGAACCCGACCGGCTCCTCGGTGTGCGCATCCACCGAGGACACCTCGGCGGTGCCGCCCAGCCAATCGGTGAGGATGAACGGGTCCCACGCGCACCAGGTGAACAGCTGCCTGCCATCGATCCGGTAGCGGTGCGGCGGGAACTCGGTGACGGCCAGCCCCCACATGCCGATAACCCTGCCGTCGTCGTCGCGGTAGATCCCCGGCAGGCGATCGATGAACCCGGCGGCCTGCGCCGGAAGCTGCCCTGTGCGCTCGGCCAACATCGCGGCCGAGACGGGCTCGCCCTCGGCAAGCGCGCGCAGCAACGTCAACGCGTACCGCTGACCGTCGGGCTCGAGCGGCTCGTTGGCGGTGCGCAGCCCCGCGACGATCTCCTCGTAGCTCGGTGCGCTCGCGACCATGATCACGCCTCCTCCAGCACGAGTGTCTGGGTAGGTCGTTCAACCATCGACAGCAGGCCACATATTCCATAAACCGTATCCAATCGCCGATGGTCCGGGACGAACACGCACCGCAGCGCGTGTGTCCGCGGTCATCTGCGATTCGCGCCTCGGCAACGCCGTGCGTCATGACGCGGCCGTCGTGCACGGTGGCGTGCCGTCGCGGCCGTGAGCCCCTAACGCGTTCGATGGCTGGCCCGCGCGGCCGCGGCACGCACCTCCTCGAGCTCGGCCGGGTGCCAGACCAGACGTCGGCTTCGTCGATGATCAGCGCGATCTCGGTCGCGCTCGCCGCGCACCGCGCCGAATCGTCGGTCTCACCGGCGACGTTCTCCAGCAGCAGCAACGCGAGCGCGACGTTGGGGCGGTGGGCCAGGGACCAGCGCACGTGGCCCCACACCGTCTGCAGGTGGATGACGAGATCCATCTGCGACGCGAACACCCGCAGCGCTCCAGCATCGTCGCAGATGCGCACCGGCTCGACGTGACGGCGGGCCATCTCGGTCAGCCCCACCGTCGCATGGTGGATCGCTGCACGGCGGAGTACGGGTCATTCAGCGACGGCGACAGCCCACGGCCGGCGATGTCGGCCAGTTGCCGCAGTCCGAAGCCGATGTCGTGCTCGATCTTGCGCTCTCGGTCGATCACCATCGCGTCACCGACGGCGCGCTGATACGCGTCGAGGTTCACCCCGGTGCCCGCTGCGGCGACCCAGCCGACCGGCCGTCCCTCGGTGACATGGGAGCCGGTCTCGCGGTGAACACGACCGTCGCCTCGTCGCGGCACCGTCGATGATCTCGACGTCGCCGCGCACGACCATCGGATCGCCGCACCGGCGCATCTCGGTGGTCGTGGGCACCGGATCAGGCACCGCGTGTCCACGGGCTGTGACGGCCGGGTCAGCGCAGGCCGGCGAGCAGCGCGGGCACATCGACGATCGAATCGACGACATGGTCGGGTTCGCCCTCGGCGGCCTCGAGCAGCTCCGGACGGAACTTGCCGGTCCGCACGAGCACACCGGTCAGCCCGGCGTCCTGCGCTGCGAGCACGTCACTGCGCACGTCGTCGCCCACCATGACCGCCGCCCCCGGATCACACCCGAGCTCGGCCAGCGCATCGGTGAACATGACCGGCGCGGGCTTGCCGACCACGGTGGGCGCGATGCCCGTGGCCGCTTCGATCGCCGTGGCGAACGCGCCGGTGTCCAGACGCAGACCGTCACTGGTCTGCCACACCGCGCTGCCGTGCATCGCGACGAACGGCGCGCCCTCGGCGACCAGCGCGGCGAGCCTGCTGAGCTGCTCCCAGCCGAACCGCGGCCCGGCGCCGCCGAGCACGACCACCTCGGGATCGTCGTCGACGTCGACGAGGTCGACGTCACCAAGGTCGTCAATCGGACCGTCGTCGAGCAGCAGGACCCGACATCCCGGGTGCTCGCGGGCGAGATGCGCCGCGGTCGCGCTCGTCGCGGTCGAGATCTCGTCATCGTCGACCTCGATGCCGGCGTCGCGCAACGCATCGGCGATCGACGACCGGGTGCGCGAGGTGGTGTTGGTCAGGAAGCGCACGCCGTAGCCGGACGAGCGCAGCTCCGCGACCGCGTCGGAGGCCCCGTCCAGCGGCTCCCAGGAGGCCACAAGCACGCCGTCGATGTCGAGCAGCACAGCCTTGATGGGTAGCTCGCTCATCTCATGTCGACCTCCGGCGCAACGGACATCGCCACGGCACATCGTGCCCGTCGGATCGCGGCGGCAACCGAGCACGTCGAACCCGTCGTGTCGGCCAGCGGTCACGCGGTCAAGGGCGCACCCCGGTTGGCGGCGCCGGCCACCCTGGTCGCCCGCGATACTTGAGACAGGACGCGCACTCGGGAGGTGGAGCGGTGGCGAAAACGGGCATCGGTCTGGTGCTCGCCATGGCGGCCGCGATGTGGGTGCTCGAGGTCGTCGACCTCGCGACCGGTCACGCGCTCGATGCTCTGGGCATCGTGCCGCGCACGGTCGATGGGCTGGTCGGCGTCGTCGCGGCGCCGTTCCTGCACTTCGGCTTCGTCGTCCTCGGTTCGCTCATCGCGCTCGGCGGCGCCGTGCGGGTCGCCACGGTCAGTCCGCCGTTCGCCCACCATTCCGCGTGCGCGTGCTGGATCGGGCCCACATCCGGGCCCCAGCCGACACACCCGTCGCCGATCCACCCAACCGTGCCCGCTCAGGCCCACATCCGGGCCCCAACCGACACACCCGTCGCCGATCCACCCAACCGTGGCCGCTCAGGCCCACATCCGGGCCCCAACCGACACACCCCCGGCGGGCTGGCCCGGTCAGTCGATGCGCAGCGGTCCGCGCCGGATCCGGTCGCGCATGTCGACGGGGTCGTCGGTCGGCACGTACTCGGCCCACCAGGTCGCTCCTGCATCGGCGACCGCCGACAACCACTCGCGGTCACCATCGCGGCGGGGTCGTCCGCCGATGCAGACGTCGTATGGCCGATTCCCCGCCGACTCCCTCAACGCCCGGACCTGCGCTGGCTGCAGATCATGCTGCTCGGTCCCGTACATGCAGGCGTCGTCCCAGCGGGCCGCCCGCCGCGTCGGCCCCGGGTTCGGATAGCCACCGCCGATCCAGATGGGAATGCGCGGGCGCTGCAGCGGCGTCGGAACGAAGGTAGTCCTAAAGGAACACGCCGTCGAAGCCGGACTCCTCGGCCAGCACGGCCAGCTCCAGCACCATTCCGGGGTCACCGCATTCGGCACCGGTGGGAAGCGCCACCCCGTACCTCACGATGCGAACCGGTGCTCGGCGGGCCGAGGGAACCCGCAGCGGTCACGCATCCGACGGCTCGAACAGCTCGATCGGGTTGCCTGCCGGGTCCTCGACCAGCACCTGCCGGCCACCCTTGCCGTCCACCATGTCGGTGCGGAATGTGACACCACCCTCGCGGAGCCGGTCGATCATGGCGTCAAGGTCGGTGACCGCGATCTGGAACCGGCTCCAGCCACCGGGAGCGGGAACGGCATCACTGGCGGCCGCGCGGCCCGCGCCTCCTGCGCCGGGCGCATTGAGCAGCAGCCGCAGCGGCCCGCGCGACAGCATCGCGAAGCCCGGTGCTGGTCGCAGCTCCACGTCAAAGGCCAGATGGGTCACGTAGAACTCCACCGCTGCGTCGACATCATCGACGATGTAGCGGACGCTGACCGTGTCCATGAGATCCTCCTCACCGAACGAACACTATGAAACGTAGCAGTGCCATAGAAGAACACAAACGTTTCATAAAGGTAGTCTGCAGTGGTGAACGCATCGACGCCGGATGAGCGCCCACGGAGCAGCGACCGGATCGATCCACGGATCACGCAGACCCGCAGGGTGGTCCGTGAGGCCGTGCTCGACGAGCTGGCGGACGCCGGCTTCGGCGGACTGACCGTCGAGTCCGTCGCCGCACGCGCCGGCGTCGGCAAGAGCACGATCTACCGGCACTGGCGGGACCGGCTCGACCTGGTCGCGGACGCGCTGGAGCAGCTGAACCGCCAGCCGGGCCCCCAGCCGGACGGGGGAACCGCGCGCAAGCAGATCGAGCAGCTCGTGCACCACTTCGCAACGGCGATGGGTGACCCGCGCCTGTCCGCGACGGTGCCCGCACTCATCGAGGCAGCGGAACGCGACGCGTCGATCGCCGAGTTCTTCCACCGTTACAACGCGCAACGGCGTCAGACACTGGTGGACGCCATCGCTGCCGGCATCGAGGCCGGCGAGCTGCCCGGGCACCTCGACTCCGAGCTGACCGCGCTCGCGCTGATCGGCCCGATCCTCTACCGCCGCCTCATGACCGGCGAACCCCTCTCAACTGCGCAGGTTACGGACCTCGTCGCGACCGCCATCGGACCCGAGCACAGGGCATGGGCGTAGGCTGACCGTCGACATTGGAGGCCTTCAACCGTCCGGAGGAGGGCGACATGATCAGCGGGGTGCACGCCATCCTGTACAGCAGCGACGCCGAGGCGGATCGCGCGTTCGTCCACGACGTGCTCGGCATGAACGCCGTCGATGCCGGCGACGGCTGGTTGATCTTCGGTCTGCCGCCAGCGGAGCTCGCCATCCACCCGACCACAGGGTCGCCGCAGCACGAGCTGTATCTGATGTGTGACGACATCCATGCGACCGTCGAACAACTGCGGGCCCGGGGCGCCGAACTGGCCGGGCGCGTGAGCGACGAGGGCTGGGGGCTGCTGACGGCGCTGCGGTTGCCGGGCGGCGGCGAGCTGGGGATCTACGAACCCCGCCACCCCAGCCCACTCACCTCATCGTCGACGCGCGAACCCCGACGGTGAAGCTCCGCCGGCCCCGGCGGTTGCGGCGAGGCGCGCGACTGGCCGCTGTGTCGCTGTCGTGGGGTGGGCCGGGGACGTTCCCGCACCGCTACGAGGCAGGTCGGCGTCAGCTGGAGGAGGCCTTCGGTGTCGAGGTCGTCGCGATGCCGCACGCGCTGGCCGACCCGGACTTCATCGCGGCGCATCCGCAGGCCCGCGCCGACGATCTGCACGCCGCCCTCACCGACCCGGCGATCGACGGCATCGTCTCGACGATCGGCGGCGACGACTCGATCCGGCTGCTGCCGCTGTTGGACCTCGACATGATCCGCGTACACCCGAAGGTCCTCATCGGCCACTCCGACACGACCGTCACGCACCTGGCGTGCCTGCGGGCAGGTGTGCAGACGTTCTACGGCCCGTCGATCATGGCTGGGTTCGGCGAGAACGGTGGCCTGCACGACTACCTGCGTCGTGGGGTCGAGCGCATGCTGTTCTCCGATGAGCCACCCGGCCACTGGCCCCAGAACGCCGACGGCTGGACGGGCGAGCTGCTCGATTGGGCCGACCCGGCCAACCAGTCCCGCGTGCGAACGCTCCGGCCGTCGACGGGGTGGCGCTGGCTGACCCGCGCCGGTCCGGTGGAGGGACCGCTGATCCCGGCGTGCATGGAGGTCCTCGACTGGCTGCGCGGCACCATGTGGTGGCCAGCGCTCGACGGCGCGGTGCTCGCACTCGAGACCTCGGAGGAGGGGCCTCCGCCGCACACGGTGATCCGCCTGCTGCGATCGCTGGCAGCCATGGGCGACCTGCAGCACCTGGCAGGACTGCTGTTCGCCCGTCCCGGGGGCGTCGACGCCGATCGGCACCACGCGTATGACGACGCGATCACCCAGGTCGTGCACGACGAGATGGGTCTCGACGCGCTGCCGGTCGTCACCAACCTCGACTTCGGCCACACCGACCCGATGTGGACGCTGCCGGTCGGCGGTCGCGTCCGCGTCGACGACGAGGCCCACGTCATCGAGTTCGTCGAACCCACGACCGTCGACTGAACCGGGGGCCTCGGACGTCGCCCGCCACACCGCCACTCCTGACGTCGATCCGCCCACTCGGTGCGCGATACTGACGATGTGGACACCGACCGCCTCGACGCGACCTGGCAGGCGCATGACGTGACCGTCGCCTATCTGTTCGGGTCCAGAGCTGAACAGACCGCAACCATCCGCAGCGATCACGACATCGCCGTCCTGTTCGACCACGAATCGACGCTGCGCGACGTCGCGGCCCTCCAGGCCGACCTGACGGGCGTGCTCGGCGGACCGGTCGACGTCGTCGATCTCGCACGCGCGTCGCTCGAACTCCAAGCCACGGTCGTGCAGCACGGCCGTCTGCTGTTCAGCAGCGACGAGCCTCGTCGAGTCACGTTCGAGAGCGTCACCCGCTCGCGTTGGTTCGACTACCGCCCGGTGCTGCAGCGCCTGACTCGCGCGTACCTCCACCGCGTCGCAACGAGAGGGCTGTGACCATGGTCGATCCCGACCGGCTTCGCCGGCTCATCTCGAGCCTCGAACGGTGGCACGACATCCTGGCCGACGAGCCCTCCGACGTTTACCGGCGACGCTACGCGGTTCAGTCCGCGGCGCAGGCAACCATCGACATCGCCAACCATGTGATCGCGGCGAACGGCTGGCGGGTGCCACAGGACTACGGTGACGCGTTCACCGTGCTGGCCGAGCACGACGTCATCGACAAGGATCTCGCCGCCAACCTGCGCGCGTTGTCGGGACTCCGCAACCTACTCGTCCACCTGTACGACGAGATCGACGACGACCGCGTCGCGCAGGAGGCCGCCGCCGGCCTCGACGACCTGCGCAGGTTCGCCCAGCTGACGGCGGCCCTCGCCTCAGACGAGTCCGACTGACCGAAGACCGACCAACCTGCTGGTCCCGGAGAGCAGGTCAGGAGGTGTGCGTGCGTCGCTGATCGCCACGGGCGTTCGAGCGGCCTCGGGCGTTCGGCGAACGTCGTTGGCCACCGCGGCGTCGCTGACCGTCACGGCCGGCACCCCCGTTGCGCGACTGGCTCCCACGTCCGTCAGACCGCGCGGTCGGCTGCGACCTGCCGCTGGCGCGTCGAGATGGTGCCGGCCCTGGCTCGGGGCCGCCATCGCGCTGCCCCGCCGACGGATCACGCAGGTCCCGCAGATCGCTGGTCTCGATCTGCTCGCGCATGGCCAGCTTGCGCTGCATGCTCCTGACATCCGCCGACGTGTCGGGGGTGACCAGGGTCACCACGACGCCGTCGGCACCTGCCCGGCCGGTCCGACCGGAGCGGTGCACGTAGTCCTTGTCTGTCCCCGGCGGGTCGTAGTGCAGGACCACCCCGACGTTGTCGACGTGGATGCCGCGTGCGGCGACGTCGGTGGCCACGAGCGCTGCCACCTCGCCTCGGGTCAGGTCGGCCAGTGCCCGCTCCCGTTGGTTCTGCGAACGGTTGCCGTGGATCGCGGCGGCGCGCACCCCCTGCCGGTTGAGCTGCCTGGTCAGCCGGTCCGCGCCGTGCTTGGTGCGCGTGAACACGATGGCCGGCGCGATGGTGCGCACGATGTCACGGGCGATCTCGATCCGCTCGCTCTTGACGGCGCTCCAGAAGAAGTGACGGACGTCTCCACGCTCGTCGCCCTCGCTGGGTGTCGCATGGCGGGCCGGGTCGCGCTGGTACCTGCGGACGAGCACGTCGACGTCGCCGTCGAGCGTCGCCGAGAACAGCAGCGTCTGGCGGTCGTCGGCGGTGCGGTCGAGCAGTCGGGTGACCTCGGGCAGGAAGCCCATGTCGGCCATCCGGTCCGCCTCGTCGAGCACGACGGTGCGCACCTCGCCGAGGTGGACGTCCCGGCGCTGCACGAGATCGGCCAGCCGGCCCGGACACGCGATGGCGATGTCGACGCCGCTGCGTAGCCGACGCTGATCGCGGGCGATCTTGGTGCCGCCGTAGAACGTCGCGACCGAGCGGCCACGCGCGCGGGCGAGTGGTTCGAGCACGTCGGCCACCTGCGCTGCGAGCTCGCGTGTCGGTACCAGCACGAGCGCGGTCGGGCGGTGGGCGGACGCCGCGGTGGCGCGCAGCGCCAGCGGGATCGAGAACGTGAGGGTCTTGCCGGACCCGGTCGGTGCACGTCCACAGAGGTCGCGTCCTGACATGGCGTCGGGCAGCGCGGCCGCCTGGATGGGGAAGGGAGTCGTGACCCCGACACGCGCGAGCGTGTCGGTCAGGTCACGAGGCACGCCGAGGCGGGCGAAGGTCGTCATGCGAAGGTCTCGTCTCTCGGCGCCGTGTGGACGCACGGCGCAGTCGTCGGCGCTCGTCGGGAGGTGTCCCTGACGCGCGTGATGGTGGTCGTGTTCCGGCAGCGCGACGGCATGCCGATCAGCCATCTGGGCGAACACGCCCGAAATCGACGGACAGTCGGTGACGATCGATCGAGGTCGGCGCCTGTGGGTCTGTGTCCCGCGGGATCGCGGGCTGTGCGGCGCGCGTGTTCCGCGCGACCGTTTCCACGGCCGCAGCGAGTCGCCAGTGTAGCGCACCAGACGGCCAACCCTTCGCAGTGTTGACACGTCGATGCGCTGGACGTCGCGGGGCCCGCGAACTTCGGGCCGTCGCCGCGATGACAGGCCGTCAGGTCAACGAGACGCACCTGGCCGATCAGCTGAGCCTGTCACGGCCGACGGTGGGCGCCAGGGACACGGGTGGACGTCACGAGGTCGATGCCGTGATCGAGTGGCCAGGCGGGGAGGTGGTCGGCGTCGAGGTGAAACGCGCTCGAAGCGTCAAGACCGCAGACGCCGCCGGCCTCCGTTGGCTGGCGCACCGTTGTCGCGGTCGCATGATTGCCGGTGTGGTGTTGTATGGCGGCGCCCAGCTCCTCCCACTGGGTCCTGACATCCTCGCGATGCCCGTCAGCTCACTGTGGTCAGCCTGATCCTGCCATAAGGCCCCGACAGTGAGACACCAGCCACGCACGACAGATGGCCTCGTGCAAGGGCGTTGTCCACAGGGTCGTGACTCCCGACAGCCAGTCCGGTGGGAACGGCTCTAGCCTGCCGGACATGCACACGCCATCTGCATCGCACCGACCGGAAGCGCTGCTGACCGGCATTGCCGGTCCGGGCGCCGGGTTCCGGCCCGGCCAGCGTGACGCCATCGACGCGCTGGTCGACGAGCGCCGCCGCGTGCTGCTGGTCCAGCGGACCGGTTGGGGAAAGAGTGCGGTCTACTTCATCGCCACCCGGTTGCTGCGCGACCGGGGCGCCGGACCGACGCTGCTGATCTCTCCCCTGCTGGCGCTCATGCGCAACCAGATCGACATGGCGCTGCGCGCCCAGGTGCGCGCGGCCACCATCAACAGCGCCAACACCGACCAGTGGAACGCCATCGACCGGCAGCTGCGAGACGACGAGATCGACCTGCTGCTCGTGTCGCCGGAGCGGCTCAACAACCCGCGGTTCCGCGACCAGCTCGAGCAGGTCGTGGCACCGTGCACAGGCCTGCTGGTCATCGACGAGGCGCACTGCATCAGCGACTGGGGCCACGACTTCCGTCCCGACTACCGCCGGGTGCGAACGCTGATCGACCGCCTGCCCGCCGACCTGCCGGTGCTCGGCAGCACCGCGACCGCCAACGACCGGGTGATCGCCGACGTCACCGAGCAGCTCGGCAACGACCTGCTGGTGCTGCGCGGCAGGCTCGACCGCGACAGCCTCGTGCTGCAGGCGATCGTGCTGCCCGACCCCGCGGCCAGACTGGCGTGGCTGGCCGAGCAGGTACCGGGCCTGCCGGGCTCGGGCATCGTGTACTGCCTGACGATCAGCGACGTCGAGCGGGTCACCAGTTGGCTGCGCGACCACGGTGTGGACGCGCAGGGCTACTCGGGCAGCACGGATCCGGCCGAACGCGAGGCGGTCGAGCAGCGGCTGTCCGACAACGATCTCAAGGTCGTGGTCGCGACCTCGGCGCTCGGCATGGGCTACGACAAGCCGGACCTGCAGTTCGTCATCCACTACCAGTCTCCCGGCTCGCCGATCGCCTACTACCAGCAGGTCGGACGCGCCGGCCGCGGCGTCGACCGTGCCTACGGCGTGCTGCTCTGCGGGCACGAGGACGTCGACATCCAGGACTACTTCATCTCGACCGCCTTCCCGCCGCGCGAGCAGGCCGAACGGGTGGTCGACCACCTCACGGCCACGGCCGGACCGGTCACCCTCGACGAGCTGCAGGCCGAGGTGAACATCGGCTACGGGCGGTTGACGGCGATGCTCAAGGTGCTCGCCGTCGAGGGCGCCGTCGTCCAGGCCGGGTCGACGACGAAGTGGGAGCGGACCGACCAGGTGTGGGTGTACGACGAGGACCGCGTCGCCCATGTCACCGCCATGCGCCGGCGGGAACAGCAGGCCATGCGCGACTACGCCACCACCGACCGCTGCCTGATGGCGTTCCTGCGCACCCAGCTCGACGACCCGGACGTGACCACGTGCGGGCGCTGCGCGAACTGCGCCGGACCGGCGCTGGCCGTGACCGTCGATCCTGCGCTGGCCAACCAGGCGTCGCGGCACCTGCGCCGGGAGGTGCTCGAGCTGTCGCCGCGCAAGCAGTGGCCGCGGGGACTGGATTCCCATCGCGGCCGGATCGGCGACGATCGGCGTGTCGAGCCGGGACGGGTGCTGTGCCGGTGGGGACGCGCCGGCTGGGGCCCACTGGTCGAGCAGGCTTGGCTGCGCGACGGGCGGTTCGACGACCGGCTGGTCGCTGCCGCGGTCGACCTGATCCGCGAGCAGTGGGCACCGCAGCCCGCGCCGACATGGGTGACATGGGTACCCTCGCGGCGCCGGCCGGCGCTCGTCGCCGACCTGGCGGAGCGCCTCGCGGCGTCGCTGGGACTGCCCGCCTACGACGTGGTGACCATCGGCGCCGAGACGCTGTCGCAGCGCAGCCAGCACAACAGCGTCCAGCAGGCCGCCAACGCGTTGGACACCTACGAGGTGGTCACCGGCGACGTCCCATCCGGGCCGGCGCTGCTGGTCGACGGCCTGGTCCACTCCCAGTGGACGTTGACGGTCGTGGGCATGCTCCTGCGCGACGCCGGCGTCGCCGCGGTGCACCCCTTCGCGCTCGCGACGTCGGCCGCCAGTTGACCGAGAGCGTCGGTCAGCCCGCACGCCGGTGACCGGACGCGACACGCGCCGCGCCCGACCTGACGGTGCGTCGACGACCCGAGTGTCCGATCTGGTGCATCGGACCGGGCAGCGGCACCGGCCCCGGTCCTCCTCTCCGCTGCTCGCCTTGTGGCGGCGAACCGTGCTACCAACGCCGGTCGAATCCGGCGTCCGCAGGGTGCACAACGCGGATGGCAGATCGCTGTCAACTGGCTCTCACGCGTCCCGCGGCGCCCTGTCGTACGGGGCCCGTGCGCGCACGGGAGCGCGGCCGCGACCTGCCCGGGCGTGGCGGCCGACACCCAACAGCGGGCCTCAGCCGACACACCACCCGGCCGCCCGCAAGCACCTACTTCCGGATCGCGGTGGGCACAGGCGTGGGGTCAGCCCATCGTGGTGGTGTGCTCGGGCTCGACGGTGACGACCACGCGCTTGTCACCCGGCTGGTGGTAGGGATACGAGTCCTCGCCCAGATACTTCTTGGCCAACGCGTCGATGAACGCGTTGTCCGCGTCGTCGCTGATGTCGACCACGCGGCCGCGGATCTCGAGATAGCGGTAGGGGTTGTCCATATCGACCATCGACATCGCCAGGCGCGGCTCGCGCTGGACGTTCTCGTACTTCTGCCGACTGGTCGTCTGGCTGAACCTGACCGTCGTCGCGTCGCCGTCGATCCACACGGGCGTCGACTGCGGCTCGCCGTCGGGGCCGATGGTGGCGACGTGCGCGAAGCTCGCGCCGGTCACAAGATCGACATGGCTGTCAGGAATCACTCGTCACTCCTTGGCTGGGCATCCGACGCCTCGGTTCACGCAGGCGGTGCGCCTGTGCTCCCGCCATCATGTCAGGCGGCGACGAGCAGAGCGGCCGCGGCGACGATCGCCCCGCCGGCGGCGAGCACGAACACCCCGATCCACACGGCCGCCGGTACACGCGTGAGCCGGGCGAGTTGATCCGCGTCGGACGCACGCGTCCGGGTGCGACGCCGGCTCCGGCGCAGATCGCCGATCGAGCGCAGGCCGCCGAAGAGCAGGAACCACGCGAGCACCGCCGCGCTGGCGCGCTGCACCCACGCGGGCGCGGTGAAGCCCGCGGCCACCAGCGCCGCCCCCGTGAGCACGATCACGACCAGCCCGAACACGTTGCGCACGGTCACGAGCAGTGCCGCGAGCGCCGCCACGCTCACCGCGAGGATCAGTTGATGCTGGTCCGCGTCCACCAGGACCGCCGCGGCGAGCCCCAGAAGGCATGGCGTGAGGTATCCGGCGAGCAGCATGACGACCATGCCGGGTCCGCCGGAACGCCCGCGCGACACCGTGAGCCCGGACGCGTCGGCGTGCAGCCGGACACCAGCCAGGCGCCGTCCGGCGAGCAGTGCGGTGAGCACGTGACCGCCCTCGTGGGCGATGGTCACGATCGGCCGCAGCAGCCGCCAGGGACGGCGGCTCCACACGAGCGCCAGCGCCACGGCGATCGGCAGCAACTGCGCCATCGAGGTCCGCATCACGACAGGCTACGCCCGATGTACCCTGTCGAGCGGACCAACGTCGCGCAGGGGCCGCCGGAACCCGGATCGTGGGATCATGAACCGTGCCGTGAGCAGGTGAGCGCCACAGAGGACAAAGCGTCCGCCGACCCGCACGACCGCCCGACGGACGGCCCCGAGCGCGGAGGCGCAGTACCAGCGGACACGGTCGTCGACGCCGGTGCGCCCGCTGACGCCACCGACGAGCGCCCTTCCGCGCGCATCGAGCCGTCGACCCCGCGATGGATCGTGGGGCTGCAGGTGGTCGCCGCGTCGATCCTCGGCAGCCTGCCGGTGCTGTGGGTCCTCGGCGCGCTGCCGTGGCGTTCCCCGACCCTGCTGATCGAGAACATGTTCCGGGGGTTCGCCACATGCGCGCTCGCCGATGGCGCCCTGAACCCGATCGTCATGTTCTGCCGGCGGGCGGGTGCACCCATCGGCATGTACCAGCTCGACGGCGGGCTGTCGTATCCGCTCGGCGGCGTGTTCATGCGGCTCGGCGCCGACCCCCTCGCGGCCTGGAAGTTGAGCGTCGCAGTGCTCATCGTGCCGGGCATCGGCGCGTTGTTCTGGCTGCTGCGCCGGATGACCGGCAGTCCGCTGCTGGCGGCAGCGTTCGTGGCGCTCAACGGGCTGAACGGCTCGCTGACGGCGCGGACGTGGAACTGGTACTGGAACGTCGTTGCCGTGCTGCTCCTGCCGCTGCTGTTCGCCGTGCTGTACGTCCTGTTCGACCGAGGGCGGAGACGGCGGCTGCAGCCGCTGCTGCTGCCCGGGGCGGCCGCACTGGTGACGGTGACGGCCATCGGCATCGAGTGGCAGTACACGGGGCTGTTCGCGACCGCGGTGGCCGCCGGCGCCGTCGCGCTGCTGGCGGTGCTGCCCGGCTGGCGGATCCTGCAGCGCGTGGCGCTGCTCGCCGGTGGTGCCGTCGCCGTGGCGATCGTGTCGGCCGTCCTGCGCGTGCGCCTGTCCCTTGCGGGGATCGCCGGGCAGTACGACGAGACGCTGACGACCGCGAGCGACAACGCGATCGATCTGGTGGCCCTGATCGCACCCGATCCCCGTACCTCGCTGCTCGGCCGGCTGTTCGTGCGACTCGGTCACGACGACCTGGTCGTCCGGGGACTGGTGGCCGGGCGGCAGTTGTGGGTGGCCCCGTACCTGGGCGTGGCGACCGTCGTCTTCCTCGTCGTCGTGGGTGTCGTCACCTGGCGGCGCCGGCAACCGAACCCGCGCCTGCCGGCGGCGTTCACGGTGCTGCTGCTCACGGTGCTGGTGGCGTCGGTCGTGCTGTCGATGGGACCGCAGCCGCAGCTCGCGAGCGTCTCGGATCCCACCACGGTGTACACGTCACCGTTCGCCGGGTTGTATCTCACGGATCCGTTGCGATGGATCCGCTACCCGTGGACCTGGGGGTACCTGACCCACGTCGCCGGGCTGCTGTCGTGCGCGGCGGTCGCATCGCTGGTGCTGCGGCGTCGGCGTGGGTGGTCGCCGCTCGTGAGCGTGCTGGTGGTGATCCTCGCCATCGAGTTCATCTCGCCGCAGGTGCTCAACGCGTTCGGCTCGACGCGGCCGTCGGTGTCGATGGCGACCGCCTGGACCCGGGTCACCAGCGACGATCCGACCGTCGCCGAGTTCGAGTCGCAGGCGATCCCCGAGCTCGAGCGGGCGCTGCGCTCGATCGAGGGTCCGGCGCTCCTGCTGCCGTGGGCCGCCGCGCGCGGGCAGCTGCGCCCGGTGCTGC
>JAHWKT010000055.1 GCA_019347695.1 Actinomycetota bacterium | reverse complement strand
CCTTCCGCCAGCCGTGACAGACCGCGCGACCGTGGTCGCCGCTGTCGTCGGAGCAGGGGTGGCCACCCTGGGCGCCGAGTGGCCGGCCAACCTGGGAATGCTGATCGGCGCGGCGTCCGGCGTCGTCGCGGGAACGGTCACCGCCCTGCGGACCCCCGACCCCGCCCGCGCAGAGGTGTCGTCGTGACCCCCGCAGCGGTGGCCGTGGTCGTTGCCGCCGGCCTCGGGACCTTCCTGATCCGCGCGTCGTTCCTGGCCTTCGCCGACCGCATGGCGGCCGTGCCCGCCAACGTGAAGACCGTGCTGCGGATGATTCCCGCCGCGGCCCTGGCAGCGCTGACCGCCCCGGCGCTGCTGCGACCCGACGGCCACTGGGACGTGCTCGGGCCGACCGCGGTCGCGGGGCTCGCGGCGGCGGTGGTGGCGTTCCGGTTCCGCTCGATCCTCGCGAGCCTGGTAGTCGGCTTCGCGATCCTCATCGGACTGCAACAACTGCTCGGCTGAGCAGGTGCAGCCGACGCACGTCGAGCAGCCCAAGGCCTGTCGGCCGACTCTCCCGCACTCGGCGTACCCGTCCGGACACGAGACCGCGGTACCCAGGGGAGCCACGACCGACCACCAGCGGTGGGCGTGGCGGCGAGTTGACACCGTGACAGGACTGTCCGACGATCACATGGCCATGCGCGCCGACACCGCCACACCGCGTCACCGCAGCAGTGCCGAGCTGCAAGCCGGCCTCGAGGAGGTCCTTGCCTCACCGACCGACCGCGGGGTGATCGAGATGATCGTTGCGCGACCTGACGTCGACGCTCGAGACGTGCTCGACGAGGGCACGTTCACGCGGTCCGAGAGGCTGGTGGGCGATACCTGGCGCACCCGCGGAAGCACAGCACCGACGACGGCAGCGCGCAGGTCGAGGCGCAGGTGACGTTGATCAACCGGCGCTTCCTGGACCAGATCAGCGACAGTGACCGATCACGCTGGCCGCTCGCCGGCGACCAGGTGGTCGTCGACTTCGACATCGGCCACGACAACCTCGCCGCCGGCGACCGCTCATGCTGGGTACCGCCCTGGTCGAGGTGACGGCCAAGCCACACACGGGATGCATCAACTTCGTCCGGCGATACGGCGTCGATGCCCAACGGTTCGTCGGTTCCGATGTCGGCCGCCGCCACAGGTTGCGGGGCATCTACGTCCGGATCATCACCGACGGCACCGCAGGCGTCGGCGATCTGGCAACCAAGGTCAACGCGACTGGCTGACCGCCGCACAGGATGCCCTCATGCCACCGGCAGGGCCGGTGGCGTCGAGGGGCGCCGGCCGATCTCGGGTGTGGCCGCACCGTAGCCGACGACCAGACCGGTTCGCGACGTAGCGGCGGCCCGTCCGACGGATGTGGCGATCCAACGCCCCATTCTCGATCAGGATCACCAGGGTGACCTGGTCGAGCAGCCGGTGAAGGGCGGTCGTCGGAGCCGCTACGACCCGGTGTTGGACCAGACTGCTAAAGTGCACAGCGTGTGTAGTATATGAAGTACACATGCTGAGAGGTTCGAGAGGTGACGCGTCATGGCACTCACTATGCCGTCGTTCGGCAGGGCCCCGTTCGGGTCGACGCCGGCCGGGCAGTTCAACTTCACCCCGCCCGAGACGGTCCTGTACTGGGAGGATTTCCCCAAGCGGATGCGGGCCGGGCAACCCGATCCGCTACTACCTGCCCGCCGACGACGTGCGCACCGACCTGCTGGCGCGCAGCGACACCGTCTCGCGTGTCCCTACACGGGCGACGGCCAGCACTGGCACCTGGCGATCGACGGTGACACCGCCACCGACATCGCGTGGAGCCTGCCCGACCCGCTCGGCGAGGCCGACCAGGTCACCGACCACTACTGCTTCTACCCCACCAAGGTCGACGTCACCGTCGACGGCCACCACCTCGACGCCTGACCGCCACCCATCGTGCAGGCCCGACAGAAGGACCCCGTCATGCGAACCCGACCGTTGCCCACCCCAACGTCGGCCGTCCCAACCGCACAGCCGACGGCCGCCGCAGCCGTCGACGCCGGTCACCCGCAGCGCTGGGCGATCCTGGCGGTGATGTGCGTGTCGCTGGTGTTGATCGTGGCCGCCAACTCGGGGCTGAACGTCGCGCTGCCCACGTTGGTGCGCCAGCTCGGCGCCACGCAGACACAGCTGCAGTGGATCGTGGATGCCTACGCGCTGGTGTTCGCCGGGCTGGTGCTGCCGGCCGGCGCGCTGGGCGACCGCTTCGGCCGCAAGCAGGCGCTGCAGGTCGGCGTGGCGGTCTTCGCCGCCGGCGCGGTCGCCGCGCCGCTCGCCGCTGCCATCACCGCGGCCATCGCAGCCGCCGCCATCCACCGAGTCGGACCGACCCGCCACGACACCCGCGACCGACACCACCAGCAGGGAGCACCCCGATGAGCGCATTCACCGACGCCCAACGCAACTACCTGACAAGCCGGCGACGCCTGGCCCGCATCGCCACCGTCGGCACCGACGGCACACCCCACGTCGTCCCAGGCGGGTTCGCCTACAACCCCGAACTCGACACGATCGACCTCGGCGGCCACAACATCGAAGCCACCAAGAAGTTCCGCGACGTCGCCCGCACCGGCCGCGCCGCCGTCGTCATCGACGACCTCGCCAGCACCGACCCCTGGCGGCCCCGCGCCGTCGAGATCCGCGGCCGCGCCGAAGCCGTCACCGGACCCGACGCGCTCATCCGCGTCCACCCCGACAAGGTCATCTCCTGGGGCCTCGACGGGTAGAACCCGCCCGTGACGACCATCGACGAACCGACCAACGCCCGCAGCCGCCGCACCCGCCAGGCGCTGCTCACCGCCGCCCGCGACCTCATAGAGGAGCACGGCTTCGGTGCGGTCACCATGACCCAGGTCGCAGAGCGCGCCGGCGTCACCCGCCGGGCGCTGTACCTGCACTTCGCGTCCCGCACCGACCTGCTCACCGAGCTGTTCGACCACGTCAACGACACCGAGGACCTCGCCGCGTCGACCCGTCCGGTGTGGGACGCCCCCGATGCCGTCACCGCGCTCGACGAGTGGGCGCGCCACCTGGCCCGCTACCATCCGCGGCTGATCGGGCTCGCCCGCGCCGCCGACCACGCCCGACGTAGCGACCCCGACGCCGCCGCCCACTGGGACCTGGTCCGCGCCGACTGGCACGATCACTGCCGACGACTCGCCCAGTGGCTCGACCACGACGGCCGGCTCGCACCACCATGGACCGTCGCGACGGCCGCCGACATGCTGTGGGCGCTGATGTCCTTCGACGTCGTCGAAGGCCTCATCGTTGACCGCGACTGGCCGCCTGACCAATTCGCGACCCACCTGGCCACCGTGTTCCGCGCCACCTTCACCCTCTGAGCACCCGACGGATGCACGACGACAACGGTACGACACGCCGCCACGACTGCGATGTCGACGACGATCGTCGTGGATGTGTGTGACCTGACGACCGGCCTCGTCCGGCAGGTGATCGCGATGGGTCCGCCGAGCTCGTGCGACCAGCACGTCATGCCTCGCGGCCGGTACCGGGTCGTCGATCTTCGTGCTCGGCCTCGTGCGCGATCGGCGTCGCGAACCCCGACACCCTGATGCCGCCGGACTCCGGGATGTCGACGAACAGGTGATGGGTTGCGGGCGTGGAACAGGACCTCGGTCTCGCGGTGGATGACCTGCACCGTCGTCAGGTCGTGCAAGCATCAACCCGCGCAGCCGCTCGAAGTCGTAGGAGAGCCGGAAAGCTGTTCGGGCGACGCCAACGGGACGATCAGATGCCACGCCCCTGCGTAGGCGAGACCGGGAGGGACCGCAGGGTCCAGCACCGCGTCCGACCACCTGAAGGTGTCCAGCGCCGTGTGAAGGAGCCCGTCGGGAAGCGGTCGCGCGTCGGGCGCCACGGACGTCAGCGTCGCGCGCATCGTGCCGTCCGCCGCCGCGTCGACCTCGACGACCACCGTGCCCACGGAGGTGCCGAGGCGGAACGATCCGAGCCCGACGCGTTCGCCCAGCACCACCCCGGTGGCGATCGTCGCGTGCCCGCAGAACGACACCTCGGCCTCGGGGCTGTAGTACCTGGTCACCCACGTGCGGTCGTCGACCCGTTGGTTGAACGCCGTCTCGAGTAGCCGACCTCTGCAGCGATCCGCTGCATCTCCTCGGCCGTCGGAAGCTCGGCACCGAGCCATACGCCAGCCGGATTGCCGCCGCGCCCGTCCGCGGAGAACGCAGCCAACCGCACCAGTACGTCACGCATCGTTCAACCTCGCAGTCGACAATCGTCTCGGCTTCCGTCGACGCTCGGGGGCGTCTCAGCCCTCCCGAGCAGTCCGGTCACCAGGGCGTCGAGGGTCTCGTCGGTGCTGGCGTCGACGCCGATCGACGGGACCGCTGTTCGAACGGGACTTCGCGCGTTGAGGTTCACCCACGTCGCCACCGACACCTACGAGAGTGGCGGCTCGCGCGGCAGAGGGGGACGAGCGGGCGCGCCTGTGGGACCGCTGGCGGGCGATCGGGGTGAACCTGGACGCCTATGCGGCGCGCTGAGACCGTCGGAGACCGCAGTCGTGATCCTGGAGCCACGGCCCACGCCCGACCGCTGACCCCGCGCTGGTATCACCCACATGACGCAGGAGGTCCATCCCGGCCGTTCGTGCGGTTTCGTGCATCCCCGGTGGGCTCGTGACCTCAGGCCTCGGGCATCGGGGCATCCAGGAAAGTCAGCACGACGTCGCGGACCAGGCCGGTGCGGGCGAGCCCGAAGAAATGGGTCGTACCGGGGAACACCGCCAGCTGCGAGGCGGGAACCCCTACGAAGTCGCCGTTGACGTCGCCTCCGCGCAGCTGCAGGAACCGCACGGCGTGCTCGAGCCGGACAGCGTCGCAGTCGCCCACGGTGATCAGGGTCGGTGCCGCGATGCCGCGGATGTCGTCATCGGACCAGCCGGTGAAGCCGTGGTCGAACGCGCCGAGCTTGTCGAGCAGACCCTGCAGCCGGTCCGGATGCGGCGACTTCGCGCGGTAGCTTCGCTCCATGGGTGTGCCGGCGATCATGTCGACGGTCATCTCTCCCACCGCCTCGGTGTTCTCCGGGCGGTCCCCGTCGGGGTGGAACGACACGGAGGAGATGATCGCCTTGCGGATCAGCTCGGGGTGCCGGATCGCCAGGTGCAGCGCTACGCCGCCGCCGACGCTGAAGCCGAACACGTCGACCTGCGCCACGTCGAAGTGGGCCAGCAGGCCGACGACGTCGGCGGCCAGGTCGGCGCAGGTCAGCGGCCGGTCGATGTCATTGGTGCGTCCGTGCCCCTGGAAGTCGGCGGCGATGACCTGGCGCGTCGCGGCCAGGCTCGGGAGCAGCTCGCCGAACTGCAGGTCGATGTCGAACAGCCCGCCGTGCAACAACAGCAACGGCGTCCCGCCTGAACCGTGGATCTCGTAGTACATCTGCAACCCGTTGACCGGGACGTAGCCGGACTGCGGTGCGGACGATCCGTGGGTGGTCTGGTCGGTCACGATGTCTCTCCTTGGTTCGGTGCGAACGGACGATAGTGATGACGGAGTACGCCGCTGCATCTCATCGACGGTCGACCGCCACGAGACCGCAGCGATCGTGGTGCTCGCCACGGCACGTCGTGCCCTCACCGTCGGGGTTCGCCCTCGCGAGCTCGACCGGATGACTGTTTGGCTGACACCGGATCTGGTCGGCGTCCATACTTGAGGCAGCACCGAACACCCGATCCACCCCGACAGCATGGCGGCACTCTCACCTCGGCTGGCAGAGATCGTCGACGCGCTCCCACTGCGCCCCGGCATGCGGGTGATCGAGATCGGCTGCGGTCCGGGCGCAGCAGCACGAGCGGTCGCCGAGCGCATCGGCCCGAACGGGCACGTGCTCGCCGTCGACCGGTCGGCAAGCGCGATCGTGCAGCTCACCGAATCGGCCGCCGGGTTGATCGCGGAGGGCCGGCTCACCCCTCGTCGTAGCGCAGCCGAGGCGCTCGAGTTCGAGCCGGACGAGGACCGCTACGACCTCGCCTTGGCAGTGCGCGTCGGCGCGTTCGACGGTCGGCATCCACGCACAGGTGCTACCTGGCATTCGCAGCTGGCGTCGCCCCCAGTCTGTCAAGTGCATCTGCAGCGGTCAGGTTGCGTCGCGCCGGCGGCGGTCACGGACGATGCGCACCACCTGCGTCGCCGTCAGCGGGATGACCGCGAGCGCTCCGGCAATCAGCCAGCCCTGCACCGGGATCGTCGTGAGCCCGAGCACGTCGCTGAGCGGCCGGATGCCCAACGCGGCGGCCTCCAGGGCGGCGGTCGTGGCGAGCGCACCCCACAGCCACGGGTTGCCGGTCGCACCGCGAAAGCCCGACCCACGGTCGACGCGCGCGTTGAACACCGTCAGCACCTGACCGGCCGACATCGCGATGAACGTCATGGTCTGGGCCTGCGCGGTGTCGAGGTCGAGCAGGAGCAGCGCGGCACCGTAGGCGCCCAGCCCGACTGCGGCGACCAGGGCCGCCTGGCTCAGGATCCGGCGGATGACGTCGCGGGAGATCACCGGCTCGTTCGGGTCGCGGGGAGGCTCCCGCATCACGTCATCACGGCTCGGTTCGAGCGCGAGCGCGAACGAGGGCAGCACGTCGATGACCAGGTTGTTCCACAAGATCATGAGGCCGGCCAACGGTGGTGCGAACCCGAAGGCGATCGCAGCGGTGATCACGGCGACCTCCGCGACGTGCCACGAGAAGAGGAACTGCCCGAAGCGGCGGATGTTCGCGAAGATCCGCCGGCCCTCCTGCACCGCTGTCTCGATGGTGTCGAACTCGTCGTCGAGCAGGACGATGTCGGCGGCCTCCCGCGCGACGTCGGTGCCGCTGCCCATCGCGACGCCGACGTCGGCCTGGCTGAGCGCGGGCGCGTCGTTGACCCCGTCACCGGTGACGGCGACGACCTCACCGGCGCGCTGCAGGCCTTCGACGATCCGCAGCTTGTGCTCCGGGTCAACCCGCGCGAACACCTCGACGTCGGCGATCACGTCCGCGAGCTCCTCGTCGGCCATGGTCGCAATGTCCTGTCCGCGGACGACCTCACCGGTCGACAGGTCGATGTCCTCGGCGATCGCGCCCGCGGTATCGGGGCGGTCTCCGGTGATCATCACGGTGCGGATGCCGGCAGCATGCAGGGTGTCGACCGCCTCGATCACCGTGTCGCGCGGGGGGTCGTGCATACCGATCACGCCGATGACATCGAGGTCGGCGAACAGCTCCTCGTCGGGCACCTCGTCGCCGGGCGCCCTGCGGCGCGCCACCGCCAGGGTCCGCAGCGCTTCGCCGGCCATGCGGTCGGCCGCCTCGACCAGTGCACCGTGACGATCGGGATTCAGCAGCGCCTCGGGTGCCCCCTTGATGTGGACGGTGCCGTCCACGACCACCGCCATGCGCTTGGTCTCGGAGTTGAACGGCACCTCCCGGCTGCGCGCATGCTCCTCCCGCAGCTCCCGCCAGCCGACGTCGTGCTCGTTGGCCGCGCGCAGCAGCGCGACCTCCGTGGGGTCACCGACCGGGTCGCCGTCCGGGTCGATGTCGGCGTCGTTGCACAGCGCAGCACTGATCCACAGCTGCCGATGGTCAGCGCCCTCGCCGAGCTCGACCTCAACGACGTCCATCTGGTTGCGGGTCAACGTGCCGGTCTTGTCCGAGCACACCACCGTCGTCGAGCCGAGCGTCTCGACCGCGGGCAGACGACGCACCAGCGCGTTGCCGGCCGCCATGCGGCGCATCCCGACCGCCAGCGTCAGCGTCGCGACCGCCGGCAACCCCTCCGGCACCACGGCGATGGCCAGCGCGACGGAGATCTCCACGACCTCGCTCAGATCCTGCCCGCGCAGCAGGCCGATCCCGAACAGGACCGCCGCGCCGACGACGACGACGATCGCGAGCCGACGGCTGAGGTGCTCCAACCCCTCCTGCAGCGGCGCCTTCGTCGTGTCGGCCGACTCGGCGAGGTCCGCGATGCGGCCCATCTCGGTCGCCCGCCCCGTCGCCACCACGATCCCACGGCCGTAGCCCGACGACACCGTCGTGCCCATGAACAGCATCCCGGTCCGGTCCCCAACCGCAGCGTCGGCGTCGACCGGGTCGGAACGCTTGTCGACGGGCTCGCTCTCGCCCGTCAACGCCGACTCCTCCACCGAGAGATCCTCGGCGCTGAGCAGCCGAACGTCGGCCGGCACCCGCTCGCCCGCCTCGACGATCACGACATCCCCGGGTACCAGTTCGGTGGCGTCGATCTCATCCCGCCGGTCATCGCGTTCGACATCAGCGACCGAGCGCATCATGTCGCGCAGCGACGCCACCGAACGCGCCGCCTGCAACTCGGTGACGAACCCCACGACCGCGTTCACCACGAGCACCACCACGATCGCGGCGGCCTCGATCACCTCGCCGACGACGAAGCCGGCCACGGCAGCGCCGATCAGCAGCACGACCACCGCGTTGGCGATCTGATCCCACGCCAACCGCCACCACGGCGTCCCGCTGTCCTCACCGAGGGTGTTGCGCCCATACCGTTCCCGCCGCGAGCGGGCCTCGTCACTGGACAGACCCGTCGCCGGGTCGACCTCGACCGTCGACGCGACCTCCTCGGCCGCCATCGCATGTGGGTCCTCGACGGCTACGGCGACATCGTCGGGCATCCATGCACCTCGTCGACTTGGCTGTCTACGGCAGGCCGCGCTCGGAGTCACCGAACAAGGCAACACCGATGTGCCCGTTTGGGTCACTGTCCCGGTCCGAGGGTTCCTACCGACGACGCCGGACACAACACGCGCCCGATACCTGCCCGTCAAGGCAGTACAGACACATGGTGACAGCGACCGACCGGTGCACCGTGTGGCCGGACCGCAGTCGTCGTCGAACGGACTCGAGCCGGAGACCGCTCGAGGTCAGCCGGTGCGGGCTTCCGGATCCGCGGGTGTCCACGATCCCGCGTCTGTCCAGCGCTGCCGGGCGGCCACTGCCGACAATGTCACGGTCAACCACGCCGCGCCGAGCGCCCACCCACCGATGACGTCCGACAGCCAGTGTACGCCCAGGTACAGGCGGGAGACGCCGATGAGGAAGGCCACGACCGACGCGCCCGACCAGGCCAGGACGGTGGCGCGTCGGGTGGTGGTCACGTGCGCGATCAGCCACGCCAGCGCGCCGTAGCACGCCACCGCCTGAGCGCTGTGGCCAGACGGGAACGCGAACCCCGACGCCGATGCCACGATCTCGCCGATCGTGGGCCTGGGACGTTCGATGACCACCTTGATGAACGTCACGATCAGCACCGCCCCACCGCTGGCGATCGGCAGGACCGCCAGCTCCCTCCACGGGCGCCGGCGCACCCACAGCACCAGGGTCACAACGACGATCAGCGTGACGACGAACCAGGCGTCGCCCAGGCGCGTGACGGTGCGCATGGCCGCCGTCAACCATGGTTGCCGCTGCTGTACCAGCCAGCGCGTCACCGGATTGTCGACCGCAGCGATGTCGTCCCGCTCGAGCACCGCTTCCGTCGTCTCGGCGAACAGCCAGCCGAGCAGGCTCAAGACCACGAGGCCGCACGCCAGGATCAACAACGCGGGCCGACGGCGCATCCACCGATCGAGTGTCTGCGTCGGGGTGCTCCTGCTCGGCTCTGGCATGAGGGCCATGCTGCCCCACTCCGCCGCGGTCGGTGGTGGCGATCCGGGCACCTCTTGGTTCAGCACCCCCTGTCCCTCGTGATGCCGCGACGCGAACGGTCACACGGCGATGGCGACGTTGCCGCTGGCGTGGTGGCCAGGTTGTCGCGGTCGGGAACGCACGTGACTGTCCGCACATGGGTGGAGCCCAGTCCCATCAGCGCGGCCCGGGCGATCCTGGGCAGTCCTGCGACCGCCCGACCTCTGCCCACGCTGTTGGGGATGAGCACCCCGTCAGGTGCGAGGACGCGGGCGGTCGCCGACGATGGGCGGTTCAGCACATCGTCGAGCACGACGTCGTAGCGGCGAGGGCCACCCGTGTAGTCATCGCGGGTTTAGTCGATGACGTGCGCAGCGCCGAGGGAGCGGACGAGCTCGAGGTTGCGGCTGCTGCAGACGCCGGTGACCTCGCCGCCGAGGGCAGTGGCGATCTGCACGGCGAACGTTCCCACGCCACCGGATGCGTCGTTGACCAGCACCCGGGTCCCAGAGCGGACCTGCGCCACGTCGCGCATCGCCACCATGGCGGTCACACCTGACATCGCCGACACCGCCGCCTGCTCGAACGACAACGCCGCCGGCTTGCGGAGCAGCTGGGACGCCGGCGCGGCCGCGTACTCGGCGAACGCGCCGGCGCGGTTGATCGGGCTGTTGTCCCACACCGAGCCGAACACCTCGTCGCCCGGTTCGAGATCGGTCACGTTGCGCCCGACGGCGGCCACGACGCCAGCGATGTCTGATCCCCGCACCGGCGTGGCTGGTCGCCGCAGCCCGAGCCGCAGTCGCACGACGTAGGGGGTGCCGGTGACGGCGATCCCGTCCGGGGTGTTCACGCTGGTCGCCCGGACGCGGACCAGGACGTCGTCGGCGCCGAACGTCGGACGGTCGATCGTCGCCATCCGCAGAACCTGCTCGGGCGGGCCGTACCCGTGCTGGACGACGGCCTGCATGGTCCGGCGTTGCGTAGTCGTAGCCATCTCGGTGCTCCTCGGGGCGGTGGCTGCGCAGTGGATGCGAAACGCCATCGGCGGTTGGCGCCACATCGTCGCCAGACCGTGGGCGGGTTGCACCATCATCCTGCGGTAGGGGCCTGCGCCGCGCGGCGGTCCGCCAGATCATCCCGTGGGCGGAGGTCCGAGGTGGCCGTAGCGCCCGGCGGAGATCCCGTGCCAGCGCACCGATAGGGCGTCCGACGACCTTCCCCTTGACCCAGCACGCAGCTCTGCCAGGCTGGTCACGCCGCCGCGCGTCACCGCCCGCCCAGTCGGAGAAGTTGCAGATGACAGTCACACAGCAGCACCACACCCTCGATGAACACCTGATGGTCATCGACGGCGCCCGGACGGGCGCTGCGTCGGGCCGGACCTACGAGTCGCTCGACCCCTACACGGGGCAGACGTGGGCGCAGGTGCCCGATGCCGGGGCCGAGGACGTCGACGCCGCGGTCACGGCCGCCCGCGCCGCGCTGACCGGGCCATGGGGCGACCTCACCGCCACGCAGCGGGGCAAGCTGCTGCGGGCGCTCGGCGACCTCATCGGTCGGGATGCGGAACGACTGGGGGAACTGGAGACGCGCGACAACGGCAAGCTGCTGCGTGAGATGGCGGGTCAGATGCGCTATCTCCCAGATTGGTTCTACTACTACGCCGGCATGGCCGACAAGCTGGAGGGCAGTGTCATCCCGTCGGACAAGGCCAACTACCTCGTCTACACCACACCGGTGCCGGTCGGGGTGGTCGCCGCGATCGTGCCGTGGAACTCGCCGCTGCTGCTGCTCAGCTGGAAGCTGGCCCCCGCGCTCGCGGCCGGGTGCACCATGGTCGTCAAGCCCAGCGACCACACCCCTGTCAGCACGCTGGCACTCGCGGACCTCATCACCGAGGCCGGCATCCCACCCGGCGTGGTGAACATCGTCACCGGCTGGGGCCCCGACGTCGGGAAGGCACTGACCGCGCACCCCGGCGTCGACAAGATCGCCTTCACCGGCTCGACCCAGGTCGGCAAGTAGATCGCGAAGGCCGCCGCCGACAACCTGACCCGCGTCACCCTGGAGCTGGGCGGCAAGTCGCCGCAGGTGATCTTCCCCGACGCCGACCTCGACGCCGCCGCCAACGGCATCATCGCCGGAGTCTTCGCCGCAGCCGGACAGACCTGCATGGCCGGATCACGCGTCGTGGTGCACACCGACGTCAAGGACGCGCTGGTCGAGCGCCTCGTCACCCGCGCCGAGACCATCAAGATCGGCAACCCGCTCGACCCCGAGACCGAGATGGGGCCGGTCGCGACCGAGCAGCAGTACAACACGGTGCTCAGCCACTTCGCGTCGGCCCGGGAAGAGGGCGCGACGTTCGCCTGTGGCGGCGCACCGGTCGAGGACCTCGGCGGGTGGTTCGTACAACCGACCGTGCTCGACGACGCGACCTCGTCGATGCGTGCCGTGCGCGAGGAGATCTTCGGCCCCGTCACGGCGGTCATGACCTTCGACGACGAGGACGAGGCGGTCGCGCTCGCCAACGACACCGAGTTCGGCCTGGCCGGCGCGGTGTGGACCAAGGACGTCCACCGCGCGCACCGCGTCGCGGGCAAGCTCCGCGCCGGCACGGTATGGATCAACGCGTACCGCGTCGTCGGCCCGCAGGTGCCGTTCGGCGGCTTCGGGGCGAGCGGGATGGGTCGGGAGAACGGGGTCGAGACGATGCGGCAGTACACGGAGACGAAGGCGGTGTGGGTCGAGCTGACCGGCGCCACGCGGGACCCGTTCACCCTGGGATGAGCGCGGACGAGCCCCTCGCCGGCCTCCGGCGCCCGTACAACGACGAGAGGGAGGAGTCGACGCTCGACGCGTTGGCACTCGTACGCCTCGTCGCCCTGGAGGCGGGCCGGCGGTTCGCCGGAGCGGCACGGCTGCGTGCCAACGCGACCTGTCTTCCTCGAACTGGACGAGTTGGGGGCGGTGCTGCGCGACCCGACCCACCCGACGCCCGAGCTGACCCGTCGGCGCGGCGAACACCTCTGGTGCCGCGGCGAAGCCCGCGCCGGACTACCTCGGCCCAGCCCCGGCGCCGACGCCGTCGTGGCGGGCGGTGCCCGTCAGGTACCGGTCGACGGTGGGGCGGGGATCGTCGAGTTCACCTGAGCCTGGATCGACGGGCGCCACGAACCTGGAGCCGGGACATCACAGCGGAGCCTGGACGGTACGCCTTCGATGCTCTACGCTCACCGGCTCCACACGGTCCCGCATGCGACGCGCAGGCGCGGTCTGTCGAAGGCCCGACGAACCTCGTGCCCGCTGTCGTGACGCGGCTCTCCGCGAACGGACCGGGTGCCGCCTGTGCCGACGTGCCGAACTGACACCCTGCGACGACCAGCGCGGTCACGGCCCGAACGAAGCCGTCGTCGATCTCTTCGCCGGTGAGCAGCAGACGGAACCAGATCGCCCCGATGACGGGCTCGATCACGATCCGCGGATCGGTCCCGGATGGCACCTCGCCCCGTGCGACGGCTCGGTCGACGATCGACTCGGCCTTGACGATCCGCTGTTCCATGAACCGATGCATGGCCTCGGCGAGCTCTTCCGACGTTGCAGCCGCAGCCACGATCGAACGCGAACGGCGGGCGCCACCGCGCGTGCCGATGTTGGTCGCGACCGCCCTGGCCAACGCCGGCAGATCATCGTGGAGGGAGCCGGTGTCGTGGATCGGGACGTGCTCGTCGGTGTGGAGACCGACGGCGTCGGCGACGAGCTCGGGCTTGGTCGGCCAGCGGCGGTACACCGTCGTGCGGTGGACTCCGGCCCGCGTGGCCACGTCCTCGTTGTTCAGGCCGTCGTAGCCGATCTCGGTCAGTACAATTAGTGCGTTTGATTGAGAGAGGTCCGGGATGCCTCACCGCCTGCACACGGAGATCGAGATCAATGCTCCCGCCGAGATCGTGTGGGAGGTGCTGATCGATCTGGACCGCTACGCCGAGTGGAACCCGTTCATCGTCAAGTCGGCGGGCACGCCGGCCGTCGGGCAGCGCCTGACCAACCGCCTCCAACCGCCGGGCGGCAGGGCGATGACGTTCCGGCCGACCGTGACCGAGCTGGACGAGCGGCGCAGCTTCGAGTGGCTCGGCAGACTTGGACTCCCCGGGGTGTTCGACGGCCGTCACCGCTTCGAGTTGACCCCGACGTCATCGGGTGGGACCACCGTGACCCACTCCGAGCACTTCACCGGCGTGCTGGTCCCCTTCATGCGGCGGTCGCTCGACAGGAGCACCGCCGCCGGTTTCGCCGCCATGAACTCCGCGCTCAAGCAGCGCGCCGAGGCCCGGGCCGGGGACCGGTCCTGACCACGCCGCCAGCTCCGGTGTGAACTGGCCGTGCGGTTCGTCCCCGCAGGTAGCCATTGGGCTATCATAGCCCTATGAGTCGAACCCAGACCATGGTCCAGCTCAACGAACAGCTGATCGAGCTGCTCGACCGGCGCGCAGCAAGGGCCGGCGTTTCCCGGTCACAGATCATCCGCGACGCGATTGAGGCCTACCTCACCAGCGACCGGCAGGCAGCCATCGACCGCCAGATCGTCGACGGCTACACCCGCACGCCGCAGACCGGCGAGTACGACGCCGATGACTGGGGTGACCTCGGCCCACTCGTCACCGCCCTGACCGTCGCTCAGCAACGCCGGTTGAGCGACGAGGAGCGCGCTGCCGGGTTCGAGCCGTGGTGACCCGAGGCGGCGTCTACTGGATCGAACACCCCGAGTGGGGCCGCCGGCCCGTGCTCGTGCTCACCCGCGACGCCGCGATCGGTGTCCTCCGACGTGTGACCATCGCCTCGATCACCCGCGTGATCCGCGGCATCCCGACCGAGGTCGTGCTCGACACCGACGACGGCATGCCGACGCGCTGCGCGGTGACGCTGGACAACCTCGGCGAGGCGTGGAAGGCGATGCTCGTCGACCGCGTCACCACGCTCACCCCGACCCGCATGCGCGAGGTATGCGACGCCCTCGACACGGCGGTCGGCTGCTGATGGCACATGAAGCGAGCTGATCCTCGAATGGGCGTACACGCTCCGCGTCGAGGTCGCATCGGTGGGTCCGCGATCAGCTGCCCCGCGTCGGTGCTCAGGGATGGAGGAGCCGGCGATGACTATCCGAGATCGCCAGGCCATGTGAAGACCTGGGCACATGCCACGGAAGTCCGACGCAGACCATGTCGTCGCGTCCGGTCGGGCAAGCTCCGGGAGCAGGGTGCTGAGTGTGTACTGTTCGAGACGCCTGTTGGACGCCACGATCGGCGAGCGGGTCGTCTACGGGCTCGAGTACCAGGGATCGGTGATGTCGAGATACTCGGGATCGCCGTCGGAGATGGCCTGGTACTCGCTCATGTACTGCTCGAACTCAGCCGCGTCGGAGCTCTCCCGCTCGTTGGCGCGTGCGTCGGCTTCGGAGGTGAAGTACATCGCGTTCGTGAAGCGTCCATCCCGGGGATGCCACGCGACGATCCCCCCGATCACGTCAGGTCGCAGACGCCTCAGGTCGTCTTGCATCGCCCGGTCGATCTCCCGGGCCCTGTCGATGTCGGTCACCTTGCCCTGGATCACCTGCACGAAGCCAGCATCGTCAGAGCCTCCATCGTTGACCAGCTCGACCAATGCGCAGTCGTGGAACATCGGCTCGTCGAGATGCTGCGACGTCTCTGTCCACCAGTCGCCCTGCTCGGCCCGATCGCTGTTCGCGCGCGCTGCTGCTTCGTCCTCGAACCGAACCAGCGCGATGAACTCCCCGTCAGCGGTGACCCCGGCGGTACCGCCGAGGAACCCCCTCGCCGACGGCTTGAGCTGCTGGTCCCACGTCTCCCACTGCCGGCGAAGAGCCTCTGACTCCTTCGCCCTGCCCTGGATCACCTGAACGAACATGACGCTTCCTTTCATCTTCGTCGCGCCGCGCGTATTGAGCGTGGCACATGGTCGGACCAACACGGGGAGCCCATTGTCCCGCCACGCCGCGAAGCCCCGTTCACATCGGTCGCGTCGCGGCCCAACGCGATGAGACGCGACGCGGCGAGGCTGGAGCAGTAGCACTCCGCGCACAGCACGATCAACGGGCATCGGCCAGCCCAAGCCTTCGATCATGCGCCGATGACCGGGGGTCGGCACGCCACTCGAGCACGCTGAGCGCGACGGGGACCGCGGCGGGCACCGTGCCGTCACGGTCACGTTGTTCGGTAGTGCGCACATCGATCAGCACGCCGCCGCGGCGCACGACCTCGGCGGCCTCGTGCGGCTCGAGCCGGTGCAGCCGTTGCTGCGCCCGAGCAAGCATCTCGTCAACGGTCATGTCGGCGTTGTCGAGCGTCGGATCGGCCAGCAGCGAAGCACCTGGCTCTAGATCGTGATGACGTTGTCCACCTGCGCACAATGGTCTGCGAACTCTGCCGGACTCGTGAACTGGGCGTTCTTGCCCTCGAGGTCTGCCTCAGCCACCGCACGGGCAGCGGAGCACCCCCCTCAGACGTAGACGGGGACCCCGTTGTCGGCGACCTCCCGCAGCACCTCGCCGACATTCGGCCAGCCGACCGGGTTGCAGGCATCGGCAACCTCGGTCTTCATCAGGTACACGGCCTCTCCCATGAGGAAGACCTCGGCCTCGTGGCCCGACTCCAGCGCCCCCTTCGCGCCCAGGAACGGCAGAGCCGCACGGGTCGGATCGTCCGAGCCGGAGGTTCCTGCAAACAGTAGTCTCGCCATGGCTGTCGCCTCTCATTAGCTGCCCGCCGCAACCCCCCGGGGACTCACTATCCGCCGACCCGGACCGCGTTGTCAAGAGCCGTACGACCCGCTGAGGCGCGGGTCGTGCCCACCGAGAAGGACGCCGCGGCGACCGAGGTCGCCGACCGCACACGTGCGCTCGTGCGGGTGGGCGCCGCGTTCAGCCGCTCGGTGTTCGTCGTCCGGCACATGACTTCCGTTCGATGCGCGGCACTTTACCGCGACCGGAGCGCAGTCCGACGCGCCACGCTGGTGCGACCGGGTGCGGACACCCGCCTGCACCCAGCGTTGCGACGCGGTCAGGCTGTGTGCTCGTCGGCGCGCTGGCGGGCGCGGTGGGCGGCGACGTGGCTGCGGTTGGCGCACGTCTCTCCGCAGAACCGTCGCCGGTTGTTCCGGGAGGTGTCGACGTACACGTCGCGGCAGGCGGTGGCGTCACAACGGCCGAACCGGCGGATGCCGCTGGTGCGCAGGACGGTCGCCAGTCCCATCGCGGCGACGACCGCTAGCCGGTCGATCGGCCCGACGCCGGCGGGCTGGTAGTGCAGATGCCAACCAGGGTCGTCGTGCTCGGTGAGGTGGGGCACGGCGCCGTGATCGGCGAGGACGGCATTGATCGTGGCCGCCGCATCGCCGGCGTCGTGCGTGGTGAACACGGCGTGCAGGCGATCGGCGAGCTGCTGCGCTGCGGCTTCGTCGCCGGTGCGTACGCCAGCTGAGGACACCTGCCGTTCCTCGAGGAAGCAACCCAGGTCCGGAAGCGGCGTGTCATGGGCGCCGGCGGCCATCCGCGGGGCCGTCCCGTAGTGGTTGATGAGGTCGAGCGCGATCGCGACGGAATCGTCGTCGTAATGATCGAAATTCACTTGACACCTTACTTCGATGTGACTAGGGTGTAACCATCAACATAGTATATACACCTTACCGAAGGAGTGGTGGTCGTGCATCCGGACATCATCGGCGAGATCGCCGACGCGCGGCTGGCGGACCGGCGACGCGAGGCGGAGCGTGCGCGCCGGATCCTCGAGGCCCGCGCTGCCAACGCGGCACGCAACCGGACCGTCAGTCGGCTGCATCGGTTGGGCGCGTGGGCCTCGGCTGCCGTGAATTTCTCCCGATCGCACGGGTTGCGCCGAGGCCTCAGGGGTGCGCGATGATGGCGGTGTGGTGCGACGGCTGCCAGGCGCGCGTGCTGCTGTGGCCGACCGACCTCAAGGGTGTGCGCAACACGCCACGCGGTCCCGTCGTCGCGTACCACTGCGGCGCCGGCCACGACGGCGCGGAGCTGATCGCACCGGTCGGCCTCGCTCGCTGACCGGTTCGCCTCTGCGCGTTCCTGTTCCCGATCGCGATGTCGACCGCGTTCGCCATCGCAGCGAGCGCGCTGCCTGCCGCCGCGTCCCGACTCTCAGCTGAACCGACTGGCGCTGTGGGTGATCGTCGCGATCGCGTCCACCGGAGTGGTGCTGCCCGTCGACCACGTGGCGCGTCGGCTGCTGCCACTCGTCGCACTGCTCACCCGCGGTCACGCCGAACGGGGCACCTGTTCACGGAATGCTCGCGCCCGAACTGAAGCCGCCCGAGGATCGCGACAAGCTGCGGTAGGCCGCACTGGTCCACGACATCGCAAGCTCGCGGTGCTCGAACATCCCAGCTGGATCAGTCCGGCCTCCGCGCGGTACTCACGCTGCTGTCGGACGTCGGCGCAGCTGCACGTCGTGTCTCACACCGACGACGCCGATGGCGACGCCACTGGCGGCCGCGCATCAGAGGCTACGGTTCCGGACCGCCGTCCCGGCCAGGCTGTGGACGCGCGTCACCCCTTGACGTACGAGTGCTTCGCGACGATCCTGCCGTCGTCGATCGTGAACACGTCGACGCCGCGGACGTGCCCGTCTCCCCAGTCATAGATCCAGCGGGCGACGGCGCGGTCGTCGGCGGCGACGACGACATCCTCGAGCTCGAACCGGGCTGCAGGCGTCGTGTCGAACAGCTCCTGCCAACACGCCCGCACCTCGTCGCGGCCGCGGTAGCGACGCCCGTCCGGGGCGGGTTCGGTGCTCTCGAACACGCAGTCATCGGTCATGAGGCGCATCACCGCATCGACGTCGTGGGCGTTGAACGCGTGGGTGAACCGCTCGACAAGGCACCGCGTGGAGCTGCGACCGAATCGGGCGAGCAGGCGGGTCTGTTCGTCGGCGTCGACCGGCACGGTCTCACGCGGTCCGATGGCGCCGGCCTGGCGATAGGCGTCCTCTACGGTGTCGAACCAGTCGGCGCATGCGGCGACGCCGTCCTCGTCGAGCCGGTCGCCGGTTTCGATGGCGCGAGCGAGGTCCCAGGCGTGCACGACGTGATCGGCCAGCATCTGGCGGACGTACTCGTCGGCGGGTGCCTCGCCGAACGACAGGTGCACGGTCCGGGTCAGCGCGCCGGGGATGTCGAGTGCGGCGAGGGCACCCGCGGCGGCCTCGTCCCACGCGTCGACGGGGTCGTCACCGAGCACGTCGCCGTCGAACCGGTCGCCGATGTCCGCGATCGTGGCGCCCGACAGCAGTGGCGGCATCCACAGGTTCTCCGCCGTGACGTGATTGACCAGCTCGCGCACGGTCCATTCGGCGCACGGCGTCGGCAGGCCCCACTGGCCTGGGCCGATCGTGTGGACCAGATCGCCGAACGCGGCGGTGGCGCGTGCGTGCCGATCGCCGAGCGCACCGGCTGCGTCGTTCGCCGTGCGATCATCCTGCATCGTCGTTCCTCCCAAGGATGCTGATCCTAGTTAGTCGCGATTACACCAAGGACGACGGCAACCGGATGGATCGACTCTTGACGCCG
>JAHWKT010000054.1:18428-19450 GCA_019347695.1 Actinomycetota bacterium | reverse complement strand
CGATCGACGCCTCGCGCGACAGCCCCCACTCGCGGATCGGCGCCTCGACCGTGATGTCGGGGGCCAGCGCCATGGCCGTGACCTCGAAGCGGACCTGGTCGTTGCCCTTGCCAGTGCAGCCGTGACCGATCGCTACCGCGTCGTGCGTGCGGGCGGTGGCGATCAGGTGGTTGGTGATCAGCGGCCGTGACAGTGCTGACACCAGCGGATACTTGCCCATGTACAGGGCGTTCGAGCGGATGGCGTGCGCGACGAAGTGGTCGGCGAACTCGTCGCGGGCGTCGATCACGATCGCCTCGACCGCACCGCAGTCGAGCGCCCGCTGACGGATCCGGTCCATCTCGCCGGGTTGTGCCTGCCCGACGTCGATCGCGCACGCGATCACGTCGTAGCCCTTCTGTTCTGCCAACCAGCGGATGGCCACCGACGTGTCGAGGCCTCCGGAGTAGGCGAGGACGAGCCGCCCCGCGGACGCGGTCTGGGTGTGCATGACGTGGGTTCCTCTGCGCTGGTTCTGGTCGGGTCGGTGTGACTACGGTCGATCGGATGCCGGGGCCTGCCCGGTCTTGGTCGCCTCCAGGCGGTCGGCGACGTCGCGCCCGGTGGCCGGTTCGCGCGCGACGACCAGCACCGTGTCGTCGCCCTGCAGGGTGGCGAGCACGCCGGGCACATCGCCGCCGTCGATCGCGATCGCGACCGCGGCGGCCGTGCCCGGTGGCGTGCGGATGACCGCGAGGTTGCCACTGGACTCGATCGCCACGACGTACTGGCGCAGCGCCTGCGCGAGTGCGGGCATCTCGGGTAGCGCGTAGGTGATCCGGCCGTCAGCCCCTCGTGACTTGGTGATCGCCAGATCATCGAGGTCGCGGCTGACGGTCGCCTGCGTCGCCGCGTGGCCGCTGTCGGTGAGCAGGTCGACGAGCTCGGCCTGCGATGACACCGCGTACTGGGCGACGAGCTCGCGCAGCCGCGCACGCCGCCGCTCGCGGGACACCGCCGCCTCCGACACCGCACTCATGACG
>JAHWKT010000054.1:5949-18328 GCA_019347695.1 Actinomycetota bacterium | reverse complement strand
TGTGCCTACCGCTGCCGCTACTTGAGGCACTCATGACGTGTGCCTACCGCTGCCGCTACTTGAGGCACTCATGACGTGTGCCTACCGCTGCCGTTACTTGAGGCACTCATGACAGGGCGCCGTAGAGCAACTCGAGCAGCGCCTTCTGGGTGTGCAGCCGGTTCTCGGCCTGATCCCACACCACGGATCGCGGGCCGTCGATCACCTCTGCGGCGATCTCCTCCCCGCGGTGCGCGGGCAGGCAGTGCAGGACGATCGCGTCGCTGTCGGCCAGGGCCACCAGGTCGACGTCGACCTGATACGGCGCGAAGCGCCCCACCCGGGCGGCGTGCTCGTCCTCCTGGCCCATCGACGCCCACACGTCGGTGTAGACGGCGTGGGCGCCCTTGACCCCGTCCTGCGGCTCGGTCGTCGTCGCGACCGAGCCGCCGGACACCGTCGCGACCTGCTCCGCCTCGGCGACGACCTGCGCCTGCGGCGGGTGGCCCTCGGGGTGCACGATGGTCACGTGCATGCCGGTCAGCGCCCCGGCACGCAGCAGCGAGTGGGCGACGTTGTTGCCGTCACCGACGTACGCCAGCCGCACGCCGGCGAGGTCACCGAACCGCGCGCGCATCGTCTGCAGGTCCGCCAGTGCCTGACACGGGTGGCTGTGATCACTGAGCGCGTTGACGACCGGTACCGTGCCGTGCTCGGCGAGCTGCTCCAGTCGGTGCTGCGCGAAGGTCCGTACGACGAGACCGTGGACGTAGCGCGACAGCACCCGTGCGGTGTCGGCGATCGTCTCGCCGCGACCGAGCTGCAGGTCGCGCGACGACAGCACGAGCGGCGTGCCGCCGAGCTCGTTGATCGCAACCTCGAACGACACGCGCGTCCGCGTCGACGGCTTCTCGAAGATCAGCCCGATCGTCCGACCCGCCAGGCCGTCGCGCGGCCGCCGGTCGGCGCGGTGCTCGTCCGCACGGTCGAGCAGCCCCTCCAGCTCTGTCGCGGTCAGCTCGGCGACCGTCAGGTAGTGGCGGATCATGATGTGTGCCTACCGCTGCCGCTACATGAGGCACTCATGACGCTTCCTGTTCCACGGTGGTCAAGGCTGCCGCGAACCGCTCCAGTAGCTGTTCGAGCTCGGCGTCGCTCAGGATCAGCGGTGGCGCGAAGCGGACCGCGTCGGCGGCCACGGCGTTGACGATCAGCCCGTGGTCGAGCGCGGCCGCGACGACTGTCGGCGCCACCGGCCGCGTCAGCGTCACGGCCTGCAGCAGCCCGCGCCCCCGATGGCCGGCGATGAGCGGATGACCGTCCGCAAGCGCATCGAACGCAGCGACGAAGTGGTCGCCGAGCTGCGCTGCGCGTGCCACCAGACCGTCGCGCTCGATCACCCCGAGGACGGCCAGCGCGGCGGCGCAGACCACCGGCCCACCCCCGAAGGTGGTGGCGTGATCGCCGGGTTCGAACACCTTCGCCGCCTCCCCGTGCGCGACGATCGCGCCGATCGGCAGCCCGTTGGCCAGGCCCTTGGCCAGGCACACGACATCGGGGCGGACCGGGTCGCCGTCGAGCGCCGATTGCCAGCCGTACCAGCTGCCCAAACGACCGAGTCCGGTCTGGACCTCGTCGACGATCAGCAGTGCGCCCACCCGGTCGCACGCCGCGCGGGCGGCCCGCAGCACGTCCGGCGGCACCGGACGGACACCCCCCTCGCCCTGCACGACCTCGACGAGCACAGCGCTCGTCTGATCGTCGACCGCAGCCTCCAGCGCGGCATCGTCGTCGTAGCCGACGTGGGTCACCCAGTCGCCGAGCGGCTCGAACGGTCGGTGCTTCGCGGGGTTGCCCGTCAGCCGCAGTGCACCGAGCGTGCGTCCGTGAAAGCTGCCCGTCAGCGCGACCACGCCAACAGCGCCGTCGGTGCGACGCGTGCCGTGCAGCCGCGCGAGCTTGATCGCGGCCTCGTTGGCCTCCGCACCCGAGTTGCAGAAGAACGTCCGCGCGTCGGACCAGCCGAAGGTGTTCGCCAGGCCCTCGGCCAGCTCGATCTGGCGATGTGTGTAGTACAGGTTCGAGGTGTGCATCAGCGTCGCTGCCTGGTGGGCGACCGCCTCGGTGACCGCGGGATGGGCGTGGCCCAGACCGGTGACCGCCAGCCCGCTGAGCCCGTCCAGGTAGGCCTGTCCGTCGCCGTCGTACAGCCAGGCACCCTCGCCCCGCACGAACGCGGCCGGCTGCCGCGCATAGGTGTGCATGAGGGTCGCGGCCTCGCGGACCTGCAGGTGGTCGAGGTCGCACATCACGTCGCGCGCTCCGCCGGTGTGGCCGCCGCCTCGGGCGACGGCAGGATCATCGTGCCGACGCCGGCGTCGGTGAAGATCTCGAGCAGCAGCGCATGCTCGACCCGACCGTCGAGCAGGTGCGCCTGGCCGACACCCTGCTCGAGCGCGTCGATGCAGCCGGTGATCTTGGGCACCATACCGGTGACGATCTGGCCGGTGTCGAGCATGGCACGCAGGTCGGCGACGTGCACCTCGCTGAGCAGGCTGCGGTCGCGCGACCCGAACGCGTCGTACAGCCCGGCGACGTTGCTGAGGTAGATCAGCTTGTCGGCGCGCAACGCGCTGGCCAGGGCGGCGGCCACGGTGTCGGCGTTGATGTTGTAGTCCTGGCCGTCGGGGCCGCGGGCGACGGTCGCGACGACCGGCACGACGCCGTCGTCGAGCAGAGAGCACAGCACCCGCGGGTCGACCCGCGCGACCTCGCCCACGTAGCCGAGTTCCCGGTCGGCCGGCTGCGCGGTGACCAGCTGCCCGTCGGTGCCCGCGATGCCGACCGCCGCCGCGCCGGCACGGGAGATGAGACCGACCAGGCGGGGATTGACCTGGCCGAGCAGGACGTAGCGCACCGCCTCGAGCATCGCGTGATCGGTCACCCGTCTGCCATCGACGAACTCCGATCGCAGACCGAGGCGGTCGGCGAGGTGTGAGATCTGCGGTCCCCCGCCGTGCACCACGACGACGTGCAGTCCGACCGACCGCAGCAGGGCCACGTCCGCGGCGAACGCCGCTTCCATCCGCGACGTCGTCTCGCCCTGGCCGACGCTGCCGCCCACCTTGACCACCACCGTGCGATCGGCCCAGCGGGTGATCCACGGCAGCGCCTCACGCAGCACGCGAGCCTTGTCCTGAGCCAGCAGCGCCCGCTCCGGCAACGCCGCCTGGGCCTCCTCCACCACACTCATACCAGGCCTCCGCGGAGCCTGGTTCCACTGCGGCGCTCGTGCCGTGTGCCTTCGCATCAGGTCGTGTACTCCGCGTTGATGGCCACGTAGTCGTGCGTGAGGTCACAGGTGAGCACCGTGGCCTCCCCGGATCCGAGTCCGAGGTCGATCGTCACGTCGATCTCGGGTCGGGCGAGCACGGCCTCTGCCTGTCCCACGTCGAACGAGGCGCCGATGCCGAAGCGGCAGACGGTGATCGGCCCGAAGCGCACATGGACCTTCTCGGGCGTGAACGGCACGCTACTGGCGCCCATCGCCGCCAGCACGCGACCCCAGTTCGGGTCGCCACCGGCGAACGCGGTCCGCACGAGCACACTGTCGGCGATGGCGCGACCGAGCGTCACCGCGGCGTCGGTCGAGACGGCACCGGTGACATGCAGCCGGACCAGTCGCGACGCACCCTCACCGTCGCGGACGATGTCGGTGGCGAGCTCACCGAGGACCGCGGTCAACGCGTCGGTGAACGTCGACACGCCCGGCGCGCGCTCGGCCGTGCCCGTCGCGAGCACGATCACGGCGTCGTTCGTGCTCTGGCAGCCGTCGACCGAGATGCGGCCGAAGGTTGCACCCACCGCCTGGCGCACCAGCGGCTGGAGGATGCGCGCCGCGACCGGCGCGTCGGTCGCCACCACGCACAGCATCGTCGCCATGGCCGGGGCGATCATGCCCGAGCCCTTGGCGAAGCCGGCGACGACACAGCTGCCCGATCCGTCGGCGGCACGCAGCGCACGCGCCTTGGGTGCCGTGTCGGTCGTCATGACCGCCCGCGCGGCGGCGTCGGCGGCCGCCGATGTGTGGTCGGCGGCGGCGATCGCGGCGGCGACACCATCGAGCAGCTGCTCGCGCTGGGGCAGCAGTGGACGTCCGATGACTCCGGTCGAGCACACGAGCACGTCGGTGATGTCGCAGCCGAGCGCATCGGCGGCGTGGTGGGCGGTGTCGAGCGCGATCGCCTCGCCATCCGGTCCCGTGCAGGAGTTGGCGTTTCCGGCGTTGAGCACGACCGCCCGCGCGCGGCCGTCCGCGGCATGCCGTGCCGTCACCTCGACGGGTGCGGCGCGGACCTGATTGGTCGTCTGGACCACCGCGACGTCGACCGGCCGGCCGGCATCGACGACCGCGATGTCGAGCGACCCGCTGGGCTTGAGCCCGGCCGCCACACCCGCGGCGCGCAGCCCCTGCACCGCGCAGATGCCCCCGTCGACCTGCTCGAACTGCTCGCCGGCTGTCCCGTACCATGCCGAAGCGACGGCGCTGACACCGTCTCGAGCACTCATGGGTAGAGTCCGGCGATCGGCAGGCCGGCGGTCTCGGCGGTCCCCGTCGCCACGTTGGCGGCCTGGATCGCCTGTCCCGCGGCACCCTTCACCAGATTGTCCAGCGCGCACGCGGCGATCGCGGTCCGCGCGCGCTCGTCGACCGCGACAGCGACGTGTGCGGTGTTCGCTCCAACCACGTGCGTCGACTGCGGCCAGGTGCCGGCGCTGAGCACCGTGACGAACGGCTCGTCGCCGTAGCGGTCGGCGACCGCGTCGCGCAGGCCAGCACCGGTCACCCCATCGCGCAGGGGTGCGGTGCACGTGACGACCTCGCCTCTGGTCATCGGCACGAGATGAGGTACGAACGACACCCGTGCGGCCGGACCGCCGAGCGCCGCGAACTGCTGGGCGATCTCCGGCGTGTGACGATGCCGGGGCGCGCCGTACGGCGCGACGTTGCCGTGGGCGTGGCTCGCGTGGAGATCGTCACGCAGACCTCGCCCGGCACCGCTCCACCCGGACATGCCGCTCACCACGATCGGCCCCTCGGCGACCAGCCCGGCCAACGGTGCCAGCGCCAGCAGCGCGGCGGTCGGATAGCACCCCGGGCCGGCGATCAGCTCGGCGCCCGGCAGCTCGGCGCGCCACAGCTCCGGCAGGCCGTAGACGGCGGGCGTGAGCTCGGGGGCGGTGTGACCGATGCCGTACCACTCATCGAACTGCGCCGCGGGCAGGCGGAAGGCGCCGGACAGGTCGACGACGGTCCGGCCCTCACCCAGCAGCGCGGGGAGCAGCTCGAGGCTGACCTCGTGCGGGGTCGCGGCGAACACGACGGCGCAGTCGCGCAGATCGTCCGCGTCGGCCGTCACGATCCGCTCGTCGGCCAGCGGCGTCGCGGCCAGGTGCGGGAACACGTCTCCGATCGGCTGTCCCGCCGTGCGTCCACCAGCGACGACGCGCACCTTGAAGGCCGGGTGGCCGGCGAGCAGGCGCAGCAGCTCGGCGCCGCCGTACCCGGACCCACCGATCACGCCCACGTCCATCGCGCACCTCCATTCGCTGAGATGCATAACTATACACAGCGTGCGGCGCGGTGCAGTCCGATCACCGTCGCAGCCGGCCACCTACCTGTTCGGCGACGATGCGCTCGATGCGGTCGATCGCGGCCGCCTCGTCGCGGTCGCTGAGCTGACGCTCGGCGTTGTCGAGTGCGATGTGGTACGCGAGGCTGCGCTTGCCCTCCCCCAGGGCGTCGCCGCGGTACACGTCGAACAGCGTCACCGCGGTCACATCCGGACCGGCGCCGGCACGGACCGCATGCTCGACGGCGGACGCCTCGATCGCCTCGTCGGTCACCACGGCCACGTCGAAGCGCAGGCCGGGCAATGGTGAGGGCTCGGTGACCTGGGGATGCACCACCCCTCCGGACAGCAGCGGGGCCAGCCGCAACTCGCCGGCCACCGTGCGCGCCGGCAGCTCCAGCGTCCCGACGATCCGCGGGTGCAGCTCGCCGACGACACCGATCACCCGCCCTTCGAACGACAGCTGCGCCGCGCGTCCTGGATGGAACGGCGTCTGATCGGTCGCCGATGGCACCAGCGCCGGCCGGCCGAGCCGGCGGGCGAGCAGCTGGCACGCGCCGATCAGATCGAAGATGTCGATCATGCGCGCCGGCCGGTCGTGACGCGCGGCGTCGAACGGCCCGTAACCCACGAGGCCCAGCAGCAGGGGTTCCGCCGGCAGCAGCACGTCCTCGGGCCCGCCCGCGGCGCCGGGATCGTCGTCGGTCGGCGGCAGGTACGCCCGCGCCACCTCGAACATCGCGGCCGCGGGCACCTGACGGTTGGCGTTGTGCCGGGCGACGCGCACCAGGTTCGGCAGCAGCGAGGTGCGCAGCACGCCGGCCTCCTGAGACAGCGGGTTGACCAGTGCGATCGGCTGACGTCGCCGGTCGTCGTCGTCCCAACCAAGCACGACCAGGTCGTCGGCGGTGATGAACGGCTCGGTCAGGATCTCGTACCACCCGGCGCCCGCGAGCGCCTCGCGTACCCGGATCTGGGCGCCGTGCTCGGGCAGCCGTCCGCCGACCTGGCCGGTCGACGGCAGCGTCTCGGGGACGCGCTCGTACCCGTGGATCCGCGCGATCTCCTCGTACAGGTCCACCTCGTCGGTCAGGTCAGGGCGGTAGGGAGGACGGGTGACCGCCAGGTGTTGCCCGTCGTGGGTCACCTCGCAGCCGATGCGCTCGAGGAGGCGACCCTGCTGACCGGGACCGACGTCGATGCCGAGGTAGGCCGCCGCACGCGCGGGCCGCAGCGTGATCGGCCGATGCTCGGGCGGGTTCGGGTAGTGGTCGCTGCCACCGGTCGTGGTCCCACCGGCAATCTGGCAGATCAGCTCGGCGCACCGGCTCGCGGCCAGGGGCACCGACTCCGGGGGCACCATGCGCTCCCAGCGCATCGACCCCTGCGTCACCAGCTGATGGCGGCGCACGGTCCGCAGCACCGTGCGCGGCGAGAAGTTGGCGACCTCCAGTGCGATCGTCGTCGTCTCGTCGTTGATCTCGCTGTGCTCGCCGCCCATCACACCGGCCAGCGCGACCGGACCCTTGGCGTCACAGATGAGCAGGTCTTCGGCGTCGAGCTCACGATCGACCCCATCGAGGGTGCGCAGGCGCTCACCCGGGCGCGCGGTGCGCACGATGAGCTCCGGCCCGGCGAGCAACGCCTCGTCGTAGGCGTGGATCGGGTTGCCGATCTCGAGCATCACGGCGTTGGTGGCGTCCACGACGTTGGACACCGGGCGCATCCCCGCGGCCGTCAGCCGCCGCTGCAGCCATGCTGGGGACGGACCCACGGCCACCCCGTCGATCGTTCGGACCTCGAAGCGCCGGCAGCGATCGGTGTCCTCGATGGTCACCGGCACCCGACATCCTGCGTCCGCGGGCACGATCTCGGGCACGCGCAGTTCGGCTCCGGTCAACGCCGCGATGTCGCGGGCGACGCCGAGGATCGACAGCAGGTAGCCGCGGTCGGGTGTCACCTCGATGTCGTAGACGGGATCGTCGAGCTGCAGCCACGAGCGCAGGTCCGCGCCGAGCGGGGCATCGTCGTCGAGCACGAGGATCCCACGGTGATCGTCACTGATGGCCAGCTCGCGGCCACTGGCCAGCATGCCGCGGGACATGTGGCCCATGATGCGACGTTCGTCGATGCGCATGCCGCCCGGCAGCTCGGCGCCGGGAACGGCCAGGGCGACGCGATCGTCAACCGAGAAGTTGCCCGCCCCGCACACCACACGATGCTCGGCCTCGCCGTCGAACACGTCGACGAGCGACAGCATGTCGCTGCCCTCGATCGGGGCGATGTTGCGGACCTCCGCGACGCGCACACCGCGCACGGCGCCGGTCGGATACTGGATCGCCTCGACGACCAACCCACCGGCGGTCATCACGTCGGCGAGCTCGTCGACGCTCAGCCCGGGGTCGACGTACTCCGCGAGCCAGGACAGTGGTACACGCATGACGGGTGCCCTACTACGAGAAGCGGCGGTGAGCGGTCATCGGGTCACGCGAAGCTGGCGAGGAACCGCATGTCGTTGTCGACGAACTGGCGCATGTCGGTGACGCCGTGGCGCAGCATCGCCATCCGGTCGACGCCGAGGCCCCAGGCGAACCCGCGGACCGCCTCGGGGTCGTAGCCGCCGGCCCGGAGCACGTTGGGGTGCACCATGCCGCAGCCCAACAGCTCCATCCAGCCGCCGTCGTATCGTGCCAACAGCTGCGCCGACGGCTCGGTGAAGGGGAAGTGGTCCGGCACGAACCGCAGCTCGGTGTCGGGCCCGAGGATCGCACGCGCGAACTCGGCGACGGTGCCCTTGAGGTCGGTGAACGACAGCGCCGTGTCGATCGCGAGCCCCTCGATCTGGTGGAACATCGGCAGGTGGGTCGCGTCGGCCGTGTCAGCCCGGTACACCTGTCCGGGGATCACGATGTACAGCGGCGGTGGCTGCTCATGCATCACGCGGATCTGGCCCGGCGACGTCTGTGGGCGGAGCAGGATCCCGGTCGTGCCGTCCGGGGTCGGGCGTGCATCGGCGGTGAGCGGCTGCACGTAGATCGTGTCGCTCAGCGACTTCGCGGGGTGATCCGGTGGGCTGTTGAGCGCGGTGAAGTTGTGCCAGTCGGTCTCGACCTCGGGGCCGTCGAGCACCTTGTAGCCCAGACCGACGAGCACGTCGACGATCGCTTCGGTGGTCTCGTGCACCGGGTGCAAGCTGCCTCGACGGGGGATCCGCGCGGGCAGGGTGACATCCACGGCCTCCTCGGCAAGCACCACGGCGTCGCGTTCGGCCTCCAGCGCAACCCGCCGCGCGGCCTCGAGGTCAGCGAGCTCGGCCCGCGCGGCGTTGATGGCCGCGCCCAGTGCGCGACGTGCATCGGCCGACAACCCGCCGAGCGTGCGCTGCACGGCAGCCAACACCGACCGCTTGCCGAGGTGGCTGCTGCGGACCTGATCCAGCGCGTCCAGGGACGTCGCCTCGGCGATCGCCTCCCGCGCGGCACTGACCGCGGACGCCACGTCGTCCCGCCCGGCGACGACCTGCGTGTCGGACTCCTTCATCGCAGCACTCCTCAACGACAACTGTCTGGTGGTGACCGTCCGGGCCGGCCAGCGACGGCCCCGCATCGGCCGGGAGCCGGCAGGGGACGATCAGGCGGGCATCGAGTGGTGCGTCCCCGCGGGAGGCTGCCGGACCGGTCGTGCCTCCCGCGGCGTCAAAACTTTGCGGAGCCTGGTTCCACAAAGCACGCGCAGGACCGGCTCCGCCAACCACACGACGTCGTGCAGCTCCGCCCGACACCAGCCCGAGGAGACGTCCCCACGCTGCGCACAGGTGGCCACGCGACCGGGGACGCCGGACGCAGGCGAGGCGATCGAACCGCGATCATCTCCGCCCACTGTAGACCATCGCGGTCCGCTGTCTCGCCGCGGAGGCCTACCGGGCGAACGCCGGGTCCGCCAATGGCAGCGTGAACACGAACTCGGTGCCCGAGCGGGACGAGCTCTGCGCCCACATCCGGCCGCCGTGCGCGGTCACGATGCCATGCGAGATGTACAGGCCGAGGCCCAGCCCGCTGGTGCCCGGATCCTGCCGTCGGTAGTACTTGGCGAACAGTCGCGTCAGCTCGTCGTCAGGAATGTCGCCGCCTTCGTCGGCCACGACGCAGCGCAGCTGATCCTCGTGCACCCGCGCGGCGATCCGCACGACACCGGAGCCGTGCTTCACCGCGTTGTCGAGCAGGTTCACGATCACCTGGTCGATGCGGTCGGTGTCGATCACGACGTCGGGCAGACCTTCGGGCAGGTCGACGTCCAGCCGGCGATCGGGGTGTTCGATGGAGAACCGGCGCGCCAGAGGCTCGACCACCGATCGCAGATCGGCGATCTGCCGCCGCAACGGCAGCCGCCCGGTGTCGATCCGGCTGACGTCGAGCAGCGCCGTGAGCAGCCGGGTGACCCTGTCGGCGTCCTCGTCGATCGTGGCGAGCATCTGGCGACGGGTGGGGTCGTCGAAGCGGTCCCACCGCGCGAGCAGTGTCTTGGTGAAGCCACGGACACTGGTCAGCGGCGCGCGCAGCTCGTGGCTGGCGGTCGAGATCAGGTCGCCGCGGCGACGGTCTTCATCGATACGGCGGTCGGCGCGCCGCAGGCCGACGGTGACCAGCTGCGGGCGTCCGTCGTCGTCGCCGATCCGCCGACCTGTGACCGTGACGTGCACCGGTGTCGGCGCAGCGCGCCGGAGCAGCAGCCGCTGCTCGGGGATCCGCGGCAGCAGCAGCGGGTCGGCGTCCATCAGGGCCGAGCAGGCCCACCAGTCCGCGCCACCCGGCTCCTCGAGCGGCTGCACCTGACCCACCGGGCCGTCCACCACGTCCGTTCGGTCGCGCCGGACCAGGCGGCACAGCAACGCGTTCACCGCGCGCACCACACCGTCGACGCCGACGACTGCCGTGGCGTCGGGAAGGAGCTCGAGCCCTTCCGGGGGCTGATGGCCGGTCATCACTCCTGCGGTCGGTCGGGTAGGCCGCGGCGCCGCGCGATCTCGAAGGCGATGACGGCCGAGGTCGTCGCGAGATTGAGCGACTCCGCGTGACCGCGGTAGCCCGGTCGCTTCGATCTGGCGATCGGTACGGACACGGATGTCTCGATGTGGCGCTGCATCTGTGGCGACAATCCGTGCGCTTCGCTCCCGAACACGATAGCGATCGGGATGTCACAGGGCACGTCGTCGTACCGGCGGGCAGCATGGGCGTCCGCCGCCACCAGCCGGATCCCAGCGGCCCGCGCGTGCGCGCCGAGAGCGTCAGGCGTGACGTCGTCGACGACCGGCAGATGGAACAGCGATCCGACCGACGCCCGCACGGCCTTGGCATTGGTCGGGTCAGCACTGCCCCGGGTCAGCACCACGGCATCGGCGCCGGCGGCGTCCGCCGTGCGCACCACGGTGCCCAGGTTGCCCGGATCGGCGACCCGGTCGAGCACCAACAGGAGGCTCGCGTCATGCAGATCCGCCAGCGTGCGTCGCTGCCATCGCGCGACACCGACGATGCCCTGGGGGGTCTGCGCGTCGGCCAGCGCCTCGAGCGCCCGCTCGTCGACGGTCAGCTCGGGCACGCCCGCCCGGCGGCAGTGCCCGAGTGCCTCGGCCGCCCGTGGTGTCGGCGCCGGCGCGACGAACACCTGCGTCAGGTGGTCGACGGCTGCACTGACCGCGTTGGGGCCCTCCGCGAGCAGTAGGCCGGTCTCGGCGCGACGGCGGCGGCGACGCAGCCGACGCGCCGCGCGGACGGCCGGATGCGTGACACGGGCTGGATCGGCAGCACTCACGTGTGGACCGGTGGGCCTGCCGACAGTGGTGCGCGACGACTCAGGCCAGCGCGTCCTTGGCGACGTCGACCAGCTTGGCGAACGCCGCCGGCTCGCGGACCGCGAGGTCGGCCAGCACCTTGCGGTCGACCGCCACGTCGGCCCGCTTGAGTCCGTGGATGAACCGGCTGTAGCTCAGGCCGTGCTGGCGGGCACCCGCGTTGATGCGGGTGATCCACAGGCGGCGGAAGTCGCGCTTGCGCGTGCGACGGTCGCGGTACTGGTACCGCATCGCGTGCAGCACCGTCTCGTTGGCCACACGGTAGCGCCGACGCCGTGCACCCCGGAAGCCCTTGGCGCGCTCGAGCACGGTCCGGCGGCTCTTGCGCGCGTGCGCACCTCGTGTCACTCGTGCCATCGTTCGACCTCTACCGGTTGAGCAGCTTGCGGATCTGCGCGGCGTCGCCGTTGGCCAGCTGGCCCTTGCCGGCCAGCCGCCGCTTGCGCGCGCTGCTCTTCTTCTCGAGCAGATGCGCCCGGTTCTGGCGGCCGTGCAGCACCTTGCCCTTGCGGGTGACGCGGAAGCGGTCCTTCGCGCCCGAGTGGGTCTTCTGCTTTGGCATTGCTGATCGCGTCCTTCGTCTCCTGCGGCGTACCGGGCCGGGACCGGTGATCCGGCGAAGTGATGAGGTGGCCAGGACGTGTCGATCGTCACGCCTGCGGTGAGGGGCGGCGAACGCGATGCCGACGACCGTACCGGGAGCGCGCTCGCGTCACGCGTGACGCCCCGCACGGTGGGAAGCGGCCACTTCCACTTCGGTTGACCAGCCAAACCGGCTGATGCGACGGCACATGCTAGCGCATCGCACCCCGACCTGCGCCGGCGTGGCCGCGCAGGCCCACATCCGGGCCCCATCCGACACACCCCCAGCCGGGACGGGGGCTGGCGCGCTCAGTCGCGGCCTGGGATCCACAGGCGG
>JAHWKT010000054.1:0-5849 GCA_019347695.1 Actinomycetota bacterium | reverse complement strand
CCCCAGCCGGGACGGGGGCTGGCGCGCTCAGTCGCGGCCTGGGATCCACAGGCGGCTGGCGGCGTCCGACTGCTGTTCCTGCTGCTGGGGCTGTGACGGCGGTGGCTGCTCCCGCATGGTGTCGGTGTCGGCGCCGGCGGCGGCCTCGTCCCGCTCGGCCTGCACCTGCGCGAGCTGCAGCTGCGACACCGTCTGGCGCATCCGCTCGGTGATCTCCGATGGCATCCGGTCCTCGGTGGCGTCGAGCAACGCGGCCATCCCGTCGATCAGCACCCTGGCGTCCTCGCGGCCCAGCTTGACCTCCGACGCGGTCGCCAGGATCCCGAACGACTGCACGATGATCTCGACCGGCTGCGCCGAGCGCAGACTCTCGAGATACGCCCGCATCTCCTCCTCGGTGGGCCCGTCGGTCATCGGATCCGGATCGCTCATCGGGTGCTCCTTGTTCGGTTCACGCAGGTTCGGTACGCAGGATCGGTACAGGCGAAGGTCACGTCCACCCTGCCCATCGTAGGTAGGTGGCGATGAGCGGCTGGCCCACCAGCAGCGCAACAAGGGCCCCGAGTGACAACCAGGGACCGAACGGGATGTGATCCTTTCGGCTGCGCAGCCGCAGCACGACCAGCAGGCCGGCGATGACACCACCGCCGAGGAAGCCGGTGAACAGCCCGAGCCACAGGTGTCCCCACCCGAGGTAGCCGAGCCCGATGCCGATGAAGGCCGCGAGCTTGACATCGCCCATGCCCATGCCGCGGGGGTTGATCAGCGCGAGCACGAGCAGCAACGCGAACGCCACCAGACCACCGAGCAGCGACCGCAGGGCGACGCCCGGCGTGCCCTCGAGCAGCGCGGCTCCCACGAGCAGCACCAGCAACGTCGGCGTCAGCGGATACGTCAGCCGGTTGGGGATCCGTCGGGTGTGCACGTCGATGACCGCCACGACCAGCAGCAGCCACCCGAAGAGCAGGAACCCCGGCAGCGCCCAGGACAGGCCGATGCGCCACCCGATCGCCGCGAACAACAGGGCGCAGGCGATCTCGACCAGCGGGTACTCGACACTGATCGACGCCTCGCACGACCGGCACCGTGCGCGTAGCAGCAGCCACGACACCACGGGGATGTTGTCGTAGGGCCTGATCGGCGCGGCGCACCGCGGACAGGTGCTCGGCGGTGTGTGCAGCGATCCGCCTGCGGGCACGCGCGCGATGACCACGTTGGCGAACGAACCGAAGACCAGCCCGAGCAGCAGGCAGCCCGATAGGACCAGCAGATCCGGCACGGTGCGACCTCAGGCCGACCCGGCGTCACCGGCCCGCCAGCTCGCGCCGGCCTGTCCGGGTTTGCTGAGCGCCTCGAGCACCCGTGCCGTCTCGATCGCGGCGAGCGCTGCGTCGGCACCGGCGTTGCCGCGCTTGCCGCCCGCACGGTCGACGGCCTGCTCCCACGTCTCGGTCGTCAGCACGCCGAACGACACCGGGACGCCGGTGTCGATCGCGGCCTGTCCGACGGTGGCCGCGTTGCCGGCGACGTAGTCGAAGTGCGCGGTCTGACCACGCACGACCGCCGCCAGCGCGATGACCGCGTCCACGTGGCCGCTGTCGACCATTCGCCGGACGACCACCGGCAGCTCCCATCCACCGGGCACCCACGCGACCGTGATGTCGTCGTCGCCGACGTGGTGCCGGCGGAGGCTGTCGACGGCGCCGTCGAGCAGTCGCCGGGTGACCGTGTCGTTGAATCGGGTCACGACGATGCCGATGCGCAGTCCGCTGCCATCGAGTGTGGCTTCGACGATCCTCATCCTGCTGTCTCCTCGGGAGGTGGGGGGGTGCCTACCGCTGGCGCTATATGAGACACGTCCTGGGTGCCTACCGCTGGCGCTATATGAGACACATCGGGCAGTGCGAGGTCGTGGCCCATGCGGTCGCGCTTGGTTTGCAGGTAGCGCAGGTTCTCGTTGGTCGGTGTCGTCTCGAGCGGTACCCGCTCGACGATCTGCAGACCATAGCCTTCCAGACCGGCGCGCTTGGCGGGGTTGTTCGTCAACAGGCGCAGCGTCGACAGACCGAGGTCCACCAGGATCTGCGCACCCGTCCCGTAGTCGCGGGCGTCGGCCGGTAGGCCCAGGTCGATGTTGGCCTCGACCGTGTCGCGGCCGCCGTCCTGCAGCTTGTACGCCTGCAGCTTGTGCACGATCCCGATGCCCCGACCCTCATGCCCGCGGATGTAGACGACCACGCCTTCGCCGGCCTCGGCGACCTGCCGGATCGCGTCGTGCAGCTGTGTGCCGCAGTCGCACCGCAGGCTACCGAAGACATCGCCAGTGAGGCACTCGGAGTGCATGCGCACGAGGACCTCACCCTTCCCGTCGACATCGCCACGCACCAGCGCGAGATGCTGTTGGCTGTCGATCTCCGACTCGTAGGCGATGGCGGTGAACGGGCCGTACGGCGTGGGGATGGTGGCCTCGGCCACCCGGTGCACGAGCTGCTCGTGCTGCCGGCGGTACGCGATGAGGTCGGCGATCGAGATCAGCGGCAGGCCGTGCGCCGCGGCGAAGTGTTCGAGGTCGGGCAGCCGTGCCATCGTGCCGTCGTCGTTGACGATCTCGCACAGTGCGCCAGCCGGTCGCAGGCCGGCCATGCGCGCGAGATCCACCGCCGCCTCGGTGTGGCCGGCGCGCTTGAGCACACCGCCGGGAGCCGCGCGCAGGGGGAACACGTGACCCGGGCGCTGCAGGTCGGCCGGTTTGGTCTCATCGTCGACGATCGCCTGGATCGTCGCCGCGCGGTCCGCCGCCGAGATGCCCGTGGACGTCCGTCCGCGCACGTCCACGGAGACCGTGAACGCCGTGCCCTTGGGATCGGTGTTGAGCGGGACCATCTGCGGCAGCTCGAGCGCATCGAGCCGCGCACCGGTGGTCGCGACGCAGATCACGCCGGACGTGTGGCGGACGAAGAACCCGATGCTCTCCGGCGTCGCCCACTCCGCCGCCATGATCAGATCGCCCTCGTTCTCGCGGTCCTCGTCATCGACGACCACGACGCAGCCGCCGGCGCGGATGCGGTCGATGGCCTCGGGGATCGACGCGAGGCTCATGACGCGCCCTTCGCAACCGGCGGTGTGTAGGGGGTGGCGGCGCCACCCGCCAGCAACCGTTCCACGTACTTCGCGAGCACGTCGGTCTCGAGGTTCACGCGGTCGCCGACGTCACGTCGACCCAGCACCGTGGCGTCGAGCGTGTGCGGGATCAGGCCGACCTCGAACACCACCGACCCGCCGGGGTCCGACCGCACACCCATCACCGTCAGCGACGTCCCGTCGACCGCGATCGATCCCTTCTCGACCAGGTATGGCGCAAGCCGGGTGTCCGTCGCGACCGCGAGCACCGTCCAGGCGTCGTGCGGGGTGATCGCAGCGACCGTCCCGACGCCGTCGACATGGCCCTGGACCACGTGCCCGCCGAGCCGGCCGTCGGCGGCAAGTGCGCGCTCGAGGTTCACCGGGTCGGCGGCCTCGAGCTCGCCCAGCGTCGTGCGGTCGAGGGTCTCGCCCATCAGGTCGGCTGTGAACCGCTCGTCGTCGTGGACGGCGACGGTCACACAGCACCCGTTGACGCTCACGGACTCGCCGAGCGCGAGCTGCGCGCTCCACGGGTGCACGACCGTCAGGCGGGCGCCGGCAGGGCCCGGTGCCACCTGCGCCACCGTCCCGACGGCCTCGACGATCCCGGTGAACATCGCCTCACTCCTGGCTTCTGGTGAGCTGCAGCACCGCGTCGTCGCCGATGTGCTCGACGCGTTCGAGCACGAACCGCTCGGCGTCGGCGAGCGTCGCGGGACCGCCACCGAGCAGCGGCGTGCCCACGTCACCGAGCAGCAACGGTGCGACGTAGACGAGCAGCCGGTCGAACAGGCCGGCGTCGACGAAGGAGCTCAACACCGTGGGGCCGCCCTCGACCAGCACGCTGCGCACGCCACGGTGCCACAACTCGTCGAGCACGGCAGCGGGGTCCAGATGACCGCGCGCGTCGGTCTTGATCTCAGCCACGTCGATGCCCGCCTCGCGCGCGACGTCTGCGTGGGCGTCCGGGGCGACCAGCAGCAGCGACGCAGCGTCGCGATCGAAGACGTGTGCGGTGACCGGGGTACGGGCACGGCCGTCGAGTACCACCCGCAGCGGCTGCGATCCCGTCCAGCCGTCCAGGCGCACGGTCAGCTGCGGGTCGTCGGCGAGCACGGTGCCCGAACCGACGACCATCGCATCGACCTGGCCACGCAGCTCGTGGGCGTGGCGGCGTGCGGGAGCACTGGTCAGCCACCGCGACGTCCCGTCGGCGGCGGTGACCCTGCCGTCCAGGCTGACCGCGCCCTTGCACCACACGAACGGGCGGCGGGTCCGGACACCGTGGAGGAACATCGCGTTCTGCGCCATCGCCTCGTCACGCAGCAGACCGACGTCGACGGCCATCCCCGCGCCTCGCAGCGCGTCGGCGCCGCCGGCGGCTGCCGGGTTCGGATCGGTGGTCGCGATGACCACCCGTCCCACCGCGGCGCTGATCAGGGCGTCGACGCACGGCGGGGTCCGTCCCGTGTGGGTGCACGGCTCGAGCGTGACGTACACCGTCGCACCGCGCGCCTGTGCCCCGGCTGCGCGCAGTGCCACCACCTCGGCGTGGGGCCCACCGGCGACATGGTGCCAGCCCTCACCGACCACGTCGCCGTCCGCCATGATCACGCAGCCGACCATGGGGTTCGGTGACACGGTCGCCCGCCCGCGCTCAGCAAGCTCGAGCGCGCGCCGCATAACGCGCGCGTCATCCATCGGTGGCCTTTCCGCCTTCCTTCTCAGCGTAGCCGCTGGCAGTCGACGGGGTGCGACCGCCCGGGGCGTGCGGGCCGTGACGATCTACACGGCCGGCGTGCGGTCACCCGCCGCGGCGGAGCACGACCACGTACATCCCATCGCAGCCGTGCAGCGCCGAGTTGAGCTGCAGACCCGGACCGGCCGTCGCGCTGCGCGGCGCGAGCGGGTCGGGATCGACCGCGAAGTCGCGGCGCCTGGCGAGGAACGCCTCGACCACGGCGGCCGTCTCCTCCGTGGTCCACGTGCACACGCTGTAGACCAGCGCGCCGCCGCGACGGACCACGGACGCGGTGGCGTCGAGCAACGCACCCTGCAACGCGGCCAGCGCAGGGATGTCGGCGGCGTCGCGACGCCAGCGCAGCTCGGGGCGCCGCCGCACGACACCCAGACCGCTGCACGGCGCGTCCACGAGCGCGCCGGCGAAGGCGTCCCGCGGCCAGGGGTGACGCGCGCCATCGGCGACGACCCGGTCGATGGCCACACCGACACGGGAGGCCAGGTCGGCCACCATTTCCATCCGGGTTGCGCTGCGGTCGGCGGCGACGACGCTGCGTCCGAGGATGGCCAGGTGGGTGGCCTTGCCGCCTGGCGCCGCGCAGACATCGAGTACGGGACCGTCCGGTGGCGCCGCCGCGGCGGCCACCCGTGCGACGACCATGGAAGCCTCGTCCTGGATCACCGCCTGCGGGAACCGATCGAGCACGTCACCGGGGGCCATGCCGTCGAGGTGTAGCGCCGCGGGATCCAGGGCGCCGGGCGTCACCGTCACGCCGGCGGCCTCGAGCGCCGCCCGCAGCGCGGCGACGTCGTCGCCGCGCACCGTCAGGCCGGCCGGGTCGTTGCCGGCGCGCAGTTCGGCGACGCCCGTCGCACCGAACCGCTGCGTGGCCGCGGCGACGATCCACCGCGGATAGCCGGTGCGCAACGCGACCCCGTCGACCGAGTCGGCGGCCGGCCCCGGCTGGTCGGCACGGCGGCGTGCG
>JAHWKT010000053.1:4456-19517 GCA_019347695.1 Actinomycetota bacterium | reverse complement strand
GGGCGTGCCGTACTCGCCCATCGTCCCCAGCTTGACCAGGTGGATGTCGCGGTCGATCTCACCGATCGCGTACAGTACGTTCAGTGTGCCCACCACGTTGTTGACCTGGGTGTACACCGCGTGCGAGCGGTCGATCATCGAGTAGGGCGCCGCGCGCTGCTCACCGAAGTGCACGATGGTGTCCGGACGGAACGACCGGATCATCCCGATCGTGAACTCCGCGTCGGTGAGGTCGCCGACGAAGCCCGTGATCTCCTGGCCGGTCAGCTCCTTCCACACGCCGATGCGCGTCTGGAGCGTCTGGATGGGCACCAGGCTCTCGACACCGAGCTCGTAGTCATACTGCCGACGTGCGAAGTTGTCGGCTACGGCGACATCGTGCCCTGCCTGCGACAGGTGCAGCGCCGTCGGCCAGCCGAGGTAGCCGTCTCCGCCCAGAACCAGCGTGCGCATGGGGATCCTTTGTGCCATCTTGACCGGGAAACCTACTACGTCGGTCGCACGATGCCAATTGTCCCGAGACTCACCCAATGATCCGGTGCATAAACGCACGTGGGGACCGTTGATCGCATCGGCTCGCCACACGCTCGCGCCGTCGCCGAGCAATGATCCGCCCGACACCGTAGCATCAGGCGCGATGGATGGAACCCGCACCGGTGGTCACCTGCGGCAGTGGTGGCGCCGCCCCGGCACTCGCCGGTTCTCGCGCTTCGCGGTGAGCTCGGTCGTGGCGTTCGGCGCGAGCAACCTCGTCTTCCTCCTGGCGTACGGCCTGGAGCTGACGTCGCCGCAGGTCGCGACCGTGCTCGCCTACGCCGTCGGTGTCCCTACCAACTACCTGCTCACCCGTCGGTGGACATGGCGGCGCCGCGGCCGGCCGCCACTGCGGACGGAGCTGCTGCCCTACGCCGCCGTCGTCGCGGTCAACGTGGTCGCGGCCGCGGCGGGCACCTGGGCCGTCGATCGCTGGCTGCAGTCGGTCGAGCTGCCACGGGTGATCGACGTCATGCTGGTCAGCGTGACGTTCGTAGCGATCAACGGCGGGTTGTTCCTCGCGAAGTACGTCCTGCTGGATCGTCTGGTGTTCCGGGAGCGCCCGACGGGTCCACCTTCTGACCCCGCCGAGCGCCCCGTGGAGCGCGTTCCCTGAGCCAGGTGCCGACGACCACCCCGCCGTAGCGCAGCCCGTACAGCAGATTGTGGCCCTTCTTGGACTCACCCGCGGTGCGCTGGCGCATGGTCGTGGGCACCTCGACGACACGGAAGCCGTGGGCCAACGCGCCGATCAGCAGTTCGGACGACTGGTACTGGGGTTGCCGCAGCGTCACGGTCGACGTGACCTCGGCACGCATCGCCCGCAGTCCGAAGGAGGTGTCGGTGATCCGTTGGCGCGTCAGCACGCTGACGAGCCAGGCGTAGAACCGCACGCCCGCGCGGCGGAAGTTGTCGGTGGTCTCCTCGCGGCCCAGCCGTCGCGAACCGGTGACGAAGTCGGCCTCGCCGCGCAGGATCGGCGCGACCACGGTGCGTAGCTCCGCGGGATCGTACTGCCCGTCGGCGTCGAGCGTGGCGATGATCGTCGCGCCGTGCTCGCGGGCGACGCGGTAGCCCAGCCGCAGCGCGGCGCCCTGCCCCCGGTTCACGCCCGGTTCGACGAGCATCGCACCGTGACGACGCGCCACGTCGCCGGTCGCATCTGCTGAGCCGTCGTCGATCACCACGACGCTGACCGGGGTGGCCTCGATCGTGGTCGGGATCGCGCCGAGCACGTCGCCGATCGCGTCCTGCTCGTTGTAGGCCGCAATCACCACGGCGATCGGGCCGAGCCGTGGCGCCTGGTACATGCGGGTGAACCGCGTCGTCGCGGCGCGATCGATCGCGTCGTCGGTCGTCGCCGTCGCTGGCTGGTCAGCGGTGGCGGTCATCGTGCGGATCCGATCGGTGAAGGCCGTCACACCCAGCGCGCCGGCGACGGGCATGGTCACGAGCGCGGGCAGCATATAGCGCCACGAGAACTCGTACACCGCGGGCAGCAGGGCGAGCATCGCGCCGGTGACCGCGAACAGCAGGCACGCGGCGCGCAGCGGCGAGCCGCGGGCCCGGCCGAACCCCAGGCCGGCGCTCAGGCCGACGAGCAGCGCGACCAACAGCACCGGCCCGGGCGTGTAGCCGATGCTGAGCTGGTAGCGGCGCAGCATCGCGGCAAGCACGGGCGCCACCTGGGGGCGGGCGTCGTAGGCGTTCAGCACGAACCGGTAGTGCCCGTACCGGGGGTAGACCTCCTGGAACTGCCACCGCCCGACGTCGACGTCATTGTCGAACTGCGCCTTGGTCGGCCAGAACATCTTGCCCATGTCGATCAGGACTGCCTGGGCGACGTCGACCGGCTGCTGCCGGATCACGTGCCCGGCGAACTCGCGCAGGGACTCGTCCTCGGTGAGCCCGCGTGGCGGGTCGTGCCGGTTGATCGGTGATTCCTGGTTCCAGACGTAGTTGTCGATCTTGAGCCGCTGCCCGAGCGGCTCGTCGGGGCACAGGTCGCGCTGATCGGCGGGAATCTCGATGCGGTCGCAGTCGACGAGGACGGCGGTGCGTCCGTACATCACGCGCCCACCGACCGGCGTGAGGGTGAAGTCTCCGGTCCACGCCTGGAAGTACGCCATGTAGGTCAGCACAGGGATCGCGAACACCGCGGCGAACAGCCCGGCCGCCACGATGCGCTGCGACCAGCGGCGACCACGTTCGAGCAGCAGGTACCCCACACCGGCCACGACCACGGCCTGCCCGATCAGCCGCACCGGCACTGCCATGCCGAGGACGGCGCCCGCCACCCCCGCGGTGACCAGCCGACGCGGCCACGACCGTCGCCGACCGACACCATCGATCAGCAGCACGAGGCCGACGAAGATCATCGCCTGGAACAGCGTCTCCGACAGCACGTTCTGCTCGATCTGCAGCTGGTACGCGTCGAGCAGCATCGGCGCCGCGGCGAACGCGGCCAGCCAGCGGCGCGTACCCGCGCGCCGCAGCAGCACGTAGATCCCGACGGCCAGCGCGAGGCCGATGCCATGCTGCACGATGGGCACGACCCGCAGATCACCGAACACCGTCAGCGGGCGCAGGAAGATCGAGTAGCCGATCGGACGGGCGCCGGATGGGCGCAGCGGACCGATGTTGGACAGGTACGACAGCGAGTCGATGTACAGCAGCGCCGGCCGGTACGCCAGGAAGGTGACGACCCGCAGGGCCACACCGACGACGAACAGCAGCGCGAACAGCCAGTGGTCACGGACCGCGTCGAGCGCCGACACCGGCCGCGCCGGTCGTGCGGTGGCGGGTGCGGGCGGGGACGTGGTGGTCGCCATGCGCCTGGCGACCCGTCAGTGCACGGCGGCCGCGCGGAACTCGTCCCAGACGCGGCGCAGCCCCTCGACGAGCGGCACCTTCGGTTCGTAGCCGAGCCGCCGGGCGCGGTCGATCGACACGATCACGGCCGGCATCTCGCCCGGCTTGGCCTCGACGTGCTTGACCGGCAGTTCCTGACCGGTCGCCTCGCGGCCGGCCTCGACGAGCTCGAGCACGCTGATCGAGCGGCCCGATCCGACGATCAACGGTCCCGTCGCCGCCGCCTCCCACGCGCGGAACAGCGCGGCGCACACGTCGTCGCTGTTGACCAGGTCCCGGCGCTGCGTCCCGTCGCCGTAGATCTGGACCACCTCGCCGGAGCGGGCGGCCCGCATGAGGCGTGGCACGAAGCTGTCCTTGTGCAGCATGCCGGTGCCGTACACGTTGGTGAGCCGAAGCGCGCACGTCTGCATCCCGTAGCTCGCACCGTAACCACTGCACAGCATCTCGCACGCGGCCTTGGTCGCGCCGTACGGCGTGAGCGGACGCAGGGGGATGTCCTCGGTGATCGTGCGGGTTCCCACATCGCCGGTCACGGCGTTCGTCGAGGCGAGGAAGAACCGCGGCACGCCGACCGCGCGCGCCCGTTCGAGCAGTGCCGCGGTGACCCCGACGTTGTGCTCGGTCGTTTGCCGCGGGTGCGCGACCGACTCGAGCACGGAGGTCCGCGCGGCCAGATGCACGATCCCGTCGAGGTCGGCCGTCACGGCGCGTTCGACGACGCCCGGTTCGCGCAGGTCGCCGAGCACCGTCGGCGTGTCGGTGTCCGACGGGTTGCGGTCGACGATGCGGACGCCGGCGCCGGCGGCGATCAGGCGGGCCACGACAGCGCCGCCGATGAATCCGGAACCGCCGGTGACGAGCACGGTGGCGCCGTCGAGCGCCGGAGTGGTTGCGGTCATCTGGTCAGGACCTGTGGTTGTAGCGGCGGGCCAGTGCGACGGCACGGTCACCGGGCCGGGTCCGTGACCCGCCAGGTGGACCTGTGGACAAGAAAACTACCGCTGTCGGCGGGCGCTCGCCGTCCCACATGCACCACGCAGCTACTCACGGCAGCTGCAGGACGATCGCCGATCCGGCGCCCAGCTCCACGACCGCACCGGCTGCGGTGAGCGCCGCAGCGCCGGTCGTCTCCACGATCCTGGGTGGCCCGACGCCGGTCAGCTCGACGGTGGCGTCGCGTCGCGCGAGATTGCACAGCACCAGCATCCGCTGCCCGCGAGCGGTCCGGGTGAACCCCAGGCACCCGGTCGGAAGACCACGCATGCGCGTAGAGGTGCCGACTGTCAGCGCCGGCGTCCTGCGGCGCAGCACGAGCAGGCGTCGCGTCAGGTGCAGCATCGAGCCTGGATCGTCGCGTTGCACCGCGACGTTGACGCGCTCGTGGTCGTCACCGACCGGGAGCCAGGGGCGACTGTCCGGCGGACAGAACCCGGCGTTGGGTCCAGCGTCCCAGCGCATCGGTGTCCGAAACGCGTCGCGGGTCACACCCGCCAGCGACACCGACCAGCGGTCGTCACGCCGGTCGGGCGGCACGTCGACGTTGGGCATGCCGAGCTCGTCGCCGTAGTAGATGAACGGCGTCCCCCGTAGCGTCAACAACAGCAGCATGGCCGTGCGGGCGGTGGGCCACCCCAGGCGTGTCGGGCGGGGCATGTCGTGGTTGGCGAGGCACCAGTTCGGCCACACGTCGCCCGCTTCCGTCGCTTCGTCGTAGGCCTCGACGTACGCGGCGATCGCCTCCGCCGTGAACGGCTGCGTGATGAGGCCGAAGTTCGCCGCGAGGTCGATGCCGGCGTCGCGTGCGAACTCGACCAGCACGTCGATCGGCGAGTCGTAGAGCATCTCGGCGATGAGCACACGGTCGGGGTAGCCGTCGACGACCGCGCGCAGTTCGCGGAGGTGATCCTTCGCTTCGGGGCGGTTGAAGTGGTAGCGGGCGTCACGGACGTAGTCCACGGGCGGGCCACCCGCCGGCGTCTCCTCGTCGCGGAACTGCTCGTCGCTGCCGAGGAAGGTCGCCATGTCGATGCGGAACCCGTCGACGCCACGGTCGAGCCAGAATCGCAGCACGTCGGCCATGGCCTCCCGCACGGCTGGGTTCGCCCAGTTGAAGTCCGGCTGTGCAGGAGAGAACGTCGCCAGTTGGTACTGCCCGGTGCGCTCGTCGAGGTGCCACGCGGAGCCGGGTCGTTCGTCGCTGATGCTGCGCCAGTTGGTGGGCGGCCCGCCGTCAGCGGCGGGGTCGCGCCAGACGTACCAGTCCCGCCGCTTTGCACCGCGGTCGCTGCGTGACTCGATGCACCACGGATGCCGATGGGAGGTGTGGTGCGGCACGAAGTCGAGGACGATCCGCAGCCCGCGCCGGTGCGCCTCGGCGAGCAGCGCGTCGGCGTCCTCGAGGGTGCCGAACACGGGATCGACGGCGGTGTGGTCGGTGATGTCGTACCCCCCGTCTTCCATCGGCGACGCGTAGATCGGCGAGAGCCACACGGCATCGACGCCGAGCCACACCAGGTGGTCGAGGCGCTCGACGATGCCGCGCAGGTCGCCGATGCCGTCACCGTCGGTGTCCTGGAACGACCTCGGATAGATCTGGTAGAAGACGCCGCGCCGCCACCACGTCTCGCCGTCGGCCGCTGCCATGCACGTGCCTCTCGTCGCCGGCGCACGATCGTGTGCCACTGCCGCTAGGGTGCCAGCGGTGGAACCCATCGCTGCGCTGCAGGCCCGTGTGCTCGCGACGGCGCGGGCACTGGATCCTGCGGTCGAGGAGATCTGGATCGACCCGCAGTCGGCGGACACGGCGGCCTTCTGTGCGCACTACGGCTACGCGCCGGAAGAATCCGGCAACTGCATCCTCGTCCGGTCCAAGACCGGCGACCTACGCTACGCGGCGTGTGTGGTCCAGGCGACCAGGCAGCTGGATCTCAACCGCCACTCGCGACTGCTGGTCGACGCTCGCAAGGCGTCGTTCGCCGGGGCCGACGAGACGATCGAGCGGACCGGCATGGTGCCCGGCGGCGTCACGCCGATCGCGTTGCCCGACGACGTGCCGGTGTTCGTCGATGAGCCGATCATGCGGCTGGACCGCGTGATCGTGGGCGGTGGCGGCCGCGAGCTCAAGCTGCGCCTGCGGACTGCCGCGCTACGCGCGCTCGACTGCCTCACGGTAGCCGACATCGGGCGGAGTCCGCGCACCACGTGATGCGGGAGCAGGTAGCGCATGCTGCGCATATAGCCGTGCTTCCATGGGGTACCGTGCAGCCACTTCGGGTACCGTGCAGCCACTTCGGACCGCACTAGTAGAAAGCAGTGCCGTGAATCAACGAACCCTGTTCATCGTCGTCGCCGTCCTCGTCGGACTTGCCGCGCTGATCTTCATCGTCCAGTCGCTGTAGGCACCACGGCCGGCCGGCGTCAGTCGGTTCAGGCGGGGTCCGGCGGGTCCTCGGTGATCCGCCAATCCGACACGTCGACCGGGCGGCGCTGTCCCAGTCGCCGCTCGATCGGTTGGTCCGGCTCGAGCTGCCCGAGCACATACCGGACCGCCGCGATCAGGACGGCCACGTCGTCGAGAATGCCCAGCGCCGGCACCACATCCGGGATGACGTCGATCGGTGAGAGCAGCCAGACGATGGCGCCGGCGACGGCAAGCTTGGCCCGCGTCGGTACGCGCCGGCCGCGCAGCAGGGCACGGATGCCGAGCACGAACAGCAGCACGGTGCCGATGCCGATCACCGCGACCATCAGCCAGCCTCGCATGCGCACCCCCTTCGTCTCTACCAGCCAGGGTAGCGGCGAGGTCGCGGGCGGGTGTGTCAGCTGCCGACGCCCAGCGCCGTGAGGCCCGCCAGGGCGCCACCGCCCACCAGCAGGTCACGACCACACTTCTGGTCTTCCACGCCACGTCACGGCACCACCGGCGATGATCACCAGCCGGGCGGTAGCCGGCTCGATCATCTCGTGGCCGCCAACACGCCGGCCGCGATCCCGGCTCCCGCGCCGACCAGCAGCCCAGCGGGCGGGAACCCAGGCCTACCTTGTCGAGGAACGGCGCCAGGGCCGCCGAGTGCATCACGAACCGCATGTTGACGACGGCCACCGTGCCGACCGCGACGAGCGCGGGCGCATCGCTGCCGAGCACCTCGATCGCCGCGAGCTGCGAGGCGCCGGCGAACAGGACGGTCGAGAAGCCGAAGGCGCTTGCGACGCCCAGTCCCCGATCCATGACCGCGACGCTGGCGACGATCCCGAGCGGCGCCAGCGGTGGATCAGCCTTTGGCGGACACGATCACCGCGTCGGTGCAGTCGACCGCGCCGGCGACGTGTGACGGCAGCTGCCGTCGGCGGCGCGCGGTGAACACCCTGGCGAGCAGCTCCCGGCCACCGGCCGGCGTGATCGCGGTGCAGACAGGCCCGGCGGCGGTGACGGGGACCTCGGTCACCTGCAGTCCGGCGTGCCAGCAGCGCAGCATGACGTCGACGTCGAGCGCCCGGGACGTGCCTGTGGCGCGCAGCAGGACCTGCTCGACCACCGATCGCCGGTATGCCCGGATGTGGGCCGTCAGGTCGCTGACCGGCACGCCGGTGATCCAGCGCAGCGCGGCGTTCGCGGTGCGGCTGGCGAGCCGTCGCCCCTGCGAACACCCGATCACGCGACCTCCGGGAACGTAACGCGATCCGACGGCAACGTGGGCCCCGTCGTCGAGCGCCTCGAGCAGCGGTGTGATCCGGCGGGCGAGCCGCGACTGTGGCACCGACAGCTCGATCATCGCGTCGTAGCCATGGGCCAACGCACGGGCCGCACCGAGCTGCAGCGCGACGGTGTCCGAGTCCACGGAAGGATCCCGCACCACGGTGACCCGCGGCGAGATCTGATGGGCGCCCTGTGAGGAACGCGACGACTCGACCACGAGCACGTCCACACGCGGGTCGGTCTCGAGCACCCGGTCGACCGCCCGCAGCAGCGCCCGCTGGTCATCGTGGGGGGGCAGCACCACCAGCGCCCGACGCACCAGCTCACGTGGCGCGGGGTGCGCGCGGCGCGCGGTGGCGTGGTGCCGACCACCGACGGTGATCGCCGACACAGCAAGGGGGATCAACAGCACGAGCAGCAGAGACAATGGGCGCTCCGTGACGGATATCTCACCGAATGTGTAGTCCGACGTATCCGGGCGAGGCGCCCGTATGGGACGGCGGAGAGTGTCATCAGCGCGTCGCGAACCGCCGTGGAACCGGCGACGAGGGCGGTGACGAGGGCGGTGACGAGGCGTGCACCGCGCGCTCGGTCTCCAGGCAGCTTCTGCGTGACCGTCACAAGCGGCTTCGCAGGCCCCGCCGGGCAGCTGCGGGCTCGGTCGGCTCGTGCGTCGATATGTCCTGACGTAACAATCACGGCACGCAGGGTATAGGTTCCCGGCACACGAGCAGCGTAATGGACGCCCTTCCCCGCTCGACGCAGCAACAACCGGCCAGGCACCGTCGGACGCGATGCACGTCGCCAGCCACGACGACGCCCGGCCGCATCCCTGAGGTGGCGTGGCGGCAGCCGCGCCGCGCCGGTAGCGAAGCGGTAGGTCAACTCATGGTCCATCATCTGGTGTTCGCCATCGACGGCATCGACGCCCGGCTGTCCGAACCGGTCAGCCTGCGTGACACCGGTCCGCCAACCGCGGACTCCTACACCGACTGGATCACCCAGCATCCACAGCTGCTCGGTGCCAAGACGCGGATCGTGGCGACCGATCTGCGGTGGCAGAGCGACACCTCCGCCGACGAGGTCATCATCGACGTCCTCGGCATCGGTGCGGACGGCCGGCTGGTGGTCGGCGTGGTCCTGATCGACGACGATCCGCAGGCCGTCCTGTTGCGCGCGCTCACACAGGCCGCCTACGCCAGCCGTCTGGAACCCGGGACGCTCGCGGACATGCACGCCCGGTACCTGCGTGCGCAGGGGCAGCACCGCGCCGACGAGACGGCCCTGCAGCGTCTGATGTCGCACACCGGAGCAGCGCTGCGGCCCGCGTTGCTCGCACGGCCGCGCATGGTCGTGTTCTGCGAGCACGTGTCACCGGCGCTCGGCACCATCGTCGTCTGGCTCGACGAGATGGGTCTCGACATCGCCCTGCAACGCCTGCGGGCGCACGAGATCGACGGTCGTGGCCTGCTGATCGTGTCGCGGATCTTCCCGGCGGAACCGGCAGCCGAGTTCGAGGTCGTGCGGCCACGACGCCTGCAGGCGGTCGCCCGTCCCGACGATAGCGATGCGGACATCGTGATCGACCGCGAGCCAGCCCAGGCACCCCCGCCGCCGTACGGCGCCGCGCCGGACCGGTCGGCCGACAGCGATGTCGTGTTCACCAACGGATTCGGACACGGGCACCAACCCGAGTAGCCAGCGCAGCGGTGGGACGGTGACGCGTTGGGTGACCTGTTCCACAGGGGCGCGGACCCGCGCACGCGTTTGCAGCGTTGCCCCTCCGCCGTCGGGTGCGCCCGGCGCGTAGCGTGTCGCCATGCGCGCGCTCTTTCGCTTTCCCGATTCGGTCAACGAGGTCTCGGCCAGGCTCGTCGCCGCCGGCGTGATGCTGCTGTGCCTGGCCATCCTGTCCGGCGCCACGTGGCTGATCGCCATCGTCGCGTACGGGTTCGTCGCGCGGGTCGCCACGGGCCCGACGCTCAGCCCACTGGCGCAGGTGGTGACCCGCGGCATCACCCCGCGGTTGCGGGCGACACCGCGGTTGGTGCCGGGCCCACCGAAGCGCTTCGCGCAGGGCATCGGCGCGGCGCTGTCGGTGACGGCCGCCATCTCGCACTTCGCCCTCGGCGCCACGACGGTCGCGCTGGTGGCGGTCGCGGCGATCCTGTTCGCGGCGACGCTCGAGGCCGCTGCCGGCCTGTGCCTGGGTTGCCGCCTGTTCGCGCGGCTCATGCACCTCGGCGTCATCCCGGCCTCAGTGTGCGCGGCATGCGACGATCTGACGCGGCGCCCGACACGGACGGTCGCCTAGCCTCGGATCGCATCGCGGCGGACCCGGCCGTGCCCACGACGCGGCGCGCCGGCCCGGCCACGGTCGTGACATCGCCTACGCAACGTTCCGTCCGGAGCACTACCGTGAACGGTGCGCACACCCATCCAGTGTGCGGCCGGACGACCAGGACGAACATGGCCACCGCCACTGCTGACCGCGGCCACCGTGGTCGGGATCGTCATGCTGCTCCGTCGGGACGACACCCCGTTGGCCCTCGTGCTCGTGTGGGCGCTCATCGGGATCGCCGTGGCTCAGGGTGATCGCAGCACGCTGATCGCGGTCGCCGCAGGCGTGGGCTGCGCCGCGTTGCTGGTGGCTGCGGTCGGCACCCGCGCCGCACGACGCACCTCGACGACATGACCGGTCGAGCGCATGAGCCGCTCCCGACGCGGCGACAATGGCGGCCCATGCACCCGTGTCCGCCGCCGCCGGCGCCTCACCGTCGATGAGCACCGCCTGGCTGCTGCTTGCGGTGGGCGGCGTGATGCTGCTCGCCAACGCGCTGTTCGTCGCTGCCGAATTCAGCCTGGTGACCGTCGACCGCTCGACGGTCGCCGACGCCGCGGAGGATGGTGACGAGACCGCTGCCGGCGTGCTGGCGGCGCTGCAGAGCCTGTCGACGCAGCTGTCGGGCGCACAGCTGGGCATCACGATCACGTCGCTGATCGTCGGGTACCTGGCCGAGCCGTCGCTCGCGACGCTGTTGCGGGGACCGCTGGCCGACCTCGGCGTTGCCGAGGCAGCAGCCGGCGGCGTCGCGGTGACCACCGCGCTCGTGGTGGCGACCGGTCTGCAGATGGTGCTCGGCGAGCTGGTTCCCAAGAACCTCGCGATCGCCAGGCCCTGGCCCGTCGCGGCTCGCGTCAGCGGTCCGCAGCGCGCGTTCACCCGCGCGGCCGGCTGGCTCATCAGGCTGCTCAACGGCAACGCGAACTGGCTCGTGCGCACGATGGGCATCGATCCGCAGGAGGAGCTGGCGTCCGCGCGGGCACCCCAGGAGCTGCGGTCGCTGGTCCGCCGCTCGGCGGAGATGGGGACGTTGCCACGGCCCACGGCGGCGCTGCTGTCGCGGGGCCTGGAGTTCGGCGAGCGCTCGGCCACCGACGCGATGACGCCGCGTCTGCGCGTGCACTTCGTCGACGCCGACACGTCGGTGGCACAGGTGCTGACCCGTGCGCGCCAGAGCGGCTTGTCCCGCTTCCCGATCACCGGTGACGGTGGAGCGGACGACATCATCGGCGTGGTCGATCTCCGTCACGTGCTGCGTGTGCCACGCGAGCAGCGGGAGATCACCGGGGTCGCCGACATCGCGGTCGAGCCACTGTTCGTACCCGAATCGATCGAGCTGGACACCTTGCTGCGTCAGCTGCGCCGGTCCGCGAGCAAGATCGCCGTCGTCGTGGACGAGTATGGAGGAACCGACGGCATCATCACGCTGGAGGACCTCGTCGAGGAGCTCGTCGGCGACGTCGAGGACGAGCACGACCGGCCGGTGTCCCGTGTGCAGCTCAGCGCCGACGGCAGCTACATCGTGACCGGCCTGCTGCGTCCCGACGAGATCCGCACGCTCGGTCCCCCCGTGCCCGATGACGACGGCTACGACACCGTGGCGGGCTTCATCTTGGACACGCTCGACCGCCTCCCAGAGGTCGGCGACGGGATCGAGGTCGGCGACTGGGCGTTCGAGGTGATCCGGATGGACGGTCTGCGGGTCGATCGGATCAAGCTGACGCCACTCGCCCGCGACGACGAGACGGGTGAGCCGGGTGAGTGATGGCGCCGCGCTCGCGCTGACCGTCGCCCTCCTCCTGGGCAACGCCTTCTTCGTGGGCGCCGAGTTCGCGCTGATCTCCGCGCGGCGCAGCCAGATCGAGCCGCTGGCCATCGAGGGCGGCCGTGGTGCGCGGACGACGCTCTGGGCGATGGAACGGGTGTCGTTGATGCTGGCCGGCGCGCAGCTGGGCATCACCGTGTGCTCTCTGGGGTTGGGCGCGGTCGGGGAACCGGCGATCGCCCATCTGCTCGAGCGGCCGTTCGAAGCCGTTGGGATGCCCGAGTCGCTGCTGCACCCGATCGCGTTCGTCCTGGCGCTCGGCATCGTGGTCTACCTCCACATGGTGCTCGGCGAGATGGTCCCAAAGAACCTGGCGCTGGCCGCGCCGGAGCGGACCGCGTTGCTGCTGGGTCCGCTGCTGGCGGCCGTGGTGCGGATCGCGAAGCCGGTGATCTGGCTGCTCAACGCCACCGCCAACGGTGTCCTGCGGTTGCTGCGCGTCGAACCGCGTGAAGAGGTGTTGTCAGCGTTCACCGCCGAGGAGGTCGCCGCGATGCTGGCCGAATCGCGGCGTGAGGGGCTGCTCGACCATGAGGAGCACGAGCTCCTCACGGGCGCGCTGCGGGTCGGGCAGGTGCAGGCCGACGACCTCGTGATCGGCCGAGATGAGCTCGTGTCGATCGACCCGGCCGCCACGGCCGACCAGGTCGAGGATCTCGTCGCCCGCACCGGCTTCTCGCGCTTCCCTGTCCGCGGCACCGAGGGCGCGTTGCGCGGCTACGTGCACGTCAAGGACGTGCTGGACCTCGAACCCGGTTGCGCGGTGCCCGGTGAGCGGATCCGGCCGCTCCCCGAGATTCCCGCCGACGCCACGGTCGACGACATCGTGCAGACCCTGCAACGTACGGGTAGCCACCTGGGGCAGGTCCGCGGATCTGCTACGGTGCTCGGCGTGGTGGCGCTCGAGGACGCGATCGAGGAGCTCATCGGCGAGGTCGTCGACGCGGCGCACACGGGCGCGACCACGTGACACGGCCGTAGTCTGCTGCCGCGGCGACGTGTCGGCGCCACGTCCCAGCCGCAACACAGGGAGCACGAGCGGTGTCCGTCTCCATCCGCGTGCTCAGCGTCGCCGCCATCGTGCTCGGGGTGATCGTCGGCGTGGTGGCGACCTCGCTGGACGTCTCCGGAGTCTCCTCCGGGGCACCGAGCGCCGCCCCGTCCGCAGGGCAATCGCCGGCGCCCTCCGCCGCGGTCCCCGCGACGCTCGAGGATCGCGTGACCAAGGTCGCAGCCGGCACAAGGACGTCGGAGGCGTCGTCGATCGTCGCGCGGGCACCCACGGTCGTGCTCGCGACACACGGGGCGCCCCGGCTGCCTGCGGCAGAGCTGGCGTTGCGGCTGCGTGTGCCGCTGATCCTCGCGGCACCCGCAGGGCCTGCACCGTCGGACGCCGCGTCGGACGGCGCCGCCGACGGGGCGATGTCGACGATCCGCGGGCTCGGTGTGGAGCGCGCGATCGTCGTCGGATCGGATGACGTCGCCGACGTGGCCCGCGATAGCGGTGTCGACGACATCACCCGTGTCGACGTGCCGCCGGCGTACCGGTCGCGCGCTCGCACGCTCATCCGCGCGGCCGCGCGGGATGCCGCCGATGCGCTGCCGCTGGCCGGGTTCGACGACGCGGCCATCGACGACCTGATCGCCGACCCGCCACCGGCGGCGCCGGCGACGCGCACCGCCGTGCTGGTCCGGCCCCGCGACGCCGCGGCGTTGCCGTTGGTGGTCGCCGCACACGCGGTCGGGCACGCCGTGGTGCCCACCCGCGCCGACGATCTGCGCGCCGACCGCCGGGTGGTCGACCGCCTGTCCGAGCTCGGCGACCGCGACCGCCCTCCCCGCATCGTGCTCGGCGGCCCGCGGATGGCCGACCTCGAGCCTCAGCGGGTCACCGCGCACCTGCCGACGCTGGCCAGCGGCCGCCAGTTGCCAGGCGGCGGTCAGCTCGTGATCGATCCCGCGCGGCCGCATGCCCGACGCTACATCGGGCTGTACGGCGTGCCGAGCTCGCCCGCGCTCGGCGTGCTCGGCGAGCAACCGGTCGAGGCGTCGGTCACCCGCGCCAAGCGCCTGGCCCGCCAGTACCGGCAGGTCACCGACGATGACATCACGATCCTGCCCTGCTTCGAGATCATCGCCACCGTGGCGTCGGCGTCGGCGGGCCCCGACGGCAACTACGCCAACGAGCTCGCGGTCGCCGAGCTCGAACCGGCTGTCGCCGCGGCCCACGAGGCCGGCGTGTACGTGCTGCTGGACATCCAGCCCGGACGCACCGACTTCCTCACCCTGGCCAGGCGGTACCGACGGCTGCTGCGACAGCCGCACGTAGGACTCGCGCTGGACCCGGAGTGGCGTCTGCGGCCGAACGAGAAGCACCTGCGGCAGATCGGGTCGGTGGGCATCGCGGAGGTCAACGAGGTCGCCGACTGGCTCGCCAACCTCGTCGAACGCAACGACCTGCCCCAGAAGATGCTGCTGATCCACCAGTTCAGACTGTCGATGGTGCGCGACCGCGCGGACCTGGACACCTCCCGCGACGAGCTGGCCTACGTCGTCCAGATGGACGGGCAGGGGCCGCAGGGCACGAAGCTGGAGACCTGGCGGTCGATCACCGCCACGCCGCCGCCCGGCGTGCAGTTCGGCTGGAAGAACTTCTACGACGAGGACAGCCCGGTCCGAACGCCGGCCGACACGATGGCGTTGTCACCGCCGCCGGTCTTCGTGTCGTATCAGTGACCGGGCAGTGCCGGTCAGTGACCGGCGCTCCGGTTGTGCTCTCACCCGCTCG
>JAHWKT010000053.1:0-4356 GCA_019347695.1 Actinomycetota bacterium | reverse complement strand
CGAGCGCGACGACGCTCCATCCCGTCCGCCACGCGTCGTCGATCTCGTCGACCTCGAACGCCGCGCGCTGGCGGCGCAGCGCCGCGAACAGCTTGGAGCCCACGAACGTGCGGAAGAAAAACATCGCCGTCGTGGTAGGTGTAGTTCACCGGTAGCACGGTCGGCGAGTCGGGATCGCCGTCCTCGGCGAACGCCACCCGACCTACGTGCGCGCCAGCCCGCGCTCGGGTGTGGTCGCCCGCGGGGGGTGCGACCCCGACGTGGCGAGGCTACGGGGTGACCACGAGCTTGCCGATGGCCCCGCGGTCACCGATCAACCGGAGGGCATCGGCGGCATGGTCCAGGTCGAACGTCTGGGACACGAGCGGGTCGATGCGGCCGTCGCGCCACCACGCGGCGAGCGTGTCGAGGTTGCTGCGGTTGCGAGCCGGATCGATGCTCGCGAACCGTCCCCAGAACACCCCGACCACCGCGCACCCCTTCAGCAACGGGAGGTTGGCGGGGATCGCCGGGATGTCTCCCGATGCGAAGCCGATGATCAGCAGGCGACCACCCCAGGCGGTCGACCGCAGCGCCACCTCGGTGGCGTCGCCGCCGACCGGGTCGAACACGACGTCCACGCCGTCGGGCGCGAGCTCGCGCAGACGCGACCGCAGATCCTGCTCGTCGTAGCGGATCACCTCGTCGGCGCCGGCTGCGCGCACGGCATCCGCCTTGTCCGGTGAGCTCACCGCCGCGATCACCCGCGCCCCGAGCGTCGCGGCGATCTGGGTGGCGGCGAGCCCCACCCCGCCGGCGGCGCCAAGGATCAGAGCGGTGTCGCAGTTGTCCACGCCGCCGCGATCCACGAGTGCGTGGTAGGCGGTGCCGTACGCGACGGGCAACGTCGCGGCGATGGGCAACGGCATGCCGTCGGGCACCACGAACACCTGGCCGGTGTCGACGACGACCTGCTCGGCGTAGCCGCCGTGCGGGACCGATGCGAAGACGCGGTCGCCGACCGCGACCTCCTCGACGTCGTCGGCGACCTCGAGCACCTCTCCGGCGACCTCCACGCCGGGCGCGAACGGCGGAGCCGGACGCTCCTGGTAGCGGCCCTGGACCATGAGCAGGTCCGGGAAGTTCACGGCAGCGGCGCGCACGCGGATGCGTGCCGCACCGGCGGCCAGCCGCGGGGCGGGAAGCTGCCCGACCGCCACGCCGTCGAGACCGTCGAGGGAGGAGCAGACGAGTGCACGCATGGCGTCTTTCGTAGCGGTTGGCGTCCGGCAGGGCAACGACCCTACCGGCGGCGGCGTCGCGGCGTCGAGCGACGCGGCGAGGCGACCGCCGGGTAGGATCTCCGCCTGCTGCCGAGACGAGGCCGACCATGCCCACCCCGCACATCGCCGCCGACGCCGACGACTTCGCCGAGGCGGTGCTGCTGCCCGGTGATCCCCGGCGGGCCCGGCACATCGCCGACACCTTCCTGTCCGATGCCCGGCAGGTGACCGACGTGCGCAACATGCTGGGCTTCACGGGAACCTACGAGGGCATGCCGGTGTCGGTGATGGGGACGGGCATGGGCATCCCCTCGTCGCTCATCTACGCCACCGAGCTCATCGACGCCTACGGGTGCCGGCGGCTGGTGCGGGTCGGCTCCTGCGGCGCGGTCACGACCCACATCGCCCTTCGCGAGGTCGTCGTCGCCATCGGCGCGTGCACCGACAGCGGCGTCAACCGCACCCGGTACGGCGGCTGGGACTTCGCGGCGACCTGCGACTTCGAGCTCGCCCGCGCGGCGGTCGACGCGGCGACCGGTCATGGCCTGACGGTCCACGCCGGCAACCTGCACTCGAGCGATCTGTTCTATCACCCCGACGACGGCGTGCTCGATGTGATGGAGGGCATGGGCGTGCTGGCTGTCGAGATGGAGGCCGCGGGGCTGTACGGCGTGGCGGCGGCGTCCGGTGTCCGGGCCCTGACGATCTGCACCGTGAGCGATCAGATCAGGACGGGTGAGGCGCTGGCGGCCGATGAGCGGGAGACCACCTTCAACGACATGATCACCATCGCCCTGGACGCCCTGCGGCGCGACGCCGATCGCGGCGAGCGCTGACACAGCAGAGACCGGCGCTGTCCGGCGTTCCCGCCAGCCTGCGCCGTTCGAGCTCGTGCGGACTCCTCCCGTGTCATGTGCACGGTGAAAGTCCACGACAACTGCCTGCTCGGGTGGCCTCAGGGGGTCGTGCCGGGCGGCCCGAGCACCTCGATGCCGTGATCGACGAACAGCCGACCGACCGGCACGGTCTCCATGTGCTCGACGACCGTCTCGAAGCCGGCGGGTGACGAGATGACAAGCCACCGCGTCGGTCCGTCCGACGCCGTCCGGTAGGTGTGGGCGACGTTGCGGGGCAGGTGCACACAGGTGCCCGGACCGGCCTCGGCGACCTCGTCGCCGACCCAGACGGTCAGCCCGCCCTCGAGCACGTAGAAGGTCTCGTCGTCGCGGCGGTGCACGTGCAGTGGTGGCATGTCACCGGGATCGGCGATCACCTCGACCAGCGCGAACCGCTCGTTGCTGTCCCGTCCGCGCAGGTGTGTGATGTACCAGCCGGTGGCGGGATCCAGCGGACCGGTGCGTCTGACCATCACCCTCCTCGCGTCACTTCGCGCCCGCAGTTTCGCATGCTGCTGACACACCTGCCCGCAGCAGCGCGAGGGCAGTGGTCAGGCGAACACGATCCACACCAGCGCCACGAGCACCGCGACGCCGATCGACAGGAACACGTCGCGCCGGCGGTCGCGCTCCTCCTCCTCGACGTCCAGCGCCTTCTCCTGGTCGCTGCGTTCCTTCGTGGCCACGTTCCCCTCCCCTGCCGGCTGGCGATCACCCTCGCGGCGCTCGTCCTCGCGCTGGGCGACCGGCTCGTCGGCGGTCTCGAACGTCAGTCCGGCGACCTTGTCGTGTTCAGGGTCGCCGGTGGCGAGGCTGACGACGATCAGGATGACCACGCAGATCACGAACAGCACGATCGCGAAGTGCAGGCAGTTGAACTCGGCAATCGCCGAGAGCGTCCCGTTCGACAGCCCTTCCTGGTCGGCACCGTTCATCAGCTCCAGGACCAGCCGGATCGCACCGAGGACGAAGCCGATGAGCAACGAGGCCATGGCGCCGGTCGCGTTGATCCGCTTCCATGCGAGACCGAGCAGGAACACCGCCGCGATCGGCGGCGAGATGTAGCTCTGGACGCTCTGCAGATACTGGTAGAGCGTCGTCGAGATCGAGTCCATGAACGGGATCCACGCGAAGCCCGCGGCGGTCAGCCCGACCGTGGCCGCGCGACCGACCCACACCAGTTCCCGGTCGCTGGCCTGCGGCTTCCACTCGCGGTAGATGTCCCAGGTGATCAAGGTCGAGGTGGAGTTGAACACGCTCGACAGCGAGCTCATCAGCGCGGCCAGCAGCCCGGCGACGACCAGCCCCCGGAGACCGACGGGCAGCTCGCCGACCGGATCGGAACAGAAATTTGCCTCAATCCGAACGGTTTTTCACCTTCAGCTCACGTGCCGATCCGGACCCGATCGCCCGGTTGACGAACCACAGCACAACGCCCACGGCGCGACGAAGTGGTCGTGCTCGACGGGGTCTCGGCGCAGCACGAGCACGGCGACGTTGACCCCCGCGAATACGAGGAGCAACAAGACGACCGTCGTGTCGGCCAATGTCAGAGGCCCCCCGGTCAGGATGAGCGCCGCTGCGATCACGGTGGTGAAGATGATCGCCGCGAACGGTGTCTGGCGGTGGGCAGAGACCTTGCCCAGCGCGGCCGGGACGATGCCCTCCTGCGCCATGCCGTAGACCAGTCGTGACGCCATGATCATGTTGATCAGCGCGCCGTTGGACAGCGCGAACAGTGCGATCGCCGAGAACAGCCTTGGTGAGACCCCCAGCGGTCCCTGCTTGACGACTTCCAGCAGCGGACCGTCGGATTCGGCGAGTTGCTGGGTCGGCACGACCGCTGATGCCGCCATGGTGACGAGCAGATACACGATGGCGGCGGCGACCAGTCCACCGAACAGCGCGATGGGGTATGCCTTCGCCGGTTCCGCGTCTCCCCGGCAACGTTGACCGAGTCCTCGAATCCGATCAACGCATAGAACGCCAACGAGGCGCCTCCCAGGATCGCCAGGAAGGGGGTGGTGTCCTGCTTGAACGTGAAGTTGCGGGAGAAATCGGCGTCGCCGCCACCGAGTGCGACGACGCCGATGATCACGATCAGCAGGAGGCCAGCGACCTCGATGACCGTGAACGTGGCGTTCATCTTCACCGACTCGGAGATGCCGTAGAAGTTGACGAGCCCGACTACCAGCATG
>JAHWKT010000052.1 GCA_019347695.1 Actinomycetota bacterium | reverse complement strand
CAGGCGGCCGAGACGTTCGTCGTCCCGGGCCTTCGCCTGGGCGGTGCGCTGACCAGACATCCGTCGCCACAACACATCGGGCAGCGGCTATGTGACGCTTGCGTGCCGTGGACACGCGCAGGTCGCGCACGGTTGCCCTGCACCGCGCTGTCGCCACCACTTGATCGGACACAAACCACGAGCCCCCAGCGGGTTCTGTCCGCTCGAGCGTCGCCATCAGGCGCAGGCGCACGCGCATTCGCGGATCAACGCCGCGCTACCGTTCGCCGATCCGGCGGACGTGGGCGGTGTGCCACCTGAGGTCGTGCTCGTCGCCGCGTTGCGCCGATCGCCCGACTGGATCCCGCGGCTGTCGCTGGTCGCGGTGGACGACGACGGCGGCGTGGTCGGGCATGTCGTGTGCACCCGCGCGCGGGTCGGCGCTGGCCACCCGGTGCTCGCGCTCGGCCCGATCGGCGTGCGACCCGACCACCAGCGCGTTGGGACCGGCTCCGCGCTCGTGCCCGCGGTGCTCGGCGCCGCCGAGGCGCTCGACGAGGCACTCGTCGGTCTGCTCGGCGATCCGGCCTACTGCACCCGGTTTGGGTTCCGGCCGGCAGCCACGGTGGGTATTGCGCCACCGGATCCCTCGTGGGGCCGTTACTTTCAGATCAGGACGCTCAACCCGTCGGACGAACCGGTCGCTGGCCGGTTCCGCTACCCGGCGCCGTTCGATGCGCTGTAGATCGAGCGCCATGACCCGCCTGCCGCAGGTCGCTGCATCGCCCACTCGACGGGAGGTGGTAGGGCAGACCCGTGTAGTTCTCGGCGAAGGAGCGCTGGGCCGCACGCGAGCCTTCGAGGTAGGACAGCTCGGCCTCGGCGATGCGGCGGTCGAAGGCGTCGTCGGTGTCGGGGAAGCGGTGCAGCATCGTGGTCATCCACCACGAGAACCGCACCGCCTTCCACACCCGCCGCAGCGCGTGGTCGGAGTAGGCGTCGACGCCGTCGGTCGACCCGCTGTCGTAGACCTCGCGCAGCGCGGAGGCCAGGTACACGACGTCGGACACCGCCAGGTTCAGCCCCTTCGCGCCCGTTGGCGGGACGATGTGCGCGGCGTCACCCGCGAGCAGCAACCGCCCGTGTCGCATGGGCTCGGCGACGAAGCTGCGCAGGGGTGTGACGGACTTCTCGATCGACGGGCCGGTCTGCAGGTGCGCGACGGCCTCGTCCGGCAGGCGCGTAGCCAACTCGTCCCAGAAGTGGTCGTCGGACCAGTCGGTGGGATCGGCGTCGGCGGGGCACTGGATGTAGTAGCGCGACAGCATCTTGTGACGCATCGAGCACAGCGCGAAGCCGCGGGGGTGGTGCGCGTAGATCAGCTCGTCGTCGATCGGCGGCGTCTCCGACAGGATGCCGAGCCACCCGAAGGGATAGACCCGCTCGAACGTCGCGACCAGGTCGTCGGGCAGTGCCTGCCGGCTGACACCGTACTGGCCGTCGCACCCGGCGACCCAGTCGCACTCGAGTCGCTCGGTCCGGCCGTCGCGCGCAAAGACGACCGACGGGCGCTCACCCGTCATGTCCTCGACGGCTGTGGCCTCGGCTTCGTCTACGATGGTGATCCCGCGATCGTCCATCGCGTCGTACAGATCGTGCTGCACCTCGGTCTGCCCATAGATCGTGACGCGCTTGTCGACGAGGTCGGCGAAATCGATCCGCAGTGTGCGGCCGCCGAAGGCCAGGTTGACGCCGTCGTGGCCGAAGCCCTCGGCGTCCATGCGGTCGCCGAGGCGGACCGACCGCAGCGTGTCGGTGGTGCCGTGCTCCAGCACGCCTGCGCGGATGCGCGACAGCACGTACGCCCGGCTGCGCCGTTCGAGGACGACGCTGTCGATGCCCGCGCGATGCAGCAGCAGCGACAGCAGCGAACCCGCCGGGCCACCTCCGATGACGGCGACCTGTGTCCGCACTGGCTGCACTCCGTTCTGATCGACCCGCGCCGCTGTGCCGGCCGGTCATCCATCTGTGATGAGTATGCCGGCGACGGCCGCTGCGCAACCCGACAGTTGTGCCGTCCACTGTCCGAGTGGCGCGATGCGTCGCGACGCCGGCCATCCGACGCCGCGACGCTGGGTGCCATCGTGACTATGCGGCGTGGGGGTGCAGGACGACCTTGGAGTAACCCTCCTCGCGGTTGTCGAAGCGCTCGTAGGCATCGGGCGCCTCCTCGAGCGGCAGCTCCTTGGAGACGACGAAGCTGGGCTCGGCGCGTCCGGCGATGATCAGGTCCCGCAGATAGCGGTTGTAGGACTTCACGTTGGCCTGGCCGGTCCCCATCGTCAGGCCCTTCTCGAAGAACTTGCCGACCTCGAACAGCAGGCGGCCCTCACCCGCCTCCTCGCTCGGCGCGCCGGGGTCGCTGGGCACATACAGTCCGACTGTGCCGATCCGGCCGGTCGCACGGACCGTGTAGACCAGGTTGTTGAGTACGATCGCGGGCTGTTCCTGGTCGCCGCCTGACTCCGTGGCCTGATAGCCCACCGCGTCGATCCCCTTGTCGGTGCCGTCGCCGTCGGTCTGATCGACGATGTACTCGACCGGATCGACCTCGTCGAAGTTGACGGGGATCGCCCCGATCTGCTCGGCGAGCGCCAGACGGTTGGGCACACGGTCGACCGAGAACACCCGCGCCGCGCCGCGGAGCAGCGACGAGTATGCGGCCATCAACCCGACGGGTCCGGCGCCGTACACGGCGACGGTCTCGCCCGGCTGCACATCGGCCATCGCGGCACCGTGGTACCCGGTGGGAAAGATGTCGGCCAGCATCGCGAAGTCGGTCTCGTGCTCGTCGCCGGGGGGCAGCTTCAGCGCGTTGAAGTCCGCGAACGGCACGCGCAGGTACTCGGCCTGACCGCCACGGTACGGCCCCATCTGGACGTAACCGTAGGCGCCGCCGGCAAAGCCCTCGTTGACCGTCAGGCAGAACCCGGTCTTGTTGTTCTCACAGTTCTTGCAGAACCCGCACGCGACGTTGAAGGGCAGGCAGATGCGGTCCCTCTCGGACAGGCTGGCGACACCTGGTCCGACCTCCTCCACGACGCCCATGTTCTCGTGGCCGAACACGATGCCAGGCTCGGCGCCGGTGCGTCCCTCGTACATGTGCAGATCCGACCCGCAGATCGCGGTCGAGGTGATCCGAATCACGACGTCGGTGGGGTCCTCGATCCTGGCGTCGTCGACCTCCTCGACCTCCACCTTGTACGGCTCCTTGTACACCACTGCCTTCATGGGCGCCTCCTATGGCTCGTGTGGCCACCCAATTACCCAACTCGCCACAGCACCAACACCCCGGCGCCACCACACCGTCTTGTCGCTGGCGTCGCACGAGTGGTGGACCTCGTTCAGCTGAACTGGAATGTCACCTGTTCCGCGCGGTTGCCGTCGTACGTCACGATGCAACGGTCGCCGTCGTCGGTGAGCTCGTAGACGACCTCGTCCCCCTCCGTCGTCGCCGGCTCGCCGAGGAGCTCCTCGACGTCGTCGCGGCGCGCGCCCACCATCACCGGCACGCTCGGAACATAGGTGCGGTTACGCAACACGAGCTCCGAGATGAACGAGCGCTGCGGCTTCTCGAGCTCATGCACGACGATCTCCAGACCGTCATATTGCATGGTCGTGACGGTACCGGCTGGCTCGTCATCCGACGCCTCGGTGACCTCGCTGTTCGCCGGCTCGCCGAGGGCCGCGGTGATCTCGCTCGTGCCCATACCCGGGATCGCCACCAAGTCGGAGTCGAGCAGCGGCCGCAGCGACACCTGCCCGCGTTCGAGATCCAGCGTCGATGCGGGTACGAGCTGGGTGCAGCCGGACGCGAGCACCGCGAGCACCGCGAACGCCGCGCACCCACGGCGACCCATGCTGCCACGCCGTCTCCGCACCGTCGTCCCCGTCGTCGTCAGCTACGGTGATCACTGACCCCCGGCGGTCCGCCCCTCAATGGACCGCCACAATCACCCGCGATGTCACAGACCCGACATGGTAGTGCGGTGATCGCCCACCCGCGGCCTGCCACGCCGACCAGATGATGGCGTGACGTCGGACAGTTCCAGTGGCACGGGAGACCCCAACGAGCCTGGAGACCGAGGTGGGAGACGACGGCGACGCCGACGGGCGGCGGATTGCACCGCCCCGCGGTCTTGCGGTCGGCCTGTCGGCTGCCGTGTTGATAGCGGCTGTCGGGGTCGCGGTCTACCTGCGCTCGCCGGCGCACGTGTTGCACTCGCCCAACCACCACCTGCAGCAGCTCGATCTGTTCTACGTGAACGAGCCGGCGCCGTTCGCCGAGCAACTCGGCGTGACGCCGGGGCGTGTGACGCTGCTACTGGTGTGTGCAGCCTGCAGCGCGCCGGCCGTCGACGCTGACGTCGTCACGACGGCCGATGCGGCGATCGCTCGCAGCTACGGTCTGCTCACGGCGGACGGCCGGGTGGGTCCCGGCTACGCGATCGTCGATGTGCGAGGCAGCGTGCGCTACCGGACCTTCGATCCCCGACCCGGCGACCACGGCGACGAGATCCGCGTGCTGGTCGACAACGCCCGATGAGCCGCTGGATCGGCATCGCCGCCGTGGCGCTGGTCGAGGTGTACGTGTTCCACCGGTACCGCTGGCTCGGCGCCGAGTTCCACTTCTGGCTGCACGGGCTGTTCGGTGTGGCGCTGGGGGTGTGGCTCGTGACACTGGTCGAGCTGGCGCGTGGCACCGCACGACGCCGAGTGATCGCCGCCGGGTTCGTCGGCCACGCCTACTCCATAGTGCCAGACGTGCTGTTCGTCGGCGCGGGCATCCTGCACTACCTGTGGATGGACGTCTTCGCGCTGCACATCGCGCTGCACTTCATCCCGGCACCGCTCATCACGATGCTCGCGGTGTACGCGCTGGCGCTCGTCGGCTGGGGCTGCGCCGTGACTGATCACCGGATCGTCGCGGTGCTGGCGCTCGCCGCGGTCGTGATCGTTACGGCGGCCGCGCTCGCCCTGCGCGCGCCGCTGCCGACATCGCTGTCCGAGGTCCGTGACACGCCCGGCATCGCGCTGCTGTGCCCAGTGCCCGAGCTCGCAACGGCCAGCCCGCGGTGAGAACGCTGTGCGACGTTGCAGACCTTGAACGTCACGCACCTCCCGACGTTTCCCGATCTGCGGTCACCCTGGTGACGTGACGGTCGCTGGGCGACGTTCCAGGTGCGTCGTTGCACGGTGGAAACGTCCGCCGGCCCGAGCGGCGGCGGCATACTGGACCGCCGCCGCACCCTCCTTGTTCATCTGCAGGAAGACCGCACGTGACTACGTCTCTCGTCGCGACGTCGCGGCAGGACGCCTTCCGGCACGACGCGCTGCTGTACGACGGCGAGGACGAGTTCGTCTCGCGGGTGTCGGCGCTCATCGACGACGCCGTGGCCGCCGACGAACCGATCCGGGTTGTCGCGTCGGCCGAGAAGATCGCGCGGCTGCGCCCCGCAGCCGACCGCAGCCCGCTCGTCGAGCTGGCCGACATGGCCGAGGTCGGCGGCAACCCGGCGTGGATCATTCCGCAGTGGGCGGAGTTCCTCTCACGTCATGCGGGCCGGGCCGTCCGCGGCGTCGGCGAACCGGTCACTGCCGAACGGGACAACACGGAGCTGGTCGAGTATCAGCATCTCGAGTCGCTGCTCAACCTCGCGTTCGCGGACGCGACGGGGTTCTGGCTGGTGTGCCCGTACGACACCGGTGCGCTGACGCCTGCGGTGCTCGCCGAGGCGCACCGCAGCCACCCGTGCATTGCGACCGGGTCTGAGCGCCGCCGCAGTGGCACCTATCGCGGTCTGGACGCCGTGGCGGTGCGCGATGATCCGCTCCCCGAACCGGACGCCTGCGTCGCCGCGCACGGACTGCGGCCGGGACGCCTGGCCGAGCTCCGTGCGTTCGTCGCCGACCAGGGGCAGGCAGCTGGCCTGGATGACGACCGTGCCGCCGATCTCGTCGTCGCGGCCAACGAGGTCGCCAGCAACAGCCTGATGTACGGCGCCGGGCACGCCCGGGTCCGCATGTGGCGGGAGGGCACCGTGATCTGTGAGATCGCCGATGCCGGCGTGCTGGTCGACCCGCTGGCCGGTCGCCGCGCGCCGGGGTACGAGGAGCACGACAGACGCGGGATGTGGATGGTCAACCAGTTGTGTGACCTGGTGCAGGTGCGCTCGTTGCCGGCGGGCACGGTTGTCCGCCTGCACATGCGCGTCGACTGACCGGCATCAGCGTAGGAGGCGACGAGCTGTTCCGGCGCCGCTGTGCCCCCGGGTCATCGATATCGAGGACTCTCGGCTACGCGCACCCGCCGGCAGGGACTCAGTCGGTCTTGGCGGTCAGACCGACGGCGTCGAGGCCGGCAAGGATCGCCGCCTCGTCGTTGTCGGACGTGTCGCCGCTGGCACCGACCGCTCCGATCACGGTGCCGTCGTCGTCACACACCAGCACGCCGCCGGGCACCGGCACAAGCGCCCCGCCCACCGCGGCGTTGGCTGCGGCGATGAAGTAGGGCCGGTCCTCGGCCATCGCGTTGAGCTGGCGGGACCCGACACCGATCGCGATCGCGCCGTGCGCCTTGCCGTGCGCGATCTGGAAGCGATGCGTGGACGACCCGTCCTCCCGCTCGAACGCGACGAGATGGCCGCCGGCGTCGAGGACTGCGACCGACAGCGGCTTGAGTCCCTGCTCCCGACCGGCGGCGCGGGTCGCGGCGATGATCTCGCGGGCGGTGTCCAGCGTCAGTCCGTTCACGTGCTGCCCTCCTGTGCGTCCGGTGCGGGTGCGTCGGGTTCGGCGGGGAACCCCTGCGCCTTGGCCTCCTGCCGGCGGGTGTGCAGGACCGGCTCGGTGTAGCCCGACGGCGTCTCGCGGCCCTTCATGACCAGGTCCCGCGCCGCCAGGAAGGCGGGACCGTCGAAGCTCGGGGCCATCGGCGTGTACAGGGGGTCGCCCTCGTTCTGGCGATCCACCACCTCGGCCATCCGCTGCAGGGCCTTGTCGACCCGCTCCTCGTCGACGACCCCATGCCGTAGCCAGTTGGCGATGTGCTGGGACGAGATGCGGCAGGTCGCGCGATCCTCCATCTTGCCGACGTCGTGGATGTCGGGGACGGTCGAACAGCCAACACCCTGCTGCACCCAGCGGACCACGTAGCCGAGGATGCCCTGGCAGTTGTTCTCCAGCTCGGCGGCGATCTCGTCATCGCGCCAGGTCGGATCGGTCACCGGGACGGTCAGCAGGTCGTCGAGCCGCGCGAGGTCGCGGTCGGCCAGCTCGTCCTGCCGGGCGAACACGTCGACGTGGTGATAGTGCGTGGCATGCAGCGTCGCCGCGGTCGGCGACGGCACCCATGCCGTGCTCGCGCCGGCCTGCGGATGCCCGATCTTGTCTTCGAGCATGGCGGCCATGTTGTTGGGCTCGGCCCACATGCCCTTGCCGATCTGCGCCCGGCCCTGCAGTCCACACCCCAGGCCGATGTCGACGTTGCGATCCTCGTAGGCCAGCATCCACGGCTGGGACTTCATGTCGGCCTTGCGCACCATCGGCCCCGCCTCCATCGACGTGTGGATCTCGTCGCCGGTGCGGTCGAGGAACCCGGTGTTGATGAACGCCACCCGCGACTTCGCCGCGCGGATGCACTCGCGCAGGTTCGCGCTGGTGCGGCGCTCCTCGTCCATGACCCCGATCTTGACCGTGTTGGGCTCGAGACCGAGCACCTGCTCGACCCGGGCGAAGATCTCGTCGGTGAACGCGACCTCGTCGGGTCCATGCATCTTCGGCTTGACGATGTACACCGACCCGGCTGGGGAGTTGCGATCGGCTGCGTCACGGTCGCCGTCGTGGGTGGCACACAGGACTGTGACCATCGCGTCGAGCAGGCCCTCCGGGATCGGGTTGCCGTCGGCGTCACGCACGGCTGGGCTGTCCATCAGGTGCCCGACGTTGCGGTTCAGCATCAGCGACCGGGCGCGCACCACCACCTCGTCACCGTCGGGACTTGTCAGCGTGCGGTTGTCGTTGAGCCGGCGGATGAACGACTCGCCGCCCTTGTCGACACGGGTCTCGAGCCTGCCGGTGACCAGTCCGAGCCAGTTGCGGTACGCCTGCGTCTTGTCGAAGGCGTCGACCGCGGCGATCGAGTCCTCGTTGTCGACGATCGTGGTCACGGCCGCCTCGATGACGACGTCGGCCACGTCGGCGCGGTCCATCTGGCCGATCTCGTGGTCGGCGTCGATCCGCAGCTCGATCCCGAGCCCGTGGTTGCGCAGCAGGATCGCGTCGGGGGTCTCGACGTCACCGCCGTACGCCGTGAACTGGTCGGGATCGGTCAGCCCGACCGCGTCGCGGCCATCGACCTCGGCCTCCAGCGCGCCCGAGGCGATCCGGTAGTTGGTCACGTCCGCGTGGGACGCGCCGTCGAGCGGGACCACGTCGTCGAGGAAGTCGCGGACCCACGCGATGACCCGCTGCCCGCGCTCGGTGTCGAACGGTCCCGACGGCGGCTCGTCACCCATGGCGTCGGTGCCGTACAGCGCGTCGTACAGCGACCCCCAGCGCGCGTTGACGGCGTTCAGCGCGTACCGTGGGTTGGTGACCGGCACCACCAGCTGCGGCCCGGCGATGCTCGCGATCTCGGGATCGACGCCGCTGGTGTCGACGGTGAAGTGGGGTCCCTCCTCGGCCAGGTAGCCGAGCTCGGCCAGGAACGCCTGGTACTCGGACTGGTCGATGTCGTCGCCGCCGTGCTCGTGGTACCAGTCGTCGATCGCGGACTGCATGTGCTCGCGGACAGCCAGCAGCTCCCGGTTGCGTGGGGTCAGGTCAGCGACGAGCGACGCGAAGCCCTCCCAGAAGCGGTCCGCGTCGATGGGAGACCCTGGGATCGCCTCGTGTGTGAGGAACTCGTACAGCGGACGGCCCACCTGCAACCCGGCGACCTCGATCATCTCGGTGGCCTCAGACATCGATGCTCCCCTTGTCGCGACGGCACCCCTCGCGCCACGGCGCACGAAGGGGTCGATGGTTATCCATGCCCCAATCGCCCGCGGCGAACACGATTCGACCGCGCATCCGTCCAGATGCGATGGGCTGCGCCCGCACGGGTCACCCTGGGACTACCCTTCGATGACCTCGACCGCGCCGGACTCGGGCTCGTACGTGATCGCGCCGTGCTCGAACGTCACCCGCTGCAGGCCGTCGGGTGTCACGTCCTGGTCGGCGATGGGAAACCCCAGCCGCCCGCTCGCGCCGCCCTCGATCCGGTACCGCCGATAGATGGTGCCGCGTTCGAACCAGTGCGAGCCGGTCTGCGGGCTCCAGTAGACGACGGCGCGTTGGAACCGGTTCCACAAGCCGTCCTTGTCGACGATCTCGCCGGTGTGGGTGATCGGGTAACCCCACGGACCACTGGGGCCATCCATCTCGCCCATGTAGCGCCGCCGGATCGGCTCACGCACGACGAACACCCGGCGTGGCGACGGTCCGATGATCAGGCCGTCCTCGAACCGTTGCTTGCGGCCGCCGCCGCCGTCGACCGAGCGGTGCGGCGCCACCGGGAAGCCCAGCCCGGAGCCGCCCGGTCCTCCGCGTTCGAGGTAGACCGTCGCGATGCGGCCGAGCACCGCGACGGCATCCGTGTCCGGCGAGTCGAAGATCGCGCCACGCTCGAACCGGGTCGCTGTGCCCCGGGCGTTGGTCGGCATGGTGTCCGACGTCGGGTAGCCCAACCGGCCGCGCGGGCCGCCGAGCTTGCGGTACCGACGATCGACCCGGCCGAGCACGATCGTGGTCGGGCCGCCGAACTTGCGGTAGATCGACCCCCGCTCGAAGCGCACGATCTGTCCGGAGCGGTCGCCGACCGGCCGGTGATCGGTTCTGGGGTAGCCGAGCGGACCGGTCTCCGCACCGGAGCGCCGGTAGCGCCGGGCCAGCCACCCGTGGACCTCGTGGGCGCCGTGGTCGCGGTGCCACAGGATCATGCCCTTGTCGTAGCGACGCTTGCGGCCGTTGCGGTCGGCGTCGCGTTCCCGTCCGTCCGGTGCTCCGAGGAACGAGCCGACCAGCCCGAGGTCCTGGTACTTGATCTCGATGCGCGACGGGTTCGTGCCCGGCAGGCACGACGAGCTGTGCGTGCGGGTCGACTCCGACGTGCGGACCGTCCGACCGCAGCTGCGGTCCCACTCCCAGGGAGGGGTGCACGTCACGATGCGGCACACGACCGCCGTGACGCCCTTGACGTGGGTGTTGCACTGGCCGTAGCGGAACACGTTGCAGCAGGTCCTGCGCCGGTCGCAGCCGCCGCGGGTGTTGCACCGGCACCTACACGAGCGGTTCGGTCTGCGGTTGCAGTCGATGTAGTAGCGGGGGGCGCCCAGGCAGAAGGCCGACGCGTCGACCTTCCACCAGCCCGCGACGTAGGAGTAGTCGGGACAGGTGTTCGCGCCGCCGTTGATCGTGCAGCAGAACACACTCCACCCGCCGCTGCAGCTGCTCGACCGGCCGCACACCGACGCATAGGCGGTGCCGGGCTTGAGCGCGTAGCCGATGGGGTCGACCGCGAACGCCGAGCCGACGACCGCGGCGCGGAACAGGAACGACCGCCGCGTCGTGCCGCGGCGGGCGAGCAGTCCCGACAATCGTTCGACGACACGCACGGCGAACGACCCCCGCTGCTGCGTCGTCGCCGGCATGACGCTCATGACCCTTCCCTCTCATGTCGCGGCGGCGCTGACGCTGGACACATTCCCCGACGGTGGTGTCCTCGCCTCACGGCGCGTCGTCCACGACGATGGTGGCGAGCACCTGCTCTGCACGCCGGGTGAGTCGGTGCGCGTCATCGGCGTCACCGAGCACGAGGTAGAGGCAGAACGCGCGACCGCCGTGGTTGAAGAACCGCTGCAGTCCCGTGTGTCCAGGGATCCGGCGCTGCAGCATGTGCGGGCTGAAGGCGCGCGCGTCGAGGCGGCGGGGGAGGCCACGGGCGGAGAACAGCGCCGACGATGCCTCCTCGGCCGCGTACTCGACCAGCGAGATGAACACGTCGTCGCGCCCCATCCGTTCGACGGCGGTGCCGCCGAAGTCGTCGCGGACGGCGGGCAGCGCGAACGTGGCGAACTGGGCGACGGGCATGGTCTCGGGGGGCGCGGCCGACGCTGCGAACGCCAGGCTCTGCGCGGCGACCAGGGCCTCCTGCTCCGCGGTGATCGTCCCCTCCCATCCGGGCGGGAGCGAGACGGCGAGACCGTGCGCGGCAAGCTTCACGAGCCCTGCTTTCGTCATCGGACCAGCGCCGTGACGAGCGCGGCCGCAGCGAGCACACCCTGCGCGCCGATCGTCAGGCGGTGCGCCCACGGCTCGGCGTCGGCCACCCGGCGGGTCACCGCGTACAGCCGATCGACGGTGCGCACCCCCGCCATCGCCAGCAGCGGCGTGGTGCGCGCCAGGCCGAACGCCGCGCCGATCACCAGTCCTGCACGCCACGAGGCCGTCGCCAGCGCGGCGGCCAGCGCGGCGTACGTCGACGCTGACGGCACGATCGTGGTGACCGCCGCGCCGAGTTGCGCGCCGTACGCAGCGCCGTACACCCAACCGCGGTAGGACGACAGCCAGCGCTCGTCGACCTGACGGCGCCAGCCGGGAATCGCCCGTCCCGAGCTGCGGGCGTCGACGGCGGCGGCCACGATCGTGACCACGCCGAGGGCGGTCAGCCGCGCGCCCGACGACACCGACCCGAGCGCCAGTGCCCCCACACCGCCGAGCACGAGGCCGACCGCCGCGCCCGCCGTTGCCGAGCCGACGACATGGGCGGTCGCTGTCAGCCACCACCGTTGGTTTCGCGAAGCCTCCCCGACCGGAGAGATGCTGCCCAGCATCGACTCGCCTCAGGGCGACCACGTGCTGCGCACGGCCGCGATGACCGCGAGCGTCACGCCGACGACGGCGATCATGTGGTGCGCGTCACCGTGGTGCCGTCGGCGCGGGTGTACAGGCTGGCGTCGCCGGGCTCGATGCCGGCGGCGAGCAGCACACGGTCGACGTCCTCCTCGCGTTGCGCATCGGCGGAGGCCGTGCGATGGCCGGCGCGGCGGGCATCCAGGTCGCCCGCGCCTTGGCGGAGCATCCGCTGCACCTGCTGCCAGGTGGGACCGGTACCTTCGCCGCGGACACGTCCGGACGGCCCGTCGACGTGCACGACGTAGGGACTGCCGGGCACTTCGTAGGCCGTCCACGCCTCGCTGCTCATCACCACGGTGAGCTCGCGGGGCGCGATGTCGGCGATCGCCGTCCGGCTCTCGGCGTCCGCGCCACGGCTGACCACGACCACCCGCGGGTCGTCGTCGTCGCCGCCGGCGGCGCGGAGGTCGTCCCAGAACCGGTGGCAGGTGGTGCAACCCGAGGACAGGAAGACCAGGATCGTGTCGTGCGGCGTGCCGGCCACGCGGATGGCGCGGGCCTCACCGCGAGGCCCGACACCCGACAGGTCGGCCGCCACGCGCCCCTCGGACACGGTGGGCGGCTGCGGCAGATCGAGATCGTCCGTAGCGGGCGGCGGCGTGGGTGCGGCATCGGCGCCGGGGGCGCCATCCATGTCGACGTCACCACCGAGGTCGTGCAGCCGTCGCAGGATCACCGCGTGGCTGCGCAGCAGACCGGCGACCAGCACCGTGAGCACGATCACGGCGACGGTCAGCACGGTGACGACGATCGTCACGTCGCGCCCTTCGGTGCCAACAGCTCGAACGCGACGGTCAGCTCCGCCGCCGCGGTCAACAGCAGCCGAAGCAGGGTGGCGGCCACGACGACGAGGGCGGCGGCGACCGCGCCCAGGAGCGGTGCGTCGACAGCCATCGGCGGTAGCGCTGGTGCGGGTTGCAGCGCGGCGCCGGCCGTGACAACCGCGAGGAGCACGTTCATCCCGACGTGCATCCCGGTGACCGGCGCGCTCGTGGTGCCGAAACAGCCGCAGTCGGCACCGATGCGCCGCTGACGCTGTGCGAACACCGCGAACCCACCATAGGCGATCGCCAGCACGACAGCGGGCAGGGTGCCGCCGACGATCACGACCGTCAGACCGACCGCCACCTCTCCTGCGCCGAGCAGGCGGATGAGTTGCACGTGCGACGGCAGCCGGGCGGTGCGCACCGCCGTGTCGGCGGCCTCGGGTCGTACCACCTTGCCGGCACCCGCGAGGACCAGGAGGAACGCCGCGACCCAGGCCGCGGCAGTCAGCGTCGACACGCCCGGTGGTCCTCCCTCACAACGGTTCGTCCGGCACACCCGTCCCCTGCTCTACCGACGTCCCGCGGCGCCGATCCGGTGCGGGTGCGTCGTCCGCCGCCCACGTCGGGCACTCCGGCCGGTCAGGTAGCCGTGTCGTCGCTGCGGGCTGCCTTCTCGGCGACCCTGGCGGTGAAGGTGGCGGCGTCGATGACGAACCGTTCGTGGCGGCCTCGGCTGATCTCGTCGATGCCGTCGTGGGCGGTGACGTCGAACACCAGTCGTCGCCGGTCGATGGTGGTCAATTCGACGTCGACGGTCACGGTCATATCCGGTGGTGTCGCCGCGACATGGCTGACGTCGATGTGGGTGCCGACGGTCTGCTCCGCCGGCCAGTCGAGATAGGGCATGATCGCGTCGAGGCAGGCGCGCTCGAACAGGCCGACGAGGAACGCGGTCGCGAACACCTGCGGCATCGCGGTGAACGCCTCCGAATCGTCGAACACGTGCGGCACCGTCTTGGTTGTCGGGACCACGTAATCCATGCGATGCGTGAGCCCGGCGGGCGGTTGGCGCTTCACGACGGTTCCTCGGTGAGGACGAGCTCCCAGTTCTGGCCGACGAGATGGTGCCCGAAGCTGTGGTGGGGTTCCGCCTCCACCAGTGTGAAGCCGGCGGCCTCGTAGATGCGCCGGGCCGCCGCGAGCACGTCGTTGGTCCACAACATGATGGTGGAGTAGCCGGCGTCTCTGGCGAAGCGGACGCACTCGTCGACCAGCCGTGTGCCGATGCCGAGGCCCCGTGCCCACGGTTCGACGAGCAGGATCCGCAGCTGCGCGGTGTCGGGGTCGCGCTGGCAGCAGAACACGCAGCCGGCACGGGCGCCGTCGACCTCGGCGACCCAAGCGTTCTCGCGACCTGGCCGGTGGTTGGTGTGGTAGTCGGCCACGATCTTCGCGATGAGGCACTCGAAATCCTGGTTCCAGCCGAACTCGTCGGCGTAGATCTCGCCGTGCCGCTGTACGACCCAGCCGAGATCGCCCGTAGCGAGGCCTCGTACCGTGACGTTGCGGTCATCGCTGTCGGCTTGTACGAGGCTGGAGATGACCGTCATGGCCTCGCCGATCGTCCGCTGCTGTCCGGCGGTCAGTGGCCTCAGCAGCCCGCGGATCTGCTGTGCCGAGCGAGCGTCGATCACGGCGAACGCAGCGCGACCCGCGTCGGTCAGCGCGACGTTGCGTCGTCGCCCGTCGACATCGGACCGCGATGTCGTGACCAACCCCTTTTCCTCGAGGCTCGTCAGGATCCGAGTGAGAAAGCTCGCGTCCAAATCGAGGTGATCACGCAGCGCAAGTCGCTCCCAACGATCTCGCTGCGCAAGCTCGAAGATCACGCGGGCCTCGGCGAGCGAGTGCTCCGTCGCCAGCAGGCCCTGATCGAGCAACCCCAGCACCCTGGTCCAGTGGCGATTGAAGCGACGAACCCGACCGACAAGATCACTCACAGCAACGCCTCAAAATAGTTGACTGAGTCCACTATATCTCTTGTGTGGGAGCGCGATCACGACGCTGCAGCAGGCCGCGATCTGTTCAGGCCGTTCGCAGGATCTGGTCGGTCAGCGTGCTGACCGCGGGGTGATCGTGGGCCCACGCGCCCCAGACACGTGCACGCCCAACCTCGTCGCGGTCTGGCTGCCGTGCGTCTAGCCTGTTGCCCGGGTGCATCGAGGAGCACCCGCCGCGGCCGTCGCTCGGTCCGCGCTGTCGGCAGCGCGCGGAGCCGGTCGAGCAGCACCTCCACAGGCGCGCCATCCAGTCGGTCCTCCACGTGGAGACGTCGGAGGTCGCGGGGATCGCGTCGCCGAGCAGATCGAGGGTCTCGCGGGTCCGCCGCGCCGCCGAGCACAACACGACGTCGGGGAAAACCCGAGCGTGCCGCAGATGGTCGGCCACCGCGGACGTCGCGCGGATGCCCCGAGCGGCCAGTGGGCGGTCATGATCGGCCAGCGTGGGATCGTCCCAGCTCGACTTCGCATGGCGTAGCAGGTACAGCGTCCGTATGGTGTCATCCTGCCGTCGTTGCTGGTCAGGGCGCAATGCCGGTGGCGAGCGACAGCTGCCACGCCTTGGCCGTCAAGGTCGGTGACGGATCATGTGGAGGCCGGCGGGAAGGTCCCGGCGCTGGTGCGCGTTGGACGGCGCGCACGCGGCCGCCAGCGCCGACGGTCGCATCGCGCGTCCGACGAGGAGTCAACCATGTCCAAAGCCATCGTCTACACCGACACCGGACCGCCCGACGTACTTCGACTCGCCGACGTCGACGAGCCGCAGGTCGCTCAGGGTCAGGTACGACTCGCGGTCCGTGCCGCGGCCGTCAACCCCATCGACTGGAAGATCCGCAGCGGGGCGTTCGGCGGGGTGTCACTGCCGGCGACACCCGGCACCGACGTGGCCGGTGTCGTCGACCAGGTCGGCGACGGCGTCGCGGACCTGGCGGCGGGCGATGAGGTCTTCGGTTTCGCGCTGGGAGGGTCCTACGCGGAGTACGCCGTCGTCGAGGACTTCGTCGTCAAACCCCCGGACATGCCATGGGAAGTTGCGGCGTCGCTGCCGATCGCCGCGGAGACGTCCCAGCGCGTGCTCGACCTGCTCGACGTGGGCGACGGCGACACCCTGCTGATCCACGGCGCCGCGGGCTCGGTCGGCGGCATCGCCACCCAGCTCGCCGTCGCACGTGGCGCTGCCGTCATCGGCACCGCCAGTCAGCGCAACCACGACTACCTGCAAACCCTCGGCGCGACGCCGACGGTGTACGGCGACGGTCTCGTCGACCGGGTGCGTGCGCTGGCTCCCGATGGCATCGACGCGGTGCTCGACACGGCCGGCAAGGGCGACCTGCCCGCCTCGATCGAGCTGCGCGGCGGCACGACCGATCGCATCGCGACGATCGCCGACCCCCGTGCCGATGACCACGGTGTCACGTTCTCCGGAGGCGGCGGCAAGCGATCGCTTGCAGGGCTGCGGGAGGTCGCGGCTCGGTACGAGCAGGGCACGCTGGTGGTGCCGATCCGCGCGACCTACGCCCTCGCCGATGCGGCGGCCGCGCAGCGCGACAGCGAGCAGGGCCACGGCCGCGGCAAGATCGTGCTCGTGCCGTGACGCCACACCCGCGAACCTCCTGCCCGCGGTGCCGGCCACATCACCTGCTCCGCGGCTGTCGCCTCATCGCGGGACTGCTCCGCGCATGCTGGAGCAGTTCTTCGATGACGACGGTCTTCGCATGGGCGGCCGGTGCGGTCAGCAGGCCGATCTGCTCGTAGTAGTGCAACGTGCGGACCGTCAGACCGGTCGCGGCGGCCAGCTCGCCGACACGGCGTGGCGTGGACGGCGCGCCGAGCGGTCAGGATGGTCGACTGTCAGCCCGACCCCGATCGGCGCTGGTGTCGTCACGCCTACCGGGAGGGGCGTGCCATCCGCGGATCGAAACCGAACGGCAGCGCCAGGCGGTGGCGGCCCAGCAGCTCCTCGTCCGACAGGATGTCGCTGGTCGGCGCGTCCGCGACCACGCGGCCGCCGTCGACGATGACCGACCGCGCACACAGCTCGAGCGCGAACGGCAGGTCGTGCGTGATGATCAGCTGGGTGATCGGCAGGCTGCGCAGCACCTCGACCAGCTCGCGGTGGCCCGCGGGATCCAGGCCGGAGGTCGGCTCGTCGAGCACGAGGACGTCCGGGCGCATCGCGAGCACCGTCGCCAGGGCAACCCGGCGCCGCTCGCCGCCACTGAGGTGGTGGGGCGCCCGGTCCCCGAGGTCGGCTGCGCCGACCGCTCTCAGCGCTTCGGTGACCCGTGCCGCGAGCTCGCTACCGCGCAGGCCGAGGTTGGCCGGGCCGAACGCGACGTCCTCCGCGACGGTCGGCATGAACAACTGATCGTCGGCGTCCTGGAACACCAGACCGACCCGTCGGCGGATGTCCGCAAGCACGGCCTCGGTGACGGGAAGATCGCCGATGTGAACGCTACCGGCATCAGCCAGGTTGATGCCGTTGAGGTGCAGCGCGAGCGTGGTCTTGCCCGCGCCGTTGGGGCCGAGCAGGGCCACTCGCTCGCCCACGTCGACACGCAGATCCAGGCCGGACAGCGCCGTACGGCCGTCGGGGTAGGTGAAGTGCACCCCACGGATCTCGACGGCGGCGCTCATTGCAGGGCCTCTGCGGCGCCTGGTTCCGCTGCGGCGCTCATGCGCCCGTTCCGGTGATCGCGGCGAGTGCGACGAGCCATGCGACGCCGGACGCAGCGGCGGCCAGGATCCACTCGCGCGCCGTCGCGCGCCGCCCGCCGAGGTCGGGCATCGTGCCGGTGTAGCCGCGCGACAGCATGGCGGCGTGCACGCGCTCACCGCGCTCGTACGAGCGGACGAACAGCGCACCTGCCGACGTGGCCACCGGTCGGGCCTGCCACAGCCAGCGCGGCGCGTAACCGCGTGCGGCCATCGCCGTGCGCATCCGTCCGAGCTCGCCGGCGATCACTTCGAGGTAGCGCACCATGAAGGCGGCGATCGCGGTGAGCGTCCCGGGTACGCGCAGGCGGCTCAGGCCCGTCAGCAGGCGCGGCACTTCGGTCGTACCCGCGAGCAGGATGCTCACCGACGCACCGATGGTCGCCTTCGACACCACGTTCCATGCGCCCCACAGCCCCTCGCGCGACAGCGAGAGACCGACCACGTCGATCCGCTCGCCCGAGGCGATGAACGGGATGCACAACGCGAACGCCACGAAGGGTACGACGACAGTCAACCGCCGGAGGACGAATCGCGGTCCCAGCCGGGCAACCGCGATCGCGGCGGCGACTCCGGCCGCCTGCACGCCGAACGCCCAGATCGCCTGCCGCGGTGTGACGGCCGCGGCGGCGATGTAGGCCACCGCGGCGGCGATCTTGACCTCCGGTGCGAGGTGATGGATCGGGCTGTGCCCGTGCACATACAGCGGGTGGGCATGTCCGGCTCCCATCGCGGGCCGTCACACGCCGGTCGGTCGGCGGTCGCCGGCAGCGCCATGTGTGCGTCGGTCGCGGACCGCGGCACCGACGCCAAGGCCGATGAGCAACGTGACCGCCACCCCCGCACCACCGGCCACGGCAAGGCTGACCTGTTCGTTGCGCACGCCGTCGGTCGCGTACTCGGCGAACGGACCCGACGCCAGGGGGTGGTCACGGGCCTCTGCCATGAGGCCCTGGTCGAGCCCGACCCGTTCGAGACCATCGGGCGCCGATGCAGTGAACTGGCTCACCACGGTCGCGAGCACCGTCGCGGCGAGCACGGCGCCGATCGTCACCCCGCGCAGACCGATACGCGCACGGTCGGCGGTCTGCCCCGGGGTCAGGTCGCGGGCACCGTGCACCAGATCTGGTCGCGCCGCAAGGATCGCGCCGACGGCCATCGCGCTGATGGCGCCTTCGCCGACGCCGATCAGCAGATGCACGCCGACCATCGCACCGAAGACGGTGTCGAACGGCACGGGCACGGTGGCGCCGAACAGCCACTCGATCGCGAACGCCATCGCCGACAACGGCACGGACAGACCGGCGGCCACGGCGGTGGCGGCGACCACGCCCGAGGCGGTGCCGGGAAGCAGGCGTCGCGCCAGCGCGAAGACACCGTAGCCACCGAAGGCCGTGACGATGGCCATGTTCAACACGTTGTAGCCGAGCGCCGTCAGCCCGCCGTCGGCGAACGCGAGCGCCTGTACGACCACCACCACCGTCACGACCACTGCACCCGCTGCCGGTCCGAGCAGGATCGCCGCCAGCGCGCCACCCAGCAGGTGTCCCGTCGTCCCGGCGGCGACGGGGAAGTTGACCATCTGCGCGGCGAAGATGAAGGCGGCCGCCAGGCCCGCCAGGGGCACCTGCCGGTCCCGCAGCGTCGTCCGCATCTGGCGTAGTGACGCACCCACCGCGCCAGCGCTGATCGCGCCGGTGGTGACGGCGGTGCCGACGTTGAGAAAGCCGTCGGGTGCGTGCATGCGTGGTCATCTCCTGTCGGGCATCGCCGGCGGCGACCGAACGCAGGGCGGAAACCCACGATAGCCACTATCGCGAGTCGTTCGCAATAGCCGCTACGCCGGCGGGTGCGGCCCCGCGTTGCCTGTGCACGCGGCGCAGCGTCCGACGACCGACAGGTCGACGGCACGAGCCTCGAACCCGTGCCCCGAGCCCAGGTGCTCGACGATGCGTCCGACCAGGTCGCCGGAGTGGTGATCCACCCGTCCGCATGTGTCACACACGAGATGGAAGTGCTCGTC
>JAHWKT010000051.1 GCA_019347695.1 Actinomycetota bacterium | reverse complement strand
GAGCGAAACTTGCAGCGCGCTGGCAGCGTCCACGGGCGGCTCGATCGCCGCGCGAGCCGCTTGCAAAGGCCTTGCACGCGGCCGCAGGGGGAGCCCACCCAGCGCTCGCAGTCGCCCATGTGGCCGGGGGCCCGCTGGACACGACGTGGACGGCAGGCGCTGCGGATCACGTGGGAGGCGCTGGCCAACGCCGCAGGCATGCGGGGGCCTCCCGCGGCACGATCACGGCGCTGTACGCGACGTGGTCACCCGCGTGCCATCGCGGTCCGATGCCACAGGACGTCGGCTGACAAGGTCGCAGACTCGACGGCGGAGGGGTCAATGAAGCGCCGAGCCTGCGACGGGGTCTGCTCACCAGCGGGGGCTCTCGGTCACTCGAGGCCGATGTAGCCCACGCCGACGATGATCGCGGTGCGCGTCGACGGCAGGGTGATGCGGTCGTGGACGGCGAACACGTGGTCCATCGAGTGGAGCACGTGGACGCCGGGGGTATCGAGCCCGTCGATCGGCGGGCGCGCCGGGACAGCGCCGGTGCCCACGATCAGCGTGTCGTAGCCGATCACGCGTTCGTCGCTGTCGGGGTCGCGGACGGTGAGCGTGTGGCGGTCGGCGTCGATCTGTGAGGCCGCGTGGTCCAGGCGGAACCGCAGCCCGGCGGCCTCCAGATCGCTGCGGCTGCGGTGCGCGAGATCGCGCCAGTCGGGCGTCTCACTGAGGTAGAACGGCAGCCCGCAGATGCTGAAGTTCGGATAGGCGTCGGCGACCACGACCAGCGGCTCGATCGACGGGTCAAGTTGCTGCGCGCGCAGGCCCGCCGCGATGCCGGCGTCGCTGCCACCGACGATCACGAGACGGTGGCGTTGGCTGGTCATTGGACGGGTGTGACGTTGAGGTCGTCGAGCAGGGTGCGGACGCGGCGTTCGATGTCGTCGCGGACCGGTCGGACGGCCTCGACCGGCTTGCCGGCAGGATCGTCGAGCTCCCAGTCCAGGTAGCGGGTACCCGGCACGACCGGGCAGGCGTCGCCGCAGCCCATGGTGACCACGACGTCGGTCGCGGCGAGGATCTCGTCGGTCCACGGACGAGGCGACTGGTCGGCGATGTCGATGCCGACCTCGCGCATCGCCTCGACCGCGGCGGGGTTGACCTCGCTTGCGGGATTCGAGCCGCCGGACAGGACCTCGACGCGGTCGCCGGCGAGGTGGCGCATCCAGCCGGCCGCCATCTGGGACCGTCCGGCGTTGTGCACGCACAGGAACAGCACGGTGGGGGTGTCGGTCACGATCGTTCCTTCGATCTTGGCGGCGGCGCGGAGCCGGTCGCGGGCGAAGCGTTCAGCCAACAGCGGAACGTACGTGCGGATGCGCGCGTGAGCCAGTCGTTCGAACGAGTCGATCAGCACGCGCTCAATGGTCTCGACGCTGAAGATGCCGTAGAGGTCGCGTTGGAGCTGCGCGCTGACGGATCTGACCGACCGGATCTCCTCCACGGTCATGCCTGATGGGGACCTTGTCATGGGTCTGTCCTCCTCACTGGTGCCGGAACGCGCGATGTCACACACATGCCAGCGGCGACGCATGGCCGGCCGGTCAACGTGTCGCATGCGGCCGGCCCCGTGCGCGGTCATGCGGTCGTCTGTCGGGCGAGCCTGTCGACGCGGTCGGCGATGGACTGGTACGCGGCCTCGAAGGTGCGACGGTCGCCACCGAGCGGATCGGGAATCGACCAGTGCCGGCGCGGGACATTGGACGGCAGACCCGACTCGTTGGCCCGGTCACACACCGACACGACGAGGTCGGGCGTGACATCCACGTCAGTCAGGTGCTGCGGCCGCACGTTGGACAGGTCCAGCCCGTGGTCCGCCGCGACCGTCACAGCCTGTGGATGGATCTCATCCGCTGGTTGCGTGCCCGCGCTGACCGCCTCGCGGTCGGTCCGCTGCCGCCACAGCGCCGCGGCGAACTGTGAGCGCGCGGCGTTGTGGGTGCACACGAACAGCACGCACTGGACCGCCAGCGGCGCGACGTCGCCGACGAAGGGGACCGCGAGCGTTTCCAACGTCGCGTAACGGCGGCGCCCGTCGCCCTGCGACCCGTGCCGCGAGATCAGTCCGGCCTCCTCGAGCACGTCGAGGTGGAACGCCAGCAGGTTCGACTCAAGTCCCGTGGCCGACCGCAGCTGTGCCGGCGTGTGATCGCCCGCCCACAGCGCATCAACGATCGCCAACCGCGTCTCGTCAGCCAACGCCCGATGGACGCGGGCACGCCGATCAATCGACAAGACTTGCTCATCCACCATTGAGTCAAGTATATTTGATGTAACCACGTGATGCAAGTGGGATGCATGTTCCGCCGCGACCTGTTCGGACGACGCAACGGCGGTCTGGAACACGTCGAGCGGTGTGTGCTCGAGATGCTCGACGTCGACCGTCAGACGCTCGACCTGGCCACCAGCGGACTTCTGGGCTCAGCCAACCCTGAAGCGCTGCGCTGCGCGGTCTCCGACAGCGACCACGGCGTCAACCTGCTCGTGCAGCAGGTCCGCCGCGAGCTTGTGGTACACGCGTCGGTGCGGGGCGGCCACGCCGACATCCCCGCGATGCTCGTGGCAATGTCCATCATCAAGGATGTCGAACGCGTCGGCGACTACGCCAAGCAACTGCTGCGCCTCGCGCGGGTCCGCGGGCCGTTCGTACCGGGCACAGCCGAGCACGTCGAGCTCACCGCCTATAGCAGCCGCATCGCCGGCCACGTCACCGACGTACGCGGGCGCGCTGGCAACGCACGACGGACCCGCAGCCACCGCGCTGATCATCGACCTGCAAGCCCTGACCGGTGACCTGCACACGGCCGTCCACCAGCTACTCGTCGCCGACCTCGGCGTCAGCGATGGGGCCGCCCAAGCGCTGTCGTATCACTACCTCGCCCGCATCGCCGCCCACCTGAGCAACATCCTCACCTCGATCGTCATGCCCCTCGACAAGCTCGACTACTACGACGGGTCACACGCAACGACCGGATCGCCGTGACGGGACCGCGTCGTCATGCGTCGCGCCGCTGGCTGCGCAGTCAGTGTCGGTGTCACGAAGACGACACCGGGTCGGGCTCGGGCAGCGTCGGGACCGAGCGATGCCGTCCGGACAAGGGTTGGCTGGACAACCGTGAAGGCCGTCGCGCAACGCCCCACACCCGGCAGTGAGGCGTGCCCGCGGGGCGGGTCAGTGACCGTGGGGGTGTGGCCCAGAGGTGCACGCCTGGTACCTCAGGCGCGTCACGGTACGCCCACGCCGAGCATCATGCCCGCGGCCAGTACTGACCGTCGTTGGCGGGCTCGCGAGCGCCTGGCACGAATCATCAGTCTCGGCAGCTTGCGCCGCCCTTGCTCGGCCGGCCGCGGCCGGTGCCCGGTCGACTGTCGGACGCACGGGCGGTGGTCGGGGCGCGCCGGACGTTGCTGGAGCACGCGCTGCCACTGCGGCGTGGCGCAGGGACCCGTTTCATCCCGGTTGACCGCGGGCCGATCGCGGCGTGCGGGGTCAGGCGGTCAAGGTGATGCGAGGTATCGATCGGTGATGACCTCGTAGTAGTGGCCCTCGGGTCCGAGGAAGTACATGCGACGTCCGTCGGGGATGCCGTCGATCACGCCGGTTTCGTGTGGGCGCCGTTGCTGGGGTCGGCCCACCAGGTCGTGCCGTCGGCGCTGAAGCGGTCCAGGAGGCGGTCGAAGTGGTCGTGGTCGATCATGAACGCGAAGTGCAGGGGCGGGAAGTTTGCCGGCGCGTCGGCGTAGTTGATGATGACGTCGTCGTTGAGGCGAACGACGCTGAACCAGCCATCCGCCGTGGGGGGTGACAGTTCGAGGATGTCGGCGACGTAGGCGGCCGACGTGGCCTTGTCGCTGGTCGGGATGATGGTGTGGTGCAGGTGTGCGGGCATGGGTGTTTCGTCTCCGATTCTGGTGGGTGCGGTCCGCAGCAGATCGAAGGGGCGGGCCCCGTGCCCGCCGGCTGCTCACCTACGGCGCGGGATCGTCTTCCGCTCGCGGCGCGTGGCCTTCCCGACAGTCACACGGCGATCTTACATACTGCCCCTCCCGGTCAGCTGCGTTCGGCCGCACCGGCGATGGCGCCGCTGCTGGGAACATCGATCGGCAGCCTCTGCGGTGATCCGGGGAGATCGGCGTCAGCGGAACTGTTCAGCGAGGATGCGGCTTTCCAGGGTGTGGGTGCGGTCGAACAGCAGGGCCATCGAGCGGTCGGGTCGGTGCGTGACGATGACCTGACGGACGTTGGTGACCTCGTGGTGGTCGGCGGCGGCATTGACGGGGCGTTTGTCGCTGTCGAGGACCTCGAGGGTGATTTGGGCATCGCTGGGCAGCAATGCACCGCGCCAGCTGCGCGGTCGGAACGCGGCAACCGGGGTGACCGTCAGCAGTTGCGCGGTCAGCGGGAGAATTGGTCCGCCGGCTGAGCGGTTGTAGGCGGTGCTGCCGGCGCCGGTGGCGATGATCAGCCCATCACCGTGAAGTTCGTCCATCTGGACGTTGCCGTCGACGGTCACGCGGATCCGCGCGGTCTGCACCGACGCGCGGAACAGTGAGACCTCGTTGATGGCCAGTCGGGTGGTGCGCTGTCGGCGGCCGTGGATGGCCTGCAGTTGGATCGGATGCAGGCTGGTCGGTTGGGCGTCGCGGATCCGTTCGGGGAGGCCGTCGGGCTGGTAGCGGTTGAGCAGGAACCCGACGGTTCCGCAGTTCAGCCCGTACAGCGGCAGTGCGCGTTGGCCGTCGAGCAGGCGGTGCAGGGTGCGCAGCATGAACCCGTCACCGCCGACGACAACCCCTACGTCCGCGGAGCCTTCTGCGATGAAGGTGTAGCGGTCCGCCAGATCGGCGGCGGCTCGGGCCGCCCGGGCGTTGCCGGTGTCGGCGATGAGGGCGATGCGGTCCACGTGGCGTCTCTCCAGCCTGCGTGCCGGCTCGCCGCCGCGTCGAGCCCGGGGAGCCGTCAGGGGTCAGTGGGCGACGCCGTGGCTGGTCCCGACGCGGCCAGCGTCGGTCATGGGGTCTCGGCGTCGGCGCGTTGTCTGGCCGCGACCGTGAACAGCTCGTCGGCCAGGGATTCGAGCCGGTCGGACGCCTCCAGACGGTTGCGCCATGGCGTGGGGATCGCGGTGGCGCCGTGGAACGCGCCGGCGAGCGCGCCGGTCATCGCTGCGATCGTGTCGGTGTCGCCGCCGAGCTGGACGGCGCACGTGACAGCGTCGGTGAACGAGTCGATGTGGCGCGTGAACGCGAACAGTGCCGCGGGGACGGCCTCGGCGGCCGCGACGCCGGTGCCGAGGAGCGCGGCGGCATCGTCCACCGGCACGTTTCCGGCAAGTCGTTCGACGGCCGCCAGCTTGTCCTGGAAGACGTCGGTGCGCGCCACCAGGCGCAGTTCCTGCATGAGGCCTAGTGCGATGAGCCAGTGGGGGGTCGGCGCGGCGGTCGTCAGCCAGGCGACCGCGCTGGACTGGAGAGCGGCGCCGTCCTGGGCGAACTCGTGGGCGTGGGTGATCCGCGCGGTTTGCCGTGCCAGGTGTGCGGCGTCGGCCACGTCGTGTACGGCGAACAGACCGGCGGGCGCGGCGCGCATCGCGGCGCCGTTGCCGTAGGACCCCTGGCCGTCGAACAGCGCCGCTGCGGGCTCGTCCCAGGCGGCGCCCCGGCGGAGGCCGTCGAACACGATCGGGGGCCCGGCGCCGTAGCCGCGCCAGGGCTCGGCGTTGTGGTTGGCGACGAACCGACCCGCCATGTGCTGCCCGTCGAAGCCGCCGCAGGCGATCAGCGACTCGGCGACGCCGATGGTCATGTGCGTGTCGTCGGTCCAGCGCAGTGGAGCGTCGGCGTGGATCCAGGCGGCGAGGTCGGTCGCGTTGACGGTCGGGCTGCCGTCGAAGGGCGCGCCCAGCGCGTCACCGACCGCGGTGCCGAGCAGCGCGCCGCGGAAGCGGTCGTGCAGCGCGGTCGGGGAGGGGAAGGTGTCCATCACCTACAACAGTACAGTAACGTAAGGGTAGTGACCGACCGCGTGGACTGATGCGGCTGACCGGGGTGGGGGGAAGCGGCTCGCGTCATTCGAATGCGGCGCGGCGGACCTGCTGGTTGAGCCACTCCAGGTCGGTGCCCAGCCGCGGCAGGGGCGGGTCGTCGAGGTAGGGCGGTCGTTGCCAGTCGGTGGGCAGGGCGTCCAGCTGGCTGACGGCGTGGTCGCGGGTCTGGGTGAGGTGGAAGGCGCGTAGCGGCTTGCCGTCGCGCCACACCGGTGCAAGTAGTCGTTGGCCGGTCTCGTCGGCGTCGTGGACCGAGAGCACGTCGTCGGTGGGGTCGTCTCCGGTGCGGAAGACCTGTTTGCGGCCGGGCAGGGTGCTCTTGATGCCGCTGAACTTCGCGACCGGCCGCTGGTCGTAGGCGACGAGCTTGTAGACGATGTCGAGCGCGGGGTGGTCGCTGGAGGTCGTCAGCGCCGAGCCGATCCCGAAGGCGTCGATCGGTGCCGCTTGGGCGACGAGCTCGTGGATGCGGTACTCATCCAGGCCGCCCGATGCGATGATCTGGGTGTCGTCCAGGCCGGCGTCGTTGAGCAGCTTGCGGGCCTGGCGGGAGAGCTCGCCGAGATCCCCGGAGTCCAGCCGCACGCCACGTAGGCGTTGACCGTGGGCGCGCAGCTGTGCGGTCGCGTCGACCGCCCGGGACACGCCCTTGATGGTGTCGTAGGTGTCGACGAGCAAGGTGGAGTGGTCGGGGTGGTCGGCGGCGAACGCGTGGAACGCATCTCGTTCGTCGGTGAAGGCCTGGATGTAGGAGTGGGCCATCGTGCCGGTGACAGGGATCTTCCAGCGACGGCCGGCTTCGACGTTGCTGGTCGCGAACCCGCCGCCGACAAAGGCTGCCATCGCCGCCTCCGCGCCGGTCTCGAGTCCGTGCGCGCGGCGCAGCCCGAAGTCGGCCAGCCGCCGACCCTGGGCCGCCAGCGCGCAGCGGGCTGCCTTGGTCGCCACCGCGGTGGGGTACTGCACGAGGTTGATGGCGGCGGTCTCCAACAGCTGGGCGACTGGCAGCGGTGCGGTGATCTCGACGATCGGCTCCTGGGCGAGCACGACGGCGCCGTCGGGCACCGCCCACACTTCGCCGCTGGGTTCAAACGCCGCCAGCCACGACAGGGTCGGTTCGCCGAAGCCCAGCGTGCGCAGGTAGGCGATCTCGGCCGGCCCGAAACGGAAGGTTTCGAGCAGCTCCAGCAGGCGGTGCACCCCGAGGGCGACGTACCAGGGCCGGGCGGCGGCGGGGCGGATGAACAGGCTGAACGTCGCCGGCGCGGTCATGCCCCGCTGCAGATACGAGTCGACCATGCGCAGCTCGTACAGATCGGTGTGCAGCCCGGCCCGGTCGGTCCGCGCCGAGCCCTCGCGACGATGTCCCGTCATCGCAGCAGCCCTTCTGTCGTCGCGCGCCCGCGCGGCCGGTGCAACGGTGCGGGCGTGCGCGCGAGATGTCGGTGACAGCCATCTGACCCTACCGTAACGTCAGGGTCGAGTCACGCCATAACGGCGTTCTCCGTGGCGGGACCTTGACGGTACGGTGGAACTTCTTCGCGCCGCTTCCCCTCTGTGAAAGGCCGTCGCCGTATGCTCACGCCTGTGTCGTTGTCGCGTCGCGCCCAGGCGACGGCGGTGGCGTTGCGCGGCTTCTACGGCTGGCGGATCGCCGGGTTCGCCGCCGTCACGCTGGCGATGACGGCGCCGGGGCAGACGGTCGGCGTGTCGGTGTTCGTCGATCCGATGATCGCCGATCTCGGCGTGTCGCGGTCGGAGATCTCGATCGCGTACTTCGTCGGCACGCTGACCGGCGCCGCGGCGTTGCCGTCGGTCGGCCGGTGGATCGACCGCGCCGGCGTGCGCCGGGTCATGCTGGTCATCGGTGTGGCGTTCGGCGCCGTGCTGGTGGGAATGGCCGGGGTGCGCGGCATCGTGGCGCTGACCGCCGGGTTCATCGGGATCCGCCTGCTCGGTCAGGGGTCGGTGTCGCTGACGTCGACGACCGCGGTCGCGTTGTGGTTCGACCGCTTCCGGGGTCTGGCGATCGGGTTGAGCAACGCGGTGGGCGGCGGGTTGATGTCGCTGGCACCGATCGTGCTCGGCGTGGCGATCGCCGCCTTCGATTGGCGGATCGCGTGGGTGCTGGCCGGCGTGGCGGTGTGGGTGGTCGTCGTGCCGATCGCCCGATGGGGCCTGCGCAACAATCCGGCCGAGATCGGCCAACGCCTCGACGGGACGCCGGTCACCGACGACACACCCGGCAGCGGCGACGACGCGACGCGGCGGGGGTGGACCCGGCCCGAAGCGGTGCGCACGCTGATGTTCTGGGCGGTGACGGCCGCGGTCGCAGCTAGTGGGATGGTCACCACCGGGTTGGCGTTCCACCAGATCTCCCTGCTCGGCGAACGTGGCCTGTCCCCGGCACAGGCGGCCGCCAACTTCGTGCCGCAGACCGCGGCGGCGATCACCGCGACCGTCGCGATGGGCGTGCTGGTCGACCGTGTGGCGCCGCGACTGCTCGTCGCCGCGTCGATGGGCTCGCTGGCGGCGGCGATGGTGCTGGCGCAGACGGCCGCGCCCGGGCTGTCGGCGGTGGCGTTCGGGGTCGCGGCGGGCGCCGGCGCCGGGACGGTCCGTGCGTTGGAGGCCGCGGCGTTCCCCCGGTACTTCGGGCTCGCCCACATCGGCTCGATCCGTGGGCTGGTGATGGCGATCAGCGTCGGCGCGACCGCGTTCGGCCCTCTGGCGCTGGCGTTCGGTCGCGAGCGGCTCGGCGGGTACGGTCCGACCCTGACGCTGCTGCTCGCGTTGCCGCTCGTGGTCGCGTTGACCGCCATGGCGGCCCGCGTGCCCGATGACGCGCTACGGCGACGTGTGCAATGCAGCCTCGCCAGCGAACCCGAAACGATCACCCCATGAAGCGACCACCCGACCACGACGACCCGCACGACATCGCGGGCAACAGCGCCGCCGTCGACGATGAGGCGCACATCGCGGCGCACGAGCTGGGCCACGACACCGACGTCGCGATCGACCTCGTCGATGAACTGGCAGCCGCCCACGACCACGGAGACGAGGCCGCCGTGGACCTGCACCTGCAGCGGCTGCGGCGAGCGCTGCAGCGGCTGCGACAGGACACCAGCCGCCTAGTGGCTGGCCGCGGCGGCGATCTCGCGACCGTGCAGCGGCAGCCGACCAACCTTGCGACGCTGGTCCGCCGGGTCGTGTCCGCGCACCCGTCGGGACGCCACCCGATCGACACCAACCTCGCCTCGGTGGTGCTCAACGTCGACCCGCTCAAGGTCGAGCGCATCGTCGACAACCTGCTGGACAACGCCCTGCGTCACACGCCCCCGCACTGCCCGGTCGAGATAGACCTCCGGGCCGCGCCGGTGGGCGCGCTGGTCGTCGTCGAGGACGAAGGTCCCGGCCTGCCCGACCACCTGTGCGACGCGCTCGCGCGTGACAGCGACGATCCCGACGCGTTCGCCGGCGCCGTGGGGTTGTGGCTGATCAGGCGGTTCGCGCGGTTGCACGGCGGCGACCTGTCCGTGCAGCGCAACGTCCACGGCCGACCGGCACGGTTCGAGGTCTGGCTGCCGGCGCGCGGCGGTCAACCGGAGGCGAGGTGACCGTTGTGCCGGCGTCCGGCACCAGTCCGGCTGTCATCCCGATCTACCATTACGTAAGGGTACGTTTGTGGGGACGCAGCCAGCGCCACGACGCCCGACGACCGTACGCAACGAGCGAGGACAACCGCAATGGGGCTCATCATCTGTCCGGAATGCGGTGAGGACGACGACCTGACCGGCGAACGACAGCTCGACGGCGGGTTGCAGATCAGCTGCGCGTCATGCGGGCACGTCTGGGACCGCGACATGCGACTGCGCTGCCGGCTGTGCGAATCCGACGACCTGCTGTACACGCCCAAGCCGCTGTGGGAGAAGGGAAGAGGCGACCAGCGCACACCGGCGGGACGCATCGACGCGTACCGCTGTCGCGCGTGCGGCGGGCGAGATGTCACGTCGTCCAGCCCGATGCCCGGAGCCTCGACGCGCTAGCCAGCTCGCCAGCGCCAGGAGGCACGACATCATGAGCGGACCCGGGCGGGCAGTGGCCAGCGCCGTCGCGCCAGGATCGCTGCCATGGTCCCCGCTGGCGCGGACCCGGATGCTGGCGCGCGCCTGGTCGTTCAACTGGCGCGTGGGTTGGCCGGAACGCCAACGTGGGCTGCACTACTGGCTGGGGTTCGAGTACGCCTTGCTGCTGACCGTGCTCGACGCCCGCGCCGGCGGGCGTTGGCTGGACGTCGGCACCGGCGCGCACAGCATCTGGCCCTATCTGCTCGCCCACCACTGCGCCTCCGACGTCGTCGCGGTCGACCTCGACCCCGCGTTCGCCGCGCAGTCCGACCGACGCGACCGCGTGGCGCGCGCCCACGACCTCGAGGCGACGCAAGTGGGTCTGGTGCGCGCCGACGCGCGCCGTCTGCCGTTCGACACGGCCCAGTTCGACGGGTTCACGGCCGTGTCCGCGCTCGAGCACGTCGCGGGCGTGCACGGCGACCGGCAGGCGCTCGCCGAGTGCGCGAGGGTCCTACGCCCGGGCGGTGTGGGGCTGGTGACCGTCCCGTTCCGCGCCGAGGGCAGCGTGCAGGAGCTGACCGACGACCTGGGCCTGTTCCAGTGGCACTACTCGCCCGACACGCTGACCAACTCGTTCATCGCGCCTTCCGGACTGACCGAGCAACGCCGCCTGCTGTACGCCGAACGGCTGCCGTTCCACGCCTGGACGCGACGGTGGCCCGCGTGGCTGGACTGGGCGCGGCGACCATGGGACACCATCGTGAGCGGGCTGTTGCTGCGACCGGTCGCCGACCAGCGCGCTGCTGACGCCGTGCTGCTGGTGCTGCGCAAGCCCGACGGTCCAGTCGACGCCACCGGCCGTACCCCGGGCGGGGCCCCGCTCAGCGTGAACGGTGCAGTGTGCTCACCGTCGCCCGACGAGCTCGGCGTGCAGCTCCTGCGGCGAGGCGTAGCGGCGGTCGGGGAGCGCCCGCAGCGCCGCGACGATCGGTGGCGGCATCCTGTGCCGCAATGCACAGACCACCAGATCGTCGCGGGTCGGCGTCGTCGACGAGAACGCGACCGCCAGGGTGCTGAGTACCTCGTAGGCGACGGCGTCACGAGCGGCGACCGGCGACACGTGACCAGCCCCGTCCGCAGCGCCTGCGCCGCGGCGATCATGGGCCATGGTGCTTCCGTTCTCGACAGAGCCGGGATGTAACCCTACCCTAACGTGAGAGACGAAGTACCAGCAAGGCAGCGCGGCGAGTCCGTCGCTCGAGGAGGTCAGCAGTGCGCGACGACGGGATGCACCAGATCGGCGAAGCTGCGGGCCGTGTCGGCCTGTCGCTGCGAACCGTCCGCTACTACGAAGAGGTCGGTCTCGTCGTGCCGTCCGGCCGCACCGACGGCGGCTTCCGGCTGTACACCGAGGACGACATCGACCGGCTCGCGCTGGTCAAGCAGCTCAAGCCGCTGGAGTTCGGTCTCGACGAGCTGCGCCAGCTCCTCGAGGTCCGCGACCGGCTCGTCGACGAAGACGATCCCGATGTCCGGCGCGACCTGGTGGACCGCCTCGACGCCTACGCCGACACCGCAGCCGAGCGGTGCGCCCAGCTGCGCGAACAGCTCGCCCGGGTCGAAGCGGTCGCCGCGACCCTGCGCCGCGAGACCCGTCTTGCCGGCCCGCGCGATCGCGCCGAGGCCAGCCGCAGCTGACCACCACACCGCGACCAGGTCGGCATCGCACCTGCGGGGATCAGAGAGACGACCTTTACGTGAGTGTAGGGTTGGCGCGGTTCGACCGAAGCACCGACCATGAGGACGACGTGACCACCTCACGAACCGAGATCGCCGACCACATCGCCGACGCCTTCGATGGCGGCGCCGCGACCAAACACGACCTGATCGGCACGGCGCAGGACCGTGGCGCATCCCCGGAGGTCGTCGCTGCGCTGCACCGGCTGCCCGAGGGCACCTACCGGGAGCTGCGGAGCCTGTGGGCGCACCTACCGCAGCTGCCGATCGAAGCGTGAGCCGCCTCGACACCGGCGGAGACGCGCGACCGTCGGTGTCGGCCATCCCGCACAGCGCTGCAGGCTCCGCGACATTGGTCGCCGACCTCCATGACGGCGCCGGCGCATCGCCGGACGGGCTCCGCGCGGCGGTCGATCAGCGGCGGACCTTTGCCATCATCAGTCACCCCGACGCGGGCAAGACGACCCTGACCGAGAAGTTCCTGCTGTACTCCGGCGCGGTCGCCGAGGCCGGTGCGGTCAAGTCACGCAAGCAGGCGCGCACCGCGACCAGTGACTGGATGGCGCTGGAGCGTGAGCGCGGCATCTCCATCTCGTCGACCGTGCTGCGGTTCCGGTACCGCGGCTGGTGGTTCAACCTCCTCGACACCCCCGGCCACGCCGACTTCAGCGAGGACACGTACCGGACGCTGTGGGCCGCCGACGCCGCGGTCATGGTGTTGGATTTGGCCAAGGGCCTCGAGCCGCAGACGCTGAAGCTGTTCAGGGTATGCCGCGACCGCGGCCTGCCGATCGTGACGTTCGTCAACAAGTGCGACCGTCCGGGCCTGCCGCCGCTCGCGGTGCTCGACGACATCGCCGCGCGCATCGGCCTGGATCCCGTGCCACTGACGTGGCCGGTGGGCGACGGCGGCGATTTCGCAGGCATCGTTGACCGGCGCACACAGGAGCTGGTGCGGTTCGAGCGTACGGCGCACGGTGCCACGGTCGGCGACGAGCACCGCGTCGCGCTGGCCGACGCGAGCCCGGGCGCCTGCCCGCCCGATGTCTGGCAGACCGCCATGGACGAGGTCGCGTTGTTCGACCTCGAACAGGTCCGCCTCGACCACGCCGCCTTCCTGGCCGGTCGGCAGACGCCGGTGCTGTTCGGCAGCGCGCTGGCCAACTTCGGTGTCCGCCTGCTGCTCGAGGCCTTCGCCGAGCTGGCGCCGCCACCCTCCGCGCAACCGGTCATCGATCCCTCCGACGGTCGACGTCGCGTGGATGCGCCGTTCAGCGCGCAGGTGTTCAAGGTCCAGGCCAACATGGACCCCCGCCACCGCGACCGCGTCGCCTTCCTGCGTGTCAACTCCGGCCGGTTCGAACGCGGCATGACCGCGACGCTCGCCCGGTCCGGCAAGCCGTTCCAGTTGAAGTACTCCCACCAGGTCTTCGGCCGCGAACGCGCGACCGTCGACGAAGCCTTCGCCGGTGACATCGTCGGGATCGTCAACGCCACCGGACTGCAGGTCGGTGACACGCTCTACACCGGCCCCCGCGTCACCTTCCCACCCATCCCAAGCTTCGCGCCCGAGCGGTTCGTCACGGTGCACAACCGTAACCGCAGCCGCTACAAGCAGTTCCGCACGGGCCTGGACCAACTCGACGAGGAAGGCGTCATCCAGCTGCTGCTGCGAACCGACTTCGGCTACCAGGAGCCCATCCTCGCCGGCGTCGGGCAGCTGCAGTTCGAGGTCGCGGCCTATCGCATGGCCGACGAGTTCGGCTGCGACATCACCATCACACCCGCGCCGTGGCGCCTCGCCCGCGCCGTCGACCCTGAGCACGCCGACACGCTACGCGACCGCCGGCGCGTGACCATCGCCGAGAACCGCCACGGCGACACCCACGCGCTGTTCGCCTCCGACGAGACGCTGCAATGGGCCCGCGAAGACCACCCCGAGATCGAGTTCGTCACACCCGGCATGCCAGTCGCCCAGCAGACACCCAGGTGACATCGGCCACCGGCGGGTGGCAGACCCCACACGCCGGCGTTCCACCATTTCACGATCCTGACAGCAGGTAGGCCCCCTATTGACGAAACAACCCAGAGGCGCCCCCTCCCGTGGGCGGTTCGCGTCGGGCACTGGTCCGCGTCAGGGTTGTGGGTGGATCGGTCCCGAAGTGCCCGTGTGGGTGCGGGCGTCCTCGGTAGGCAAGGGATGCGCGCCCGTCGGAGGCGGTGAGTCATGGAGCTTGTGGTGGTGGCCGTGGCGGTAACCTTCGGGTTCGCCGCTGCGCAGGTGCGTCTACCGCCGTTCGTCGGGTATTTGGCTGCTGGTTTCGCGCTGGGCGCGTTCGGGTTCGAGTCCACGCCGGTGATCGAGGAAATCGCCGACGTCGGGGTGCTGCTGCTGTTGTTCGGCATCGGGCTGAAGCTGCGGTTGCGCAGCCTCGCGCAGCCGACGGTGTGGGGCACCGCGGTGATCGCCGCGCTTGTGACCGTCGCCGTCGTCGGCGGGCTTCTGATGGCTGTTGGTGGCACCGGGCTGCCGCTGGTCGGTGGCATGGGCGCGGGGCAGGCGCTGCTGGTGGGATTCGCACTGTCGTTCTCGAGCACGGTGTTCGCGGTCAAGACCCTGGAGGAGCAGGGCGAGCAGACCTCGCTGGCGGGCCGGACGGCGATCGGGATCCTGATCGTGCAGGACCTGTTCGCGGTGGCGTTCCTCACCGCGTCCGAGGGCACGCTGCCGTCGGTGTGGGCGGTGGCGCTGCTCGCGGGCCTGGTGGTGCTGCGGCCGCTGGCTGGCTGGCTGCTGGATCGTGCGGGTCACGGCGAACTGCAGCTGCTGCTCGGGTTCACGCTGGCCGTCGTGGTCGGTGGCGGGGGGTTCGCGCTGGTCGGGTTGAAGCCCGACCTTGGCGCGCTGGTCGTCGGGGCGCTGCTGGCGTCGCATCCCCGCGCGAAGGAGCTGGCTGATCGGCTGCTGGGATTGAAGGACCTGTTGCTGGTCGGATTCTTCCTGTCCATCGGCCTCGGCGGGACGCCGACACCGAGTGCGTTGGGCGTGGCGATCCTTGCGGTCGCGCTGATCCCGTTGAAGTCGGTGGTGTTCCTGGCGACGCTGACGCGCCTGCGCCTGCGGGTGCGGACGTCGCTGCACACGTCGCTGACGCTGTCGAACTACTCCGAGTTCGGCCTCATCGTCGCGGCCGTCGGCGTCGAACAGGGCTGGCTCGCCGCCGACTGGCTCGCCGCGCTGGCCGTCACGGTGTCACTGTCGTTCGCGCTGGCGGCCCCGCTGAGCGCGCTGCGGTACCGGATCTACGAGCGGCTCCGGGGACGGCTCGCACGTTTCGAGCGCAGACCGTTGCGGTCCGAGGACGCGTTGATCGAACCGGAGGCCGCAGAAGTGCTCGTCTTCGGGATGGGCCGGGTCGGCACCGGCGCCTACGACGAGATGGTCGAGCGTCGCGGTCGGGTGGTTCTCGGGGTCGAGCGTCTCGGAGACCGGGTCGAGGCGCACACGCAGGCAGGGCGCCGCGTCCTGCGCGGCGACGCCACGGACCTCGACTTCTGGGAGCGCATCCGACTGGGCAGCCCACATCCGAATCTGGTGCTGCTGGCGATGAGCGACCATCAGGCGAACCTCGAGGCCGTGCAACGGGTGCGCGCCTTCGTCCCGGAGGCGATGATCGCGGCCGCGGCGAGGTGGCCCGACGAGGTCGCGGAACTCGAGGACGCCGGCGTCCACGTGGCGCGTGACCTGTTCGGCGAGGCGGGCCAGGGACTCGCCGACGACGCGCTGTCGTTGTCCCCGCGTACCCCAACCGGCGAACCGCAGCGCCGACGATGACGCGGCCACAGACACCGTTGTCGGGCAGATGCAACGTCCCTGACTTGGTGCACACGGTGTGCGTTGGAGTTGAGATGACTCCAGACGCCACGGTGCAAGACCTACCGTCCGTGGCGACTGTCGCGCGTCGCGAACGGTGCCGGTCGCGTCTGCCGGCGCTCGCGTCGCTTGGCTGGGCGTCCCGGGTCAGTGGCGGTGCGCGCGTGCTCACGAGCGAGGAGTGTTCTTTAAGTTGTGGCGACGCGTTATTGAGTGCGTGTCGGCGGCTGTGGTGTTGCTGTTGGTTGCGGCTGGGCTGGTGACGGTGGCGGCGGCCCGTCACGCCGAAGGCAACCTGGATGGACGTCCAGACCGGTTGCCGCACGACGATTCGGTGATGCGTCCGGATCGGATCTGCGCGGTGGTTGCCGTTCCCAACCGGGCGCTCGGGGGCGACGATCGCCCGCTTCGACGACAGTGGCGAGGCGTCACCGTCGCGGGGGCGGCCGCAGCGGTCGTCTGGGCGGTGGTCCTGGCGGGCGTCGCGTGGCGGACAACGGCGTGAGCTGTTGCGCCCTCTGCCGCGACGGCGCGCTCCCCCGCACATCGTCGCGATCTGAACCGCTGGGCGGGCAGCGACACACAGGATCCGCATTGGTCGGTCCTGGAATACGGGTTGGTCTGAGCTGCCGTCTGGCTTCCTTCTGCCCGGGAACACCACACGCTCGATCCATGCCTGGCGGGCGCCGACGCGTTGACCTGGCGGCCACGCCTTTACAGTGATTGGAGCCCGCAGTGGCGTGCAACCCGTTACACACCTTGGAGCATGGCCGTCGGCATCCGTGGTGGGTGCGATCGTCGCCGTAGTCGTCATCTCGGTCGGGTGCACCGCCCAGCCGCGGCACCTGGACCGCGTGTTCATCGCAAATCCGACGGTGTACCCAATGCATGTGGAGGTGTCGACGCCTGAGCGCTATCGCTGGCTGGGTCTGGGTCACGTGATGCCGTCGGCGACGGCCGAGTTCGCCGAGGCCATCGATCAGGGCCCACGGTGGGCTGTGCGGTTTCGCTATGTGGACTGTCAGGACACCGTCGTCGTCGACCGCGGCCAGCTCGCCGATCGCGACGACCCTGTGAGCGTCCCGGTTTCGGTGGAGCGCTGTTTGCGGGATGCCGGAGTTCCAGCCTCCTGATCGCTAGCAATGTAGCTCGGGCGGCTTGCGCACCCGATCCACGCCGGCAGATGGCAGCCGGCGGGGCGCTACGGGCGGGGCGCTACGGCCTGGAGCGGCGACGAGCGTCGGCTCTGGTCACCAGCGAGCCGGTCGCGCCGGCTGCCACAAGTCCGGCGAGGACCCGCCATGGGTGTGCCAGGACAGGCCCGGGCGTGGTCTCCGACAGCAGAAGCACGGCACTGCTCCCGGTGCCCACCGCCCACGAGGTCGGCGCGATGATCGTCAGCAGGCGCGTGACCACGGAGGAACGTTTCGAGGACTCACGCAGCGCGAGCATCGCAGCGTCGAGGCGACCAAGCGCCACGGTCCGTCGGCCGAGGTCCTCGTCGCGCCATTCCACGCGGCGCCGTGCCCGCGCCAGCACCCGCATGTTGCCCTGCGCGGTGGTCACCAGATCGAGGTGGATGAGCGCTTCGCTGGCGTCCCAGTCCGGGTCCTTCCACCGTTCGTCGAGGGCGATCTCCGCCAGACACCGCGGCACCAACACGTAGTGGACGCGCCAGACCAACACGGCCCAGCGTGCCCACCCGATGACGAGGGCGATGACGACCAGCCACAGCCCAGCGTTCGCTGCCGTCAGGCCGACCGCGATGCTGGCGACCGCAGCGAGCGCGATGAACAGCGGTGCGCCGGACGCTGCGGGTCCGGGTCTGCCAGCGTTGTGTTCGCCGTTCATGGGTTCGCCGTCGATGATAGGCCGCGTCTGACGCGGTGACGCGGGCCGCGTCATCCCGAGCGTCGGGCGGGGCGGGCGGCGTAGCGCGTCACGAACGGTCCGGCGATGGCGAGCAGGAGGACGTAGGCGGTCGCGAGTGCGCCGAGGCGGTGCTCGATGCCGGCGGCGACGCCGATCTCGGCGATGACGATGGAGAACTCGCCGCGGGCGATCAGCACCGCGGCTGCGCGCCGCCGGCCCCGGGACGCCATGCCTGCGCGGGCGGCGCCCCACCACACGGTCGCGGATTTGGTGGCAGCGGTGAGGACTGCGAGCGCTGCGGCCACGAGCAGCACCGGGGGGATGTCGCGTGGGTCGATCGCGAGCCCGAACAGGACGAAGAAGGTGGTGGCGAACAGGTCGCGCAAGGGTTGGAGCAACCCGTGGATGCGGTGCTGGACCGGCCCGGAGAGGGCGATGCCCACGAGGAACGCGCCGACGGCCGCGGAGATGTGGAGCTGCTCGGCCGTGCCGGCGACCACGAGGGCGATGCCCAGCACGCCCAGCAGCAGGCCCTCACGGGACGGCGAGGCGACCGCTCGGCTGATCGCTCCGCCGTACCGGAACGCGACGAACAACGCGGTCCCGGCCGCGGCCAGCGCGATGCCAACCGACCCGCCGATCGCCAGCGCGCTGCCACCCACCAGCACAGCACCGACCACCGGCAGGTAGACGGCCATGACGAGGTCCTCGGCGACCAGCAGGGACAGCACCAGCGGCGTCTCGCGGTTGGCCATCCATCCCAGATCGTCGATCAGCTTCGCCGCGATCCCCGACGACGAGATGTAGGTCACGCCGCCGAGCACGACCGACGCCGCGACCCCCCAGCCGAGCACCAGCCCGGCGAGCAGCCCGGGCGTGAAGTTGGCCAGCAGATCCGCCAGGGCCAAGCGCCAGCCGGCGCGCAGGCCGGCGGTCAGCTCCTCCGGGCTGTACTCCAGCCCGAGCATCAGCAGCAGCAGGATCACGCCGATCTGCGCGGCGGGTTCGATGAAGGACTCCGCCGTGAACAGCGGGTACAGCCCGCCGTCACCGAACGCCAGGCCGATCAGCAGGTACAGCGGGATGGGCGACACACCCATCCGCGTCGCGGCGCGAGCCGCGAGGGACAGCACGAGGAGGACCGCCCCGAGCTCGAGCAGCAGGGTGGCGGTGTCCACGTCACCCGCGCAGCAGCGCGTCGGCGCGACGGATCGCCTCGGGCCGGCCCATGATCACGAACGTGTCGCCGTGTTCGATGGCGAACTCCGGACCGGGCACTGGCAGCGCCTCGCCGTGACGGAGCGCAGCGACAACCGTCACGCCCGTCGTCGAGCGGATCTCCAACTCGCCGATGCTGCGCCCGACGGCGGGGGCGCCGGCGGGGACGCGGAGCCACTCGATCGACAACCCGGCCACGGACTGCTGGAGCCGGTCGATCTCTCGGATCACCTTGGACGCACCCAGCATCTCGGCCAGCACCCGGCTGTCCTCGTCGTCGAACTCGAGCACCAGCTGGGAGGCGTCGGGGTCGTCGGGATCACCGACGAACAGCTCGTGTCGCCCGGAGTGGTGGTGCAGCACCGACACGTGCGTGTCGCTCGAGGTGCTGAACGAGTAGCGGACCCCGACTCCGGGAAGCTGGGTCTCCTCGATCTCGCTGGTCATCACGCCGCCCCTGTCCGGCTGCCGGTCACACAGCGCAACTCTAGAGGGACACTTCAGGCCCCGTCCCTCGTCACGTCGGAGCGTTCGGTCACACACCTCCCTCGGCGGCGCTGCACGACGGGGAGTCCGCTCCGACCTCCGGAAAGAGGAAGGCAAAGAAGCACCTGCGTCTTGCAGGCTCCTGTTGACGCCCAGAGAGTGAGCTCCACCTCGGCCTCGCCCTCGATGCTGACTTGTCGTGCTGGTCGGCGTTCCGTTCCAGCCGGCGGAGATCATCCGAGGGTTGCGCCGAGTGCGGCGATGGCGGCGATGAGGGCGATGACGCCGCCGAAGTCGACCGACGATGTCACGAGTGGGATGCCGTAGGTGTCG
>JAHWKT010000050.1 GCA_019347695.1 Actinomycetota bacterium | reverse complement strand
GCGCACGGCGGCGGGCTGGACCACGGACACCCGCCGTCGCGTGACGAGACGCTCGAGCATCCACGCTGCGTGTTCCAGCTGCTCCGCCGGCACTACCGCCGCTACACGCCCGAGATGGTCGAGCGGGTGTGCGGCATCCCGCCGGAGCTGTTCCTGCGGGTGTGCGAGGCGCTGTGCGACAACTCCGGACGTGAGCGGACCGGCGCCTTCGCGTACGCCGTGGGTTGGACCCACCACACGGTGGGGGTGCAGTACATCCGTACGGCGGCCATCGTCCAGATGCTGCTGGGCAACATGGGCCGTCCGGGCGGCGGCATCCTGGCGCTGCGTGGCCACGCCAGCATCCAGGGCTCGACCGACATCCCCACGCTGTACAACATCCTGCCGGGCTACATCCCGATGCCGCACGCGCACGAGTACGCCAACCTGCACGACTACGTCACGTCCAACGCCGCGCCCGCGGGCTACTGGGGCAACATGGAGGCCTACACGGTCAGCCTGCTCAAAGCCTGGTTCGGCGACGCCGCCACCGCCGACAACGACTACTGCTTCGACCACCTGCCGCGCATCTCGGGCGACCACTCGGTGTACCAGAGCGTGTTCGACATGGTCGAGCGCACGGTCACCGGCTTCTTCCTCTGGGGGCAGAATCCGGTCGTCGGATCCGTCAACGGACGCCTGCACCGCTTCGCGCTGGCCGAGCTCGAGTGGCTCGTCGTGCGCGACCTGTACGAGATCGAGTCGGCATCGTTCTGGTACGACGCCCCCGAGATCGAGACGGGGGAGCTGGCGACCGCCGACATCCGCACCGAGGTGTTCCTGCTGCCGGCGGCCGCGCACGTCGAGAAGGACGGGTCGTTCACCAACACCCAGCGGCTGCTGCAGTGGCACGACAAGGCGGTCGAGCCGGCCGGCGACCGACGCAGCGATCTGTGGTTCGCCTACCACCTGGGACGGCGGATCCGGGAGAAGCTGTTCTCGCGCGACGATGGCACGCGGATCGCCCGTGACGAGGTGGACCCGGTCGATCTGCCGCTGTACGACCTGACGTGGGACTACCCGACCGAAGGCCCCCACCACGAGCCCGACGCCGAGGCCGTGCTCGCCGAGATCAACGGCTGGGACGCCGACGGCAACCCGCTGTCCAGCTACACGCAGTTGCAGGCCGACGGGTCGACCGTGTGCGGGTGCTGGATCTACTGCGGCTGCTTCGCCGACGGCGTCAACCAGACGCGCCGGCGCACGCCAGGGGACGAACAGTCCTGGGTGGCGCCCGAGTGGGCGTGGGCGTGGCCGGACAACCGGCGGATCCTGTACAACCGGGCGTCGGCGGATCCGGACGGTCGCCCGTGGTCGGACCGCAAGGCTTACGTGTGGTGGGACGCCGATGCCCCGCAGTGGACTGGGCATGACACGCCGGACTTCACGTCGGGCATGGCGCCCGACTACGAGCCGCCGGACGACGCCGAGGCCGAGTGGGCGCTCACCGGGCGCGACCCGTTCATCATGCAGGCCGATGGCAGCGCGTGGCTCTACGTCCCGAACGGTCTGAAGGACGGGCCGTTCCCGACGCACTACGAGCCGCACGAGTCGCCGGTCGCCAACCCCCTGTACGCTCAGCAGGCGAACCCGACGCGCCAGCGTATGCCGCGGCCCGACAACCCGTACAACCCGTCGGGGCCGGCCTCGGGTGCTGACGCCTACCCGTACGTGCTGACGACGTACCGGCTGACCGAGCACCACACCGCCGGGGCGATGAGCCGGTGGTTGCCGCACCTCAACGAGCTGCAGCCCGAGCTGTTCTGTGAGGTCAGCCCGGAGCTGGCCGCCGAGCGCGGGCTCACCAATGGAGGGTGGGCGACCATCGTGTCGGCGCGCACCGCGATCGAGGCGCGGGTGCTGGTCACCGACCGTGTCGCGCCGCTCCAGGTCGCCGGGCGGACGATCCACCAGGTGGGGCTGCCGTACCACTGGGGCGGCCAGGGCCTGTCGACCGGCGATGTCGCCAACGACCTGTTCCCGGTCGTGCTCGACCCGAACGTGCACATCCAGGAGACCAAGGCCGCCAGCTGTGACATCCGTGCGGGCCGGCGCGCCCGCGGGCCGGCGCTGCGCGACTTCGTCGCCACCTACCCACACGTCGACCGGCGGGACGGTCCCGGCAACATCCAGCGCGCACAACCGGGCCAGGCGCACCCGACCAGCTACTCGGGCGAGAGGGGCCACGCGTGACGGCTTCAGCCAAGCGCTCGACGGCGGCGCCGGGATATCGCGACGCGCACGAGCGGATGGGATTCTTCACCGACACCACGGTGTGCATCGGCTGCAAGGCCTGCGAGGTGGCGTGCAAGGAGTGGAACCTCATCCCGTCATCGGACACCGCGATGACGGGCAACTCGTACGACAACACGGGGGGCCTCGGCGCCGACACGTGGCGCCACGTGGCCTTCATCGAGCAGCGGGTGCCCGAGATCACGGCCATGGGCGTTTCCGGGGTGTTCACCGGCGAGCGTGTCGCCCGGCCTGGCTCGACGGCTGCGGGCAGTGCGCCGGCGCCGCCGGTGGGCGGGGAACCGGTAGACCTGGCCCGCATCGGTGGTGACGGGTTCGCCGGAGATCAGACGGTCGACCGCGACAGCATCGATTTCACGCGGACAGGCGAAGACGGGTTGGTGGTCCCGATCGGCAGCTCGGCGGACGCGCAGCTGCGGTGGTTGATGAGCTCCGACGTCTGCAAGCACTGCACCACGGCGGCATGTCTGGACGTGTGTCCCACCGGCTCGCTGTTCAAGACCGAGTTCGCGACCGTAGTGGTCCAACCCGACATCTGCAACGGTTGCGGCTACTGCGTGCCGGCGTGTCCGTACGGGGTGCTCGACCGCCGTGAGGACGACGGCCGGGTGTGGAAGTGCACCCTGTGCTACGACCGCCTGCGCGACGGACAGGAGCCCGCCTGTGCCAAGGCGTGCCCCACGGACTCGATCAACTTCGGTCCACACGCGGACATGCTGGCGATGGCCCGCGAGCGCCTCGACGAGGTCGTCGACGCCGGCTACGCCGGCGCGCAGCTCTACGGTGATGGCCCGTCGGGCGGGGTCGACGGCGCCGGCTCGCTGTTCCTGCTGCTCGACGAACCCGAGGTGTACGGTCTGCCGCCCGACCCCGTGGCACCGTCCAAGCAGCTGCGCAGCATGTGGCGTGCCGCTGCGGCCGCCAGCGGTGCGCTGGTCGCGGGCGTCGCGATGGCCCTGCTGGGAGGGCGGCGATGAACGGCAGCGTGTCGCGGTCGCAGCTGGTGCGTGGCGGCCGAGGATCGGTGGTGCCGGCCGTCGAGCTGCGGACGTACTACGACCAGCCGGTCATCAAGCAACCCGTGTGGACGTGGGAGATCCCCTGGTACTTCTTCATCGGGGGATTGAGCGGCGCGTCGGCCGTCCTGACGGGCGTCGTGAGCGCGTCGGGCCACCGCCGGCTGGCCCGTGCCGCGCGTCGGGTCAGCACCGCCGCGCTCGTCCCCAGCCCGGTCCTGCTGATCATGGATCTCGGGCGCCCGGAGCGGTTCCACCACATGCTGCGGGTGGTGCGACCCACCTCGCCGATGAGCGTCGGGAGCTGGACGCTGTTCGCGTTCTCCGGCGCGCAAGCCGGTGCGACGCTGCTGGCCGAGCTCGATCGGCTGCCGCGGCTGCGGGCACTGGCGGACCTGGCGGCCGCCGCCCTCGGCTCGGTCATGACCACCTACACCGCCGTGCTGTTCTCCGACACGGCGGTACCCGTGTGGCACGAGGCCCGCCGTGAGCTGCCGTTCGTGTTCGCCGCCGGCGCGGCCGCGAGCGCCGGCGCAGCCACCATGCTGGTGGCGGGAGACGCGGGTGGCCCCGCCCGCCGACTTGCGATCGGCGGTGCGGTGGCTGAGCTGGCGGCGGTCGAGGCGATGCATCGTCGGCTCGGTGAGCTCGACGAGCCCTACGAGCTGGCCGACGCCGCCCGCTACGCCCGTGCGGCCAAGTGGCTTACCACGGCGGGCGCGGTGGTCACCGGGGTCGGGGGGCGCAGCCGCGCCTTGCGCGCGGTGGGGGCGGGCATGATCCTCGGCGCTGCGTTGTGCGAGCGATGGGCCGTCTACCGCGCCGGCTTCATCTCGGCCCGCGACCCCAAGTACACCGTGGGTCCCCAGCGTTCCCGCATCGACCGACAGCGCCGGGCGACCGGCACGGCCTGAGCTGACCCGCTCCATCGCTGTCGACCATGACCGTCGGCGGCCCGGCCGAGCGTGTCCCATAGCCGCGGACGGCGCCTCCTTGTGTGAGTCGTGTGCACAGTGTTGTCAGCTGTTCGTAGTGAAGTTGTCACTATTGGTCATCTCGCCCTATGTGGGTGGGAAAAGACCCCCTTCTCGTACTAGGTAACTCGGTCTAATGTTGACGAATCTATTACGGCACCTCCCAATCCAGGACCGCTGGGTGGGGGTCAACACAGGGGATCGAGCTGATGACGAATCAATCGGCGCTGCTGCCGACGCGCACGAGGACCCGTGCGCTCGCCGTGGCACTCGTTGCAGTGCTGCTCGCGGCGCTCCTACCTGGAGCCGTCGCGGAAGCCAAGCCCGGAAAGTCTTGCGACACGAGGAACAACAACACCTACAAGAAGCTGCTGAAGTGCCTGACCGCGGAGGGCGTGCTCGAACACCTCGAGGCGTTCCAGGACATCGCTGACGACAACGACGACCCGTTCTATCCCGGCACCCGCGCCGCCGGCACCGACGGCTACGACGGGAGCGTCGACTACATCGCCGGCCTGCTCGAGGACGCGGGTTGGAAGGTCACGCTCGACGAGGTCGAGATCACGTTCAACTTCCCGGCGACGCTGCGGCAGTTGACACCGATCGAGGCCGACTACGAGACCGGCGTGTTCACCGGCAGCGGTGCCGGCACAGTCGAGGGCAACGTGATTCCCGTTGATCTCGCACTCGATCCCCCCCGAGCCTCGACCAGTGGCTGCGAGGCGTCCGACTTCGCCGGGCTCGACTTCTCGGGCGACAACGACATCGCGTTGATCCAGCGCGGGACATGCTTCTTCTCCGTCAAGGCTGTCAACGCCGAAGCGGCCGGCGCCGAGGCGGTCATCATCTTCAACCAGGGCAATACGCCTGACCGTGAGGGCCTGATCGTCGCGACCGCGGCGAACCTGCCCGACGGGTCGCCGAGCAACATCGGCATCCCGGTCGTGGGTGCCAGTTTCGCCGACGGCGTCGCACTGGCTCGGGAGGGTTCGACCGCGCTGGTGCGGGTCCTGCCCAGTGAGACCCGCGTCGACCACAACGTGATCGCGGAGCTGCCCGGTGAGAACACCGACAACGTGGTCATGGCGGGCGCGCACCTCGACTCGGTGATCGCCGGCCCCGGCATCCAGGACAACGGGTCGGGCTCGGCCGCGCTGCTCGAGCTCGCGCTGCTGCTGTCCAAGACCGAGCCGATCAACACGCTGCGGTTCGCGTGGTGGGCGGCTGAGGAGCAGGGACTGGTCGGCTCGAACGAGTACGTCGAGGAGCTCAGCGAGAGCGAGCTCGACCGCATCGCCGCCTACCTGAACTTCGACATGATCGCGTCGCCGAACTTCATCTACGGCGTGTACGACGCGGACGAGTCAGGCTTCGAGGCTCCGGTCCCCGTGCCGGAGGGCTCCGAGGCGCTCGAGGACATCTTCGAGCAGTACTTCACCTGGCAGGGCATCCCGTACGAGGACAGCGAGTTCTCTGGACGCAGCGACTATCAGGCGTTCATCGTCAACGACGTGCCGGCCAGTGGTCTGTTCACCGGCGCCGAGGTGGTCAAGACCGAAGAGCAGGAGGCGATCTGGGAAGGTGTCGCAGGCGAGCAGTTCGACCCCTGCTACCACCTCGAGTGCGACAACCTGTTCGAGGGCGACCCGCAGCGTGACGCCGAGGTGTACGCGGAGCTCGATGCCGAGAACGATCTCGTCGGCAACGTGTCGCTCGAGGCACTCGGCGTCAACAGCGACGCCGTCGCGTTCGCGGTGCTGACGCTGGCCTACTCGACCGAGGACGTCAACGGCGTGCCGGGCAAGATGGTGCCGGGCAGTCCGTCGCTCAAGCTGCCGACCGACTTCGACGGCCCACAGGGCACCGTCGGCTCGGATGGCGGTGGCGGACCCTCGCACGGCGAGTCGTAGACACCACCGGACTGTCACGAAGGGGCGGCCTGCGCGCCGCCCCTCTCCCGTGACGACCTCGTGGCTGTCCACCACCACTGGCCGTGGAAGGGATCCTGCGACAATGGGCCGGTGACCACCAACGACATGACCGGGCTGGTGCTGGCCGGCGGCGCCAGCCGCCGGATGGGTGCGGACAAGGCGCTGATCGACCTCGATGGCCGCCCGCTCGTCGAGCACGTGGCCGAGCGGCTGGCGACGGTCTGCACCGACGTGCTCGTCGCTCCCGGCGCACGCCGGCTGCCCGACCTGCCGTGGACGCAGGTCGACGACCGTCTGCCCGGGGCGGGCCCGCTCGCAGGGATCCTCGGGGGCATGGCGGTCACCACGACCCCACTGCTGGCGGTGGTCGGCGTCGACATGCCGGCGTGCAGCCCCAGCGTGCTCGTGGCGCTGGCCCAGCGGTGGTCGGGTGAAGCGGCCGGCGTGCCGGTGACCGGCGGGCGGCTCCAGCCGCTGCACGCCGTCTATGCCGTCGCCGCGCTGCCGCGTCTGGCCGCCCTGTTCGACGACGGCGAACGCTCACCCACCAGCGCGTTGCAGGAGCTCGAAGCGACGCTGCACGAAGTGACCGGACCCGCTCCTTGGGCCGCCAGCCTCAACACCGCCGACGATCTGGCCCGCTTCCGCGGTCAGTAGGCGTGGCAGCGTGCCGGCGTCTCATCCGAAACGTCTATCCTGCGTCGCGACATGTCGATGCGCCCGGTCGGTCCTGCGGTCGACGCGACGGACGTACGGTTCCGTGTGCGTCTGGCTGCCGACGGTGTGCGGCGGGTGCGGCTGTGTCAGCAGATCGCACGCCCACGGGTGGGTCCCGAGCTCGTCGCGCAGCCAGACGGTCCGGTCGGTGAGGGCACGGTGTGGGCGGCCCGGATGCGGCGGCCCCCGGTCGACCGGCTCGAGTACCAGTTCGAGGTCGAGTACGCCGACGGCTCGCGCGAGCTCACGCTGGACCCGCACAATCCGTTGCGCACGCCGGGGCCCTTCGGCGAGAAGTCGGTCGTCGAGTTCCCCGGCTACCGGCCGCCGGCGTGGCTCGATGGTGCGACGCCGGACGGGGCCCGCTTCCTGAAGGTCGACGTCGTCAGTGACCTGCTGCGCTCCGACATCTGCGTGTGGCTCTGGGCGAGTCCGGGTCTCGACGTCGAGCACGAGGCGCCGCTGCTCGTCGCGCACGACGGACCGGAGTACGACCGCTACAGCTCGTTGCTCCGATTCGTCGGCGCGATGGTCGCCGCCGGGCGGCTCCCGCAGCTGCGGGTCGTGCTGCTCCCGCCCGTCGACCGCAACGAGCACTACGCAGCGTCACCGGTGTACGCGCGGGCCCTGGCGCGCGAGCTGCTCCCAGTGCTCGACTGGCTCGCGCCGCAGCCGCCGAAGCGACGCGACGGGCGGGCCTGGAGGATCGGTATCGGTGCCAGCCTCGGCGCGCTGGCGATGCTGCACGCTCACCGACGCCACCCGGCCCTGTTCGGGGCGCTGTTCCTGCAGTCGGGCAGCTTCTTCCAGCGCCGTACCGACCGGCAGGAGTCCGGCTTCTTCCGGTTCGACCGCATCGCACGGTTCGTCGACGACGTGGTCTCGGCACGGACATGGCCGGATCCGATCCCCGTCGGCATGACCTGTGGGACCGTCGAGGAGAACCTCGTCAACAACCGGCGTGTGCGCGACGCCCTGGCGCTGCAGGGCTATCCGGTCGACTTCGCCGAGCATCGCGACGGGCACAACTGGGTCGCCTGGCGCGACAGCTTCGACCCCCACCTGACCGATCTGGTCAAGCGGGCCCTGGAATGAGTCGTCGTCGCGGGGCGATCTGATGAGACGTGAGCACCTGTATCTGCCTGCGGCCAGCATCGGGGCCGCCGGCGGCCTGATCGCCTACGGGCATTACGGGCGTCCGCTGCTGGTCTTCCCGTCCGAACAGGGCAACTGCTGGGACTACGAGGACCGCGGGATGATCGACGCGATCGCCTGGCTCGTCAACGACGGAAGGGTCAAGGTCTACTGCGTCGACAGCTACGACGGCGACAGCTGGTCGGACAGATCGATCGAGACCGAGGAGCGGGCCCGTCGCCACGGCCGATACGAGGCGTGGATCGCCGGCGAGGTCGTCGACTGGATCTACTCGGACTGCGGAGGGCAGCAGGACATCATCGTGACCGGCGCCAGCCTCGGCGCCTACCACGCCGCCAACTTCGCGCTCAAGCGCGCCGACCTGTTCCCGCTCGCCATCTGCCAGAGCGGCAACTACGACATCTCCACCACCGGGTGGGGGCAGCGCGGCGACGCGACCTACTTCAACAATCCCATGGACTACGTGGCCAACATGCACGGCGACCATCTCGACTGGCTGCGCAGGCGCGTCAAGCTGACCCTCGTCTGCGGGCAGGGCCGGTGGGAGGACACCACGGGGTCGCTGGAGTCGACACGGCGGTTCGCGGCCGTGCTCGCGGCCAAGCAGATCCCGTTCGAGATCGACCTGTGGGGTCACGACGTCCCACACGACTGGCCAAGCTGGCGATCCCAGCTCGCTCACCATCTGCCGCGCGTGGTGTGATGCGAAGGAGCCTGACATGACCTCAGATGGCGAAGCGGTAGGTCGCCTGACATGACCAGAACCCACCTGATCGGGCTCCTGCTCGGCACCGAGGACGACTGGCCGACTGCCTTCGAGCAGTATCTGCGCCGACTGGATCTGCGGATCCCCCACGAGGAGCAGACGCACACGTTCGACAGCGAGCGCATCACGATCGAGCCGTTCAGCCTGCGCCAGCCGGCGCGCCACGACTTCGTCGTCGACCGTCTCGCCTACTGGTACTACCACCCGCGCGAGTGGCTCAAGAAGGTCGCGCTGGTGGACGACGTGTACCTGCCCAACAACCCGTTCACGTTCCAGAGCATGGAGAAGCACGCCGCGTTCTGCGCGGCCATCCGCATGGGTTTCGAGGTGCCCGAGACGTGGCTGCTGCCGCACAAGGTGCCGCCGGACAACGAGCGGTTCGCGCCGACGGCCCGCCGCTACAACCGCATCTTCGACATCGGGCGGGTGGGTGATGAGGTCGGCTACCCGATGTACATGAAGCCCTTCCACGGCGGCGGGTGGGTCAACGTGACGCGCATCGGCGACGCCGGCGAACTGCGGGACGCCTTCGACCAGTCCGGCCGTGAGCTGATGCACGTCCAGGCCGGGGTCGAGGGCTACGACACGTTCGCCCGCGGCCTGCAGATCGGGGCCGAGACGATGGTGCTGTCGTACGACCCCACCCGGCCGCTGCACGAGCGCTACAACATCGACCACGACTTCCTCACGCCGGACATGGGCTATGAGATCGAAACGTTCGGCCGCACGATCGGGGCGTTCTTCCGCTGGGAGCTCAACTCGTTCGAGGTGATCGTGCGCGACGGGGTCGCGTACCCCATCGACTTCGCGAACGCCTGTCCCGACATGGCGATCATCAGCCTGCACTACTATTTCCCGTGGGCGATCAAGACCCTGGTCAAGTGGGCGGTCTACTGCAGCACCACGGGACGGCGCATGCGCCTCGACGGTCAGATCCACGACTTCTACCGGATCGCCGACGACGCCGACCGCAGCTACCGCGACAAGCTCGACGCGTACCGTGCGCTGACCGACGAGTACCTCGAACGCGAGCGGTACGAGGAGTTCTGCGCGACCCATCTGCGCCACGTCGACGAGGCGATGGCCGACTACATCACCAGCGCGGAGTTCGACGATCACCTCGTGGGCACCATCGTCGCCGCGTTCCCGGCGCATGAACATGAGGGGTTCGTCGCCAGGTACCGTGGGTTGCTGGGCGCATGGGCGTCGGACCAACAGGCACGGGCAGTGGGGTGACACATGGCCGAGCAGGTCACCGTCCGGCGGCGCATCCGTAGGATCGACGGCGCGACGACCCGTCCGACCGTCGACCTGCTCGCGGCGGAGGAGCCGCTGGAGATCCGAGTGGGCGGCGAGGCCGTGTCGGTCACGATGCGCACGCCCGGGTCCGACTTCGAACTGGCGGCGGGCTTCTGCCTGACCGAGGGCGTCATCGCCGACCCCGCCGACATCGCGCACATCCGCTACTGCGCCGGGACCGACCCGGACACGGGCCTGCAGACCTACAACTTCGCGGAGCCTGGTTCCACGAAACACGCGGAGGACCGGCTTCGCCGGACATACAACATTGTCGACATCGCCCGCCGCGACGGCGGGACGGTGCCCGTCGACCTGCGGCGCAACGTCTACACCACCTCGTCGTGCGGCATCTGCGGCACGGCCAGCATCGATGCGGTGCGCCGCGACTACGACGACATCGACGACGACGTCGTCATCGATCGCCGGGTGCTCGCGACGCTGCCCGACGCGATGCGCGCCGCCCAGCGCATGTTCGACCGCACCGGTGGGTTGCACGCGGCGGCGCGATTCGACGCCGACGGCGCGCTCCTGGATCTGCGCGAGGACGTGGGCCGGCATAATGCGGTCGACAAGCTGATCGGCGCCGCGGCGCTGGCCGGTGAGCTGCCGTTGACGGGACAGGTGCTGATGGTGTCGGGACGGGTGGCGTTCGAGATCGTCCAGAAGGCGCTGCGGGCGAGGATCCCGGTGATCGCCGCAGTGTCCGCGCCGACGTCGCTGGCGGTGGAGCTGGCGGCGTCCGCGAACGTGACGTTGGCCGGCTTCGTGCGCGGTGACCGGATGAACGTCTACACGGGTCAGCAGCGGATCATGTGAGCTGCCGCCGCGGCATCAACCCTGCGATGATCGTCATGTGATGTGGCGACTGGCCGGACGCAACGCTGTGGTGGCGGGTGCGACGCTGGCCGCCGTGCTCCTCACCATGCAGCTGCGCACTACCGGCATTCAGGGGTACGAGCCCGCGGACGTGCTGTCGATCCTGCTGGTGGCCGTGCCCACGCTGTTGCAGCGCGTCCGACGGTCCACAGATCGCCCTCCGCACTCGCCACGCGACGCGGCGCCGGGTGCGTCCGGTGCTGCGGTTCGACCACAAGAGCCGCCGAGGTCCGCACAGCCGCCGCGGCAACCGCTGTCCGATCCCCCGGAGCCACCGCGTGCACGCGGCACAGACGAACGGATGCTGATCATCGAGCGACTGGTCGCCCGGGGCGGCGCCGTGCTCATCGCGGTCGGATCCTACGGCCTGATCATCGTGCTCGTGCTGCTCCAGGCGTGGACACCGACGCTGTCGGCACTGCTGGTCTTCGGCCTGGCGGTCGCAGGGGCCACCAACGACGATCGCACGTCCCAGCGTCCGACGTCCGCGTCGGACGGCGCAGGCTAAGCGTCATCGGTGATCGGTGCGCCGGCCCGCACCCGGTCGGCGACCAGCGCGACGGTGCGGTGCACCACCTCGTGGTAGGTCGGCAGCGACGAGGTGTCGACCCACTCCCGCCGACTGTGCGCCCCGCCCGCCCGTGCGTTGGTCATCAGCACGTGGACACCCCGTGCAGCGTAGAAGCGGCCGTTGCTCGCCCCGGCGGAGTGCAGGATCGACGGTTCGCGCCCGGTCACCTCTGTCAGCATCTCCAGGTACTCGCGCGCGATGGGCGCGTCGCTGGAGTAGTGCGCGGCGGCGTCCAACTTGGCGTACTGCACCACGACGCCGTGGCGGTCGGCGATCTCGTCGATCCGCGTCCGGATGTGGGCCGGGTTGTGCTCGCCGGTGAAGCGCACGTCGAACACCGCACGGCACTCGGTGGCGATCTGGTTGGTCGCCCCGCCGGCGGAGATCCGCGCGGGGACGACTGTCGAGCGCCAGTCAGCCTCGTCCCGCGGATCGGGGAACGCCTCCTTGCAGTCCCCGGTGAACGCCAGCATCGTCTCGATGGGGTTGGCGACCAACCACGGTCGACTCGCGTGGCCACCCTCGCCCCGTGCGACCGCGCGGATGGTCGCGATGCCCTTCTCCCGCTCGACATAGGCGAAGCCGTGGCCGCCGTCGGGGACGAACGCGACCGGGGGCAGCAGATCGCGCTGCGCGAGGTAGTCGACCACGCACGCGGCGCCACGCTGCGAACCGATCTCCTCGTCCTCGGTGATCACGAGCCACAGGTCGCGGTGATCGTCGCTCGCCAGGAGGTCGGCCATGACCCGCAGCAGCATCAGCAGGGGCGTCTTCATGTCCGCCGTGCCACGGCCGTACAAGCGGTCGCCGTCGCGCTCGACCTCGAACAGCTGATCGGCGGCGGGCACGACCTCGAGATGCGCGTCGCCGATCATCGTCGGTCGCGTGGATCCTCGCGGGCGGATGATCGTCGACGTCATGCCGTCGACGTCGAAGTCCACGAACTCGGCGTCGACGTCCGCCAGGTACTGGCGGATCCACTCCCGGGCCCGCGAGAACGCTGCGGGATTCTGCTCGACGATCGTGCGGTAGCCGACGAGCGTCCGCAGGTCGTTGATGAACCGGTCCAGGTCCAGCTCGGGGTGCATGCAGGTGTCCGATCGTCGTCGAGCAGCGTGCGGGTTGGGGCGCACGCTAGGCTCGCCCGGCATCATGCCGCCAACCACGAAAGCAGCTGTGGATCCATCAACCCGCCGACTCACCGAGTTCAGCCACGGCGCCGGGTGAGCGTGCAAGCTCGCCCCCGGCGAGCTGGCGCAGGTCCTGCGCCGCCTGCACCCCGGTCGCGATCCGCGGCTGCTGATCGGCGCCGACCCCGGCGACGACGCGGCCGTGTGGCAGCTCGACGACGACCGCGCGCTGGTCGCGACGGTCGACGTCATCACGCCCCTGGTCGACGACGCGCGGCTGTGGGGCAGGATCGCCGCGACGAACGCCGCGAGCGACGTGTATGCGATGGGTGGCCGTCCGCTGTTCGCGTTGAACATCGTCGGTTGGAACCGCGACGAGTTGTCGCTGGAGCTGCTGGGCGAGGTGCTCGCGGGAGCGGACGCCGCAGCGGCCGACGGCGGGTGGGTCACGGTTGGTGGCCACACGATCGACGACCCGGAGCCCAAGTTCGGTTGCGCCGTCATCGGCGAGGTCGCCGTCGACCGCATGCTGCGCGCCGACCGGCTGCGCCCGGGCGACGCCCTGGTGCTCACCAAGCCGCTGGGCACCGGCATCATCAGCACCGCGCTCAAGCGCGGCGTTGCGCCGGACGCGACCGTGGTGTCGGCCGCCGCGTCGATGACGCTGCTCAACGCTGCAGCCGCGCGGGTCGCACTGGACGCCGGCGCGACCGGCGCGAGCGATGTCACCGGGTTCGGTCTGCTGGGGCATCTGCGCCGGATGATCGAGGCGTCCGGCGTCGACGTGACGCTCGAGTCGGCGGCGGTCCCGGTGCTGCCCGGCGTCCGCGATCTGTTGGCTGCGGGGATGGTCCCCGGTGGCACGCGTCGCAACCTGGCGTGGGCGCGGCAGCGCCTCGACGCCGACGGGGTCGACGACGACACCCTGCTGTTGCTCGCCGACGCGCAGACCTCGGGTGGGCTGCTGTTCGGCGTCGACGCCGACCGGGCGGCCGCGAGCGTGACCGAGTTGCGCGACGGTGGACATGACGCCGCGATCGTCGGCCGCGTGACCGGCCCCGGCGACGGTCGGACCGGGGTGATCTCGTAGGACGCCGCCGTACGCAGCCCGCGTCGGCGGGGGTCGGTGGCGCACCCGGGTGGATTGTGGTCAGACGTCGAGCACGGCGGCGACCGCATCGGCCAGGTACTCGACGTTGTCCTCGGTGATGCCCGCGACGTTGATGCGGCTCGACCCGACGAGGTACACGCTGTAGTGGTCACGGAGCTGTTCGACCTGCTCGGGTGAGATCCCCAGGAACGAGAACAGTCCCCGCTCGTCGGCGATGAACCCGAAGTCGGCGCCACGGTGCGCCATCGCCTCGGCGAACACGCGCCGGATGTCGAGCAGGCGGCCCCGCATGGCGTCCAGCTCGTCGCGCCAGCTCGCGGTCAGCTTGTCGTCGGCCAGAATGCGCCCGACGATGGCGGCGCCATGGGCGGGCGGCATCGAGTAGATGCCCCGCGCGATCGAGTTGAGCTGTGTGCGCGCCGCCGACGCGGTCTCGGTCGACGGGGTGACGGCGCACACCAGGCCCGCCCGTTCGCGGTACAGCCCGAAGTTCTTGGAGCACGAGTAGGCGATCAGCAGCTCGGGCAGCCGCCCGGCGAACGTCCGCACGCCGTAGCCGTCGTCGTCGAGCCCGTCGCCGAGGCCGTGGTAGGCGATGTCGATGAAGGGGGTGAAGCCGCGCTCCAGTGCCAGGTCGCCGATCGCGTCCCACTGGGCGTGAGTCAGGTCGGCGCCGCACGGGTTGTGGCAGCAGCCGTGCAGCAGCACGACGTCGTCGGGGCCGCGTTGGGCCAGCGTCGCGTGCATCGCGTCGAAGTCGATGGCGTGGGCGTCGTGGTCGTAGTACGGGTAGGCGTGGATCTTCAGCCCGGCGTCGCCGAGCAGCGGCTCGTGGTTTGGCCACGTGGGCGTGCTGACCCACAGCGGTGTGCCCGGCCGAAGCCGCTGGATGAGCTCGGCGCCGAGGCGCAACGCACCACACCCGCCCGGCGCCTGGACCGCGCCGACGCGCACGTCGGTCACCGCGGGATGGTCGGTGCCGAGCAACTGATCGATGACCCCCCGGATGAACGCCGGGTCGCCCGGTGGCGCCACGTAGCTCTTGGTCGTCTCGGACGCGAGCAGTGATCGTTCCGCGGCCTGCACGGCCTCGAAGATCGGCGTCGTGCCGGACCGGTCCCGGTACACGCCCGCGCCGAGATCGACCTTGTCCGGGTTCGGGTCCCGCTGATAGGCGCCGATCAGCCCGAGGATCGGATCAGCGGGCAGCGGACGTACCGCGTCCAACATGTGTGCTCCTGCCGTGACGCCATCGGCCGTGCTGACGGTGGGGTAGGCACCGCATGCTACGCGCTCGTGTGTGGTTGACCGACCCTGCCACGACTAGCCTTGCACGGTCTGGCGACCACAGGAGCGACAGCCGGTGACCACGGTGCAGTCCAGCCGCGAGTTCCACCTCGACCGGGCCACCCACGGCGACGTCATCGCCCATGCGCGCAGTGACTTCCCCTACGAGGTCTGCGGGCTGCTCGCCGGCCGCGACGGCGCGCTGACGAAGCACTACCGCATCCCCAACGCCGCGCGGTCGATGACCTTCTACAACATGGACCCCAAGGCGCTGCTGGCGGCCATGAACGAGATGGACGACAACGACTGGGACCTGCTGGGGATCTACCACTCGCACACCCACACCGAGGCGTACCCGTCGAGCACCGACGTCGAGCTGGCGTTCTACGCCGACGCGGTGTACCTCATCGTGTCCCTGCAGGACCCCGACCGCCCGCACATCCGGGTCTTCGACATCGTCGAAGGCCGCATCAACGAGCGCACACTGGTGGTCGATGGGGAACAACGCACGACGCGGTGACGTTGCCCCTATTGTCACCGCTATCGCGGGGACCCTGATCACTACGCTTGCCGATGTGGCATCCGACGTGAGGAATCGATGCGACATGGGAATTGAGGTTCGAGTGCCGACCGTGCTGCGCAAGCACACCGACGGCGAGCGGCGCGTGTCCGGCGACGGAGACCGCCTGGGCGAACTGATCAACGACCTCGGCGACCGCCACAACGGGCTGCGGGACGCGCTGGTCGCCCACGACGGCAGCCTGCACCGCTTCATCAACGTCTATGTCAACGACGAGGACGTGCGGTTCATCGACGGCATCGACACCCCGCTGTCCGATGGCGACGTCGTGTCGATCCTTCCCGCCGTCGCGGGCGGGTAGCACACCGTCATGCTCGCGTCAGACCCGGCCGCCGCGATCGGCGATACGCCGCTGGTGCGGGTTGCCGCGCTCTCGCCGGACGGCTACGAGCTCTACCTCAAGCTCGAGGGCGCGAACCCCACCGGCTCCATCAAGGACCGCGTGGCGCTGTACCTGCTCGCCGACGCCGAGCGGCGCGGGCTGGTCGGTCAGGGCTCGCGGATCATCGAGCCGACCAGCGGGAACACGGGCATCGCCCTGGCCGCGCTGTGCGTGGCACGCGGGTACAAGCTGACGTGTGTCATGCCCGAGAACACCTCGGCCGAGCGCCGGACGCTGCTGGAGCTGTACGGCGCGGACATCGTGGCGTCGCCGGCCACCGAGGGGTCGAACGGTGCGGTGCGCCTGGCCCGTGAGCTGGCCGACGGCGACCCCGACGTGCACCTGCCGTTCCAGTACGGCAACGAGGTCAACCCACTCGCGCACTACGAGACCACCGCGCCGGAGATCATCCGTGATCTGCCCGACGTCGGCGCCCTCGTCGCCGGGCTGGGCACCGGTGGCACCCTGACCGGTGCGGGCCGGCGCCTCAGGGAGCACGACCCGAACGTCAAGGTGTTCGCCGCGGAGCCCGAGTACGGCGATCTCGTCTACGGGCTGCGCAACCTCGACGAGGGCTTCGTCCCGCCGATCTTCGATCCCTCCCTGCTCGACGGGCGGATCAAGGTCGACTCCGAGCGCTCGCTCAAGGCGACCCGGGCGCTGGCCCAGCACGTGGGGATCTTCGCCGGGGTGTCCACCGGGGCGGCGTTGTCGGTCGCGCGCCGCATGTGCACCCCCGACCGGCTGCCAAAGGGCACCAAGATCGTGGTCATCTCCGCCGACGGTGGGTGGAAGTACCTGTCGACCGGGGCGTTCGACGCCGGCGACCCCGGCGCGCTGGCGAAGGAGCTGTCGGGCACCGTCTGGGCCTGACGCGCCGTCGCGTCGCCCGCCGTTGGTCGCGGCCGGGTGCTGTGTCGGTTGGGGCCCGGATGTGGGTGCTATCGGCCACGGCGCATGGTGAGGTCGGTGCTGTGTCGGTTGGGGCCCGGATGCGGGTGCTATCCACCACGGCCGATGGCGCGCCCGTCGGCCGGACGCCGGCGGGACGACGAGACTCCGGTCGCGGCTGGAAGCGTGCGTCCGCGGCTAGACTCCCTCGGCATGGCCTCCCCTCGCGCACACGTTCGCGGGCCGTATGGCTGATCGCCGCCCAATCGGCGTGTTCGATTCGGGTGTCGGTGGCCTGACGGTCGCACGCGCGCTGATCGATCTGCTGCCCGATGAGCGTGTCGTCTACTTCGGCGACACCGCACGGTTCCCGTACGGCACCAAGCGGCTCGACGAGGTGCGCGGCTATGTCGACGAGCTGGTCGCCTGGATGATCGGCGCTGACGTCAAACTGATCGTCGCGGCGTGCAACAGCGCGACCGCCGCGGCCGTCGAGCCCGACGACGGCGTCAGGCCGACCGCGCCGGTGCCGGTGGTCGGCGTGATCCGGCCGGCGGTCGCCACGGCCGCCCGCGCGACGCGCAACGGTCGCGTCGGGGTGATCGGCACGGCCGCGACCATCCGCTCGCGCAGCTACGAGCATGCCTTCGACGTGCTCGCCAGCGATGTCGAGCTGTTCGCGCAGGCGTGCCCGGCACTCGTGTCGTACGTCGAGGACGGGCGCACCACCGACCCCGAGGTGGTGACGCAGGTGCGCTCGGATCTCGCGCCGCTCATCGACGCCCACGTCGACACGATGATTCTGGGGTGCACCCACTACCCGCTGCTGACCGGAGTGCTGTCGTACGTGCTGGGCCCCGACGTCCTGCTGATCTCGAGCGCCGAGGAGACCGCCCGGCGGGTGGTGTCGCGACTGCTCGACGACGATCTGTTGTCCGACCATCGTGCCGCCGCCCATCGGTTCGTGGCCAGCGGCGACCCCGATGAGTTCCGACGGCTCGCCATGCGGTTTCTCGGTCCGCGGCTCGCGGCGGTTGATGTGGAGCAACCCTGGCGTGAACTAGCCTCATCGTGACCTGCACCACCATGAGGGCGGGCCGGTACGGCGGGTGACGCCGCGCATCGGTGAAAGGAGCGGCGATGGTCAAGGTGACGGTGCTCGGCAGCGCCGGGAGCCATCCCGGCAATGGCCGGGCGTGCTCGTCGTACCTGGTGTCGGCCGGCGACCATCATCTGCTGCTCGACTGCGGCAATGGGTCGATGGCCAACCTGCTCGACGCCGTGGACCCCGCCGACCTCGATGCGGTGATCATCAGTCATCTGCACCCGGACCACTTCGTCGACCTCTACGGACTGCACTACGCGCTGCGGTTCCATCCGAGCGGCTCCAAGACCGTCGACGTCCACGCGCCCGACGGGGCACGGTCGCTGCTCACCTCGGTGCTGCTGGGCGACGCCGGCGACAGCTTCAACCGCCACCTTCCCATGCACGTCGCCGCCGCGGGCGAGCGACTGGAGATCGGACCGTTCGACATCGAGCTGTACGCGGCCAACCACCCGATCGAGACCCTGGCGTCGCGGGTGTGGGTCGACGGGAGGATCATCGCGTTCAGTGGCGACAGCGGCACCACCGAGGAGCTCATCGAATGCGCGCGCGACGTCGACCTGTTCATCTGCGATTCGACGTGGCTGTCGCGGGACGCGCCGTTCCCCAAGGGCGTGCACATGACCGGTACCGAGGCTGGTCAGTACGCCGCGGCCGCGGGCGCTGAACGCCTGATGGTGACCCATGTCTTTCCACAACGTGAACCCGAACAGGCCGCTGCCGATGCGGAAACCGTCTATGACGGACTCGTGTGGGTCGCCGCCGACCGGGAGGAGTACGAACTGTGAACACCTCGAGCAGCGTGCGTGTCGACGAGCAACGTGACGCGTCCAACGACGAGTCCGTACGCCACGATGGGCGGAAGCCAACGGAGCTGCGCCCGGTCGCGTTCGAGCTGGGGGTGCAGCGGTTCGCGGAAGGCTCGGCGATGGTCGACTTCGGCGACACCAGGGTGCTGTGCTCCGCCAGCGTCCTGCCCGACGTGCCGCGCTGGCTGCGGGGTTCGGGCGGGGGTTGGGTGACCGCGGAGTACGCGATGCTGCCGCGCGCCACCGCCGAGCGTACGAGGCGGGAGGTCAGCTCTGGGCGGCCACGTGGGCGCACCCAGGAGATCCAACGGCTGATCGGCAGGGCGCTGCGCTCGGTGATCGACCTCGAGGCGCTGGGGGAGCGGGCGATCGTCGTCGACTGTGATGTGCTGGTGGCCGACGGCGGCACCCGCACCGCGTCGATCACCGGTGGCTGGGTGGCGTTGTCGCTCGCGCTCGACGCACTCGTTGCGAACGGCGACCTCAACACGGTGCCGACGCTCGACCCGCTCGCGGCGATCAGCGTGGGCATCGTCGATGGTGTCAGCGTGCTCGATCTCGACTATCACGAGGACGTCGGCGCCCAGGTCGACATGAACGTCGTGGCGACCGCCGACGGTCGCATCGTCGAGGTGCAGGGCACCGCGGAGGGAGCGCCGTTCTCACGTGAACAGCTCGACGAGCTGCTGGATCTCGCGCTCGTCGGCTGCCGGCAGCTGACGCTCGCCCAGGCTGCGGCGCTCCGCGACGACAGCGCATGACCCGAGTGGTGCTCGCCACCCACAACCGGCACAAGGTCGAAGAGGTGCGGCGCATCCTCGACGGCCTGCCGGTGGAGCTCGTCAGCGGGCTCGATGTCGACCTGCCGGAGGTCGACGAGACCGGCGAGACGTTCACCGAGAACGCGTTGCTGAAGGCCCGGGCCTGCGCGCACGTCACCGGGCTGCCGGCCGTGGCCGACGACTCCGGTCTGGAGGTTGACGCGCTCGGCGGCGACCCGGGTGTGCGCTCCGCGCGATACGCAGGTGGACACGGGGACGACGACGCCAACCTGCGTCGCGTGCTCGACGAGTTGGGTGCTGCGACAGCACGCGGCGGACGGTTCGTGTGCGTCGCCGCCCTGGTGACACCCGACGGCCACGAGATCACCGTCACCGGCACCATGGAGGGGGCGATCACGGCGGAACCGCGTGGTGATGGCGGCTTCGGTTACGACCCCATCTTCGTCACCGTTGGCCAGCAGCGCACCAACGCCGAACTGTCACCCGACGAAAAGGATGCGATCTCACATCGGGGCGCGGCGTTTCGGGCGTTGCGTCCGCACCTTCTCGAGCTCACCTCCCGCTGAGCGGTCATCAGGTGCGCGACCGCAGGTTGCCAGCAGGTCATGTGTCGATTGGGTCCGCCGGCGGCGCCGATGATCGTTGTGCAAGGTCGGCATTGCGGTAGCGGTCGTCATCGGTGACCTCACGACCGAACCAGGCGGGTGGCTGGAACGCACGACTGTCGTCCTGGGACTCGAACTCGACCTCCGCGATGACCAGGCCGGACAACGCCCCGTCGAACTCGTCAACCTCAACCTCAACTCCACCTTGATGGT
>JAHWKT010000192.1 GCA_019347695.1 Actinomycetota bacterium | reverse complement strand
CGCGGCCGTCGTGCTCGACGCCGACGGGCGTCCGGTCGGTGGGGTGTCGATCGCGTCGGCCACGCCCCACGTGCCGGCCGACCTCGCCCGGCACCTCGGCGGCGTCGTGGGCGAGCTGGCAACTGCCATCAGCCGCAAACTCGTCGACTCCCCGTCGCCGCTCGCGGCCGCGCAACCCACCGGCGCCTGAACGATCCCGATCGTTGCGGAATGCGACATCGTGTGTCCTGCGGATGACAGTCCGCGCGGACGGCCGCGTCATCGGCGGCGCGGCACAGCGGTCGGCGTGGCGACTGTCCGGTCACGCCGGACAAGCGGCGGTCGACCCGACTGTGGCGTGTTACGTCACGACCACGGTGACGCCGGGACCGGCACTGGGTCTCCACGGAGGAACCCTCGAATGCGGGCCGCGGTACGGGTCCGAGCACAAGGTGACGCGATGACGAACGTCGACTACTCCATTCGCCCGTTGTGCTACTCGCACGTCGACCTGCCGCGCGAGTTCTTCGCGGGAGTGCCGATCCACAGCATGGAGGGGGTGTCCACATCGCCGATGATCTACGTGCTCCTCAGCGGACGAGCCGAGGACGGCACGGAGTTCCACTACCTCATCGACGCCGGCTTCCATGCCGAGAAGTGGGTGCACCGCTTCGGGTTCTATGACTGGGAGTCACCGGAGCAGGTGCTCGCCAAGGTTGGCGTCCACCCGGACGAGATCGAGCGCGTGTTTCTCACGCACATGCACTTCGACCACGCCAACAACCTTCCGGCGTTCCCCAACGCTGACGTGTACGTGCAGTGGGACGAGTACGAAGGCTGGATGCGCGCGCTCGCGTTGCCGGAGCTCTACACGCCGCTGGGTGATGAGAGCTGGGTGACATCGTCATTCGACCGGGACGACATAGAGATGGTCGGTGCGCTGGCCAGAGATCACCGTCTCAAGTTCGTCCGGGACGGTGACGAAGTCGCACCCGGCATACGTGCGCACCTGAGCAAGGACGGCCATACGTTCGGTAGCCAGTGGTTCTCCGTCGACACGACGGGAGGGCCCTATGTCATCGCAGGCGATGCCGTGATGTGGTACTCGAACGTCGAGGAGATGTGGCCGAGCGGCTACACGAACGGCAACACCTACAAGATGCTGCTGACGTACGGCGAGATCCACCAACTGCTGAGCGGCGAGATCGATCGGATCGTGCCCGGTCACGACATCGAGGTCTTCGCGCGCCACCCGAGCTGGAAGGTCGGCCCGAACGAGGTCGGTGAGGTCCACGTCGCCAACTGGGATGCCTCCCGCAAGAAGGCCTGACGAGGAAGGGCCCGCGATGAAGACAGTGATCACCGGCGCGACGATCCTCACCGCGGACGATGACGACACCGTCCTGACCAACGGCGTCATTGAGATCGACGGCGACCGCATCGTCGACGTCGGTACCGACGTCGCGGCCACGGAGCGCGCCGACCGCGTCATCGACGCCTCCGGGATGCTGGCCTGCCCAGGCTTCATCAACGCCCACACGCATCTGTGCATGATCCTCGGACGCTCGCTCGGCAGCGATCTGCCGCTGCTCGGCTGGCTGTCCGAGGCCCAGGTGCCGCTGATGCAGGCATTCGAGCCGGACGACTACGACATCAGCATGCGGCTCGGCGCGATCGAGAACATCAAAGCGGGCAACACCACGGTGTGCGAGGTGTTCTTCAGCTCGCACTACGAGCAGGAGGCCGATCAGATCGCTGCGCGGGGGCTTGACGCCTCCGGCATCAGATCGGTGCTGTACCGCTGCAGCAATGACGAGGCGTTCTTCGATGGCTTCGTCGAGTCGCGACACGACATCGTGGAGCGATCGCAACGGCTGATCGATGCCTGGCACGACAGTGCCCGGACGGGGATCGGCATCGGCCCGCTGATTCCCTGGGGTTCATCGGCTGCGTCGTTTCGCGATGCTGTCGAGCTTTCGGCGCAGCAGGGTGTGGGCATTCACCTGCACACAGCGGAGACGCCGGAGTACAACGACCTCGTCCGCGAGCGAACCGGTCGCTCCAACGTCGGCATGCTCGCTGACGTCGGAGCGTTGGGTCCGAACGTCGTGCTCAACCACTGCGTCTTCCTCGACGACGAGGACATCGCGCTCATCGCGGAGAGCGCGAGCAACGTCATCCACGACCCCACGAGCAACATGATCCTGGCGTCGGGCGTCGCGCCGGTACCGGCGTTGCGTGCGGCGGGTGTCAACATCGGTCTCGCCTGCGACGGACCGTCCTGCAACAACGGTCAGGACATGATCGAGGCGATGAAGCAGGCGGCGTTGCTGCACAAGGTAGTGACGCGCCAGCCCGACGTGCTGGTCGCGCGGGACGTGTTCCACATGGCAACCCGTGGCGGCGCGATGGCTGTCGGCATGGCGGACCGCCTCGGCGCGCTGGCTCCCGGCTTTCTGGCCGACATCGTCCTGCTCGACCTCGATGCCCCGCACCTGACGCCCGCGCACGACCCGCTCGCCACACTGGTGTACTCGGCGCGTGGCTCGGATGTCCACACGGTGCTGATCGACGGTGAGGTCATCCTCGAGGACCGCGTCGTGCAGCGACTGGACGAGGCGGAGGTGCTCGCACGCGCACGCACGCGCGCCGCGGCCGCGGCACGTCGCGCCGCCTGACGCGGACCGTGGGTGGCGCCTTCGGGGCGGTCGACCAAGCGTGCAGCGAAAGCCGGCCGTGCATGGAGTGGTGTCCGGCATCGCTGGACGGAGGCCCCAGGCGTGGCCAGGTCGGTTCGTAGCGTCCGGCCCATGTCCTACGTGTTCCGCATGCCACCGGCGACCGGCGCCGTCACCGGCGCGCCGGACTCGTCGCCGGCCGTCGATCGCCAAACGGCGGGACAGGAGCGCGGAGAGCCGGAGCAGCGGGACGGGCGGGGCGAGATCGTCGCCGGGTACCTCGCGCCGCACCCGCCGCACCTGGTGTACGCCGAGAACCCACCGCAGAACGAGCCCCGGTCGCAGGGTGGATGGGAGATCCTGCGGTGGGCCTACGAGGAGGCCCGGCGCCGGCTCAAGGAGCGCCACCGGCCGGACGTGATCATCGTCCACGCCCCGCACTGGATCACGATGGTCGGCCATCACGTCAACTGCGTGCCCAACCCGCGCGGCACCTCGGTGGAGCCGATCTTCCCACACCTGTTGCGATACCACTACGACTTCCACACCGACGTCGAGCTGGCCGAGGCGATCGTCGACGAGGCCGACGCCGCAGGGCTGGTCGCGCGGCGGATGACCGAGCCGGGGGTGCGGGTCGACTACGCGACGATCGGTGCGTTGCACCTGCTGAACCCCGACTGGGACATCCCCGTGGTGTCGCTGTCGGCCAACAACAACCCCTACTACTACGCCAGCGCCGGGCTCGACGACATGGAGACCCTCGGCGTCGCCACGCGTCGCGCGATCGAGCGCACCGGCCGGCGGGCAGTGCTCGCAGCGTCGAACTCGCTGTCGCACCTGCACTGGGACACCGAGCCCGAGCTGCCCGAGGACATGGCCGCCGAGCATCCGTACAACAACCACCAGTACCGGTGGGACATGCGGTTGCTCGAGGCCGTCCGCGCCGGCCGCACCAAACAGCTGCGGACACTGATCCCCGAGCACATCGCCCAGACCGAGGGCGAGATCAAGTCGGGCAGCCTGTCGTGGATGCTGTCGGCGATGGGGTGGCCAGAGGTCCCCGGCGACGTCCTTGGCTACTGGACGGTGATCGGCACGGGCAACGCGGTGGTCGAGTGGGAGCCCATGCGGACCGATCGATCCGCGACCCCCGCCGCGCACGCCACTGGAACGCAGCGATGACCGACCCGACCGTTGCCGCGGGTACCTCCTCGTCGCGGGGCTCGGTGTCCACCGGCGGGGCGCCCGGCGACGTCGTCGGCGTCGCCCTGGTGCCTGGCCTGCCGCACCTGCTGGCCGACGACCCCGCACCCAGCTGGACGGCACTCGCCGACGCGACACGCACCGTCGGCGAACGGATTTGCGCCGCCTCCCCCGACGCGGTGGTGCTGCTGTCGACCCAATGGTTCACCGTGCTCGGCCACCAGTTCCAGCACGACCCCAACCCGCGTGGCACCTACGTTGACGAGAACTGGTACGCGTACGACTACGGGCACCTGCGCTACGACTACCCGGTCGACGTCGACCTCATCGAGCGCTGGGCCACCGGCACCGAGCGTGCGGGTATGCAGGCACGGTTGACGCGGTACGACGGATTCCCGATCGACACGGGCACGATCGTGGCGGGGCAGCTACTCGACCCTGACGGCCGCCTCGCCGTCGCGCAGGTGTCGTGCAACCTCTACGCGCCCGCGGAGACCATGACCCGGCTGGCCGAGCTCGGCGTCGAGGCCGCTGGGCACCTCGGCCGTCGCGTCGTCGTGGTCGCGGTCAGCGGGCTGTCGTCCGGTCTGATCCAGCGGTGGATCACGCCGGACGAGGACCGCATCCTGTCCGCCGAGCACGACCGCTGGAACACCCGCATGCTCGACCTGCTGACGGCCGGCGACGTCGAGGCCGCCCTCGCCCAGCGCGCGGCGTACGCCGAGGCCGCCGCCGTCGACGCGCAGGGCCGGGCACTGGCATTCCTCGCAGGTGCCGGGCTCGACGGCGTCCGGGCGGACGTCGTCGCCTACGGGCCGATCTGGGGGACCGGGGGCGCCGTCGTCTGGTGGCAGCCATGATCCGCCGAGCCAACCAGCCAAGGAGCAGCGATGGCCAATGAGGCAGTCGGGTTCGTCGAGGCACAGGGATTCGTGCCCATCTTCGATGCCGTGGACGCGATGGTGAAGGCGACCGACGTCGCGGTCCGCGGCGTCATGCGGCTCGGTGGGGGCCTGGTCGCTGTCGCACTCACCGGTGACCTGGCCACCATGGAGGAGGCCGTCGAGATCGGCACCGAGACGGCGCGCGCGATCTCGAACGACACCGTCAAGTCGATCATCTTCGCCAGTCCCAGCCATCCCGTCTCGGCGATCGCAAACCGTCCCGGGATCGTCGACGGCAGCTAGGAGCAGCCATGGCATTCGAACGTGCGATCGGGCTGATCGAGACCAGGGGCATCGTCGCCCTGACGGCAGGGATCGAGGCGATGGTCAAGACCGCCGACGTGCAGTGCGTCGCGGTCGAGCGTGTCTCCAGCGGCTACTACGCCGCCGCCGTCCAGGGCGAGGTCGCCGCCGTGCGACAGGCGATAGACGCCGGCAGCGCCGCGGTCCGCCAGTACGGCGAGCTGCGGTCGTCGCAGGTGTACCCCAAGCCGCACACACGGGCGACCGCCCTGCTCGACAACGGGACCGACGCCGAACTGGTCGACGGCGGCCATCGGCTCGTGCTCGGCGCTGGCGACGACGACTAGATGCTGGTCGCGCGCGTGCTGGGACGGATCTGGTCCGACCGCCAGGTGGACGGGTTGAACGGCCACCGGATGCTGGTCGTGCGCGATCTCGGCTCCGGCGCCACACAGGTCGCCGTCGATCTGGTCGACGCCGCGTCCGGGAACACGGTGCTCGTGGCGACCGACGAGGCCGCGCAGGTCCAACTGCCCGGCACACCCGTCGACGCGGTCGTG
>JAHWKT010000049.1 GCA_019347695.1 Actinomycetota bacterium | reverse complement strand
GACGGCATCCCACGGCGGCGGGCGTCGGGACGCGGTCGCCGCGGGCTGCCGGGTGCTGATGGAGTTGACGTTGTAGGTGATCAGACGCATCGCGGACCTTCGGTGTCGAGCGTGCGGATGTCGGCAGGTGTGCGCGGTCCCCGGCGCCGGCAGCGTACCGGCGGCGATCCGTCAGCACCGGTGGCGACCGGTCAGTCCCGTTGCCGGCCGCGGCCCCACTCCTCCTTGGGCACCCCCAGGCGGCTCAGCGCGTTGTCGGCGAGGATCCGCCCGTCGGTCTGACAGGTCGCGCAGTAGTTGACGGTGTAGCGGTTGTAGGTGATCTCGCGCACCTCGTCGCCGCATACCGGACACGGCTGCCCGGTCCGGCCGTGGACCTGCACCGGCCGGTCCTTCGACGCGCTCATCGTCTCCCGCGCCCGCTCGTCGACGAGACCCTCGGCGATGATCTCGCGGATCGCGGTGTGCAGCCTGACGATCGTCGGCTCGTCCAGAGCGCGGGTCTGCGTGAACGGCGACAGCTTCGCCCGGTGGCAGATCTCGTTGGCCAGGCGACGGCCGATACCGGCGATCACCCGCTGGTCGCGCAGCAGGGTGTGCAGCCGCATCGAGTGCGTCTCGAGCATCCCCGTCAGCTGGCTGACGGTCACCTCGTCGGCGTCGGGCCCGAGGTCGACGAGCGGCTCCTGGGTCAGCGGGTCGCCGGCCACCACCCAGACACCGGCACGCTTCTCGGTGCCCGCCTCGGTCAGCAGCAGGCGCGAGCCATCGGCGAAGTGCCAGCGCGCGACACCGTTGCGCGGACGCCTGGCACTCGAGGTGTCGGGACGCAGCCGACCGCCCTGCATCAGGTGGACGACGAAGGTCGCGACACCGAAGTCGAGCAGCAGGTGCTTGCCGCGGACACGCACCCGTGCCAGCTCGGCACCGTGGGCGGTGTCCGGCGGCGGTGCGAAGGTCTTGAGCGCGGTGAACGACAGCGGCTCGAACCGTTTGAGCACACCGCCACCGACCAGCGCCTCGAGTCGTTCGGCGTGCGCCGTGATCTCCGGTAGCTCCGGCACGTGATATCTCCCTTGCTTCGCCGCAGATCAGCCGGGTGGCGTCTACACTTACGCGCTCGTCAACCGCGACCGACCGCACGGGGTGTCTGGCATTGAGTGACACGGTCTGGCTATCCCAGTCTGCCTACGATCAGCTGCAGGCGGAGCTGGAACATCTCAAGACCGCCGGGCGCGAGGAGGCGGCCCAGGCGATCAAGACCGCCCGCGCCCACGGCGACCTGCGCGAGAACGCCGAGTACGACTCGGCGAAGGAGGAGCAGGGCAAGATGGAGGCCCGCATCCGCCAGCTCGACGACATGCTGCAACGCGCACAGGTCGGCAAGGCCCCCGCCGGTGACGTGGTGTCCGGCGGCAGCGTGGTCACCACCGTCGACGCCGACGGCGACGAGGAGACGTTCCTCATCGGCAGCCGCGAGGACCGCACGACCGGGCTGACCGTGGTCAGCACCGATTCGCCGCTGGGCCGGGCGCTGGTGGGAGCCCGCGTCGGCGACGAGGTGCGCTATGAGGCGCCGGCCGGCACGTTCACACTCAAGATCACCGGGTTGCGCGGCCTCGAGGAACGCGTCTAGCCATCCGACGGTGCCGCGACGCCGGAGGCCCGCTGGAAGCGGCCACGGCCGTACTCACGATTCCCACGACGTGCTCGGCCCGTGTCACCGTCGTCCGCACGGCGAGACGCGGGTGGCCGAGGTCAGGTGGGCACGGGATCACGCACGACCGGGCAGGACATGCACCGCGGACCGCCCCGACCACGGGGCAGCTCGAAGCCCTCGATCGTGCGGGTCTCGACGCCTGCCTGCCGCAGTCGGCGGTTGGTGTCGACGTTGCGGTCATAGGCGAACACGACGCCGGGCCGCAGCGCCAGCGTGTTGTTGCCGTCGTCCCACTGCTCGCGGTCCGCGAGCACTTCGTCCTCTGCGGTCGTGACGACGCGGAGCGCATCGACGCCCATGCCCGCGGCGATGGCGGCGACCAGGTCGGGCTCCTCGGAGACGGCCATGCGCCCGTTCGCGCCCGGCGCGATGCGCCACACGCTCATGCCCGAGCGCATCCGCGGCCACAGCACGATGGCGTCGGTGTCGATGACGGTGAGCACCGTGTCCAGGTGCATGGTGCCGCGGGTCTTGGGCAGCTCGATACCGAGCACGAACGCGGCGGCTCCGGCCTCGAACAGCCGCGCCGCGAGGTTCTCGACGGCGATCGGGTGGGTGCGCTCGGACAGGCCGATCGCGACGCATGCCTGCGACAGCACCAGCACGTCGCCGCCCTCGAGCGACGAGTGCAGCCCACGCGCGTCGCCGTACCACACCGGCGCGCGACCGCCGAAGTCGGGATGGTGCTCGTAGATCGCCTCCCAGAGGATCTGTTCGGGCCGTCGCGCTGGCATGGCCATCGGCGAGCGGACGACCCCACCGCCGATCCACACGCTCGGGTCGCGGGTGAACACCGCGTTCGGCAGGGGCGGGAGCAGGAACGTGTTGGGGCCGAGCACGCCGCCGACGAACCCGTCGTCCGCGCCGGGGACCTCGGCGACGGTGACACCACCGATCAGCGCGTCGGTCAGCTCAGGCGGCGACAACTCGCCCAGGTACCCCCGGACGCGATCGATCAGCTCCACCCCACAACTGTCGGGCGTGGCCCGCCGTTCGATCACCGCCGTCCGCACACCGGCGTCGGCGAAGGTCTCCGTGACCAGTTCGTGGAGCAGGCGGACAGCGACGCCCTCCTGCCGCAGCAGATCGGCGAACGCGTCGTGCTCCTGCTGCGCGCGGTCGACCCACACGAGCTCATCGAACAGCAGGTCCTCGCGGTTGGCCGGCGTGATGCGGCGCAGCTCCCGGCCCGGGCGGTGCAGGATGACCTCGCGAAGCCGGCCGATCTCGCTGGTGACTGATGGCTCCATACCCGGCACCCTACCCCGCCCCCCACGACGGGCGGATGGCGACGTCGATGGCCGCCGGCACGTCACCGAGCAGCTCACCCGCGGCCTCGCGCATGGCATCGGCGACGTCGTCGGCCACATCGGCCGCGTCGTCCGCCGGCACCTCGACGACCAGCTCGTCGTGGACCGTGAGCACCAGCCCCGGGCCACGGCACGGCTGCGACCCGTAGCGCGCGGCCATCCGGCGCTCGACCGCGGCCAGCGCCAGCTTGGTCATGTCGGCGCCGGCCCCCTGGATCGGCGAGTTGCGGGCCAGCAGCGCCACGCCGCTGCCACCATCGCGCGGCAGCACCCGCAGCCGTCCCAGCGCGGTGCGCACCTGTCCGGCGCGCCGCCCGGCCGCCTCCGCGCTCACCAACCACTGCTCGACCCGGGGGAACGTGGCGAAGTACCGGTCGATGGTCGCCGACGCCTGCTCGCGGCTCATCTGCGTGCTGCGGGCGAAGCTGGCGGCGCCCATGCCGTACATCAGACCGAAGTTGAGCGCCTTCGCCGCGTTGCGCTGGGCGGGGCTCACGTCGTCCTCGGTGACACGGAACACCAGCGCGGCGGTCGCGCGGTGCAGATCACCGCGGCTGCGGAACACCTCGGCGAGCGCCGGGTCGCCCGAGACGGCGGCGAGGATGCGCAGCTCCTGCTGGGAATAGTCGGCGACGATCAGCGTGCGGTTGGGTCCGGCGACGAAGCAGGCTCGCCATCCACCCTGCTTGGGGATCTGCGTCAGGTTCGGATCGCGGCAGGCGATGCGGCCGGTGCCGACGATCTGGCGCCAGTCGGCGTGGATCCGGCCTGTGTCCGGGTGCGCCACGCGCTGTGCCCAGTCGCCACCCCAGTTGCTGGTCAGCTTGCTGACCTGCCGGTAGGCCAGCAGCGCGGCCACCGCGGGATGCGCCGCGTGATCACGCAGCTGGTCCTCCCGCGTGGAATCGAGCACGAGCCCCACGCGCTCCAGTGCCTGACGAACCTGTTCGGGCGCGTCGAGGTTCACCGGCTCCGGGCCGAACAGGTTGTGTGGGCTGTCCTCGGTCAACAACTCGTTCTGGACCGCCTGCTCGAGCCCGGGCAGCTGCCGCTCGATGTCGCTCACCACGCGTTCCCACCGCGTGGCGTCGAACCCGACCCCGCGCAGCGCTAGGTCGGCCAGCACCGGTAGCGCCGCGAACTCCAGCCGCGCGACGCGTCCGAGCCGGTGGCCTACCAGCTCGCGGCGCTGCTGATCGAACACCCCCCACGTGGCGGCGGCATCCTCGGCCGCGTAGCCGATCAGCTCGTCCGACAGCTCCGTGCCGTCGACGAACTCGGCACGCAGCTCCTTGCGCAGCGTCATGCCGAGCCGGAACGCGGCCATGTCGGCCAGTCCCAGCCCGGCCGATGGTTCCCCACCGTCGAGCAGCTGCTGCGCCAGCATGGTGTCGGCGACCCGGACCACCCGCCGGCCCGCGCGGGCGAGGAAGCGCAGGTCGAACGCGGCGTGGTGGAAGACCTTCGCGACGTCGGCGTCGAGCAGCAGCGGGTCGAGCGCGGCGGGATCCACACGCGACGTGTCGACGACCAGCACCGGCTGGCCGGGTCCGGCGCTCACCTGCAGGAGCACCAGCCGGTCGCGCCAGGGATCCCAGCCCGTGGTCTCGGTGTCGACCGCGACGAAGGCAGGCCGACCGAGCGCCGCCAGCCACGAGCGCACGGCGGCGTCGGTGCGCGCGACGACTGACTCGATCACGCCACGAAGTGTGCCATCGCCGTGCCGGCACGCTCGCGACGACGCAACGTTGTGGTGATCCGCCGCGTCTGAACCATCGGGACCCCGCCAAGGAGATCACCGTGCGCACGACAATCCTGCTGGCGTTGCTGCTCGTGGTCGGCGCCTGCGCGTCGTCACCCGCCGCGGTGACGACCGCCACCCCGACACCGTCCGATGCCGCAGTGACCGCGCCGGCACCGCAGCGCCTCACCGGTGTGCTCGACGGCGACCCGCGGCTCGAGGGCGGCTGCGTGTGGCTCGAGACCGCCGACCGTGACCGCGTCGAGGTCATCTGGCCGGACGGCTACGAGGCATCGGCCGACCCGGTCGAGCTGCGCGACGCCGGCGGCACGGTCATCGCCACCGACGGCGACGAGGTCATGATCACCGGCGGCCCCGCCAGCGATGCGGTGTCGGTCTGCCAGGTCGGCGAGATCTGGCGGGCCGCGACGGCAGCGGGACCATCCGGTCCGTGACCGCATGGTGCGGCGCCACGAGCCGGCACGCTGCCGGCGCGACCGTGTCAGCGCTCGACGGGGTAGCCGGCGTCGCGCAGGCAGGCGACGAGCTCGTCGCTGTGCTCGGGGCCGCGTGTCTCGAGCGCGAGCTCCAGCTCGACCTCCAGCAGGCCGAGCTTCGGGGCGATGCGATGGTGCTCGACACCGACCACGTTGGCCCCGCGGGTCGCCACCAGCTCGAGCACCGCAGACAGCGCCCCAGGCTGGTCCTGGACCCGTGTGCGGAAGTCCAGATACCGGCCCTCGGACACCAGGCCCGACTGGATGATGCGCGCCAGCAGCAGCGGGTCGACGTTGCCGCCACACAGCAGCGCGACCACGGGTTCGGGCAGCGGCGCGATGGCACCCTCCAGCACGGCCGCCAAGCCGGTCGCGCCGGACGGCTCGACGACCTGCTTGGCCCGCTCGGCGAGCGTGAGCACCGTGCGGGCGATGGACTGATCGGACACGGTGACCACGTCGTCGACGAGCGCCTCGATGTGGGCCAGCGTCAGCTCGCCGGGCTGCGAGACCGCGATGCCGTCGGCGATCGTGTCGCCGACGGTGACGCTCACGGGATGCCCCGCCCGCAGCGACGCGGGCACGGCCGCCGCCTGCTCCGACTGCACACCGACGATGCGCACCTCCGGGCGGACGGCCTTGACCGCCGCGGCGATGCCCGAGATCAACCCGCCACCGCCGATCGGCACGACGATGGTGGCGGCGTCCGGCACGTCGTCGAGGATGTCGAGCCCCAGGGTCCCCTGACCGGCGATGATGTCGGCGTGCTCGAACGGGTGGACGAAGACGGCCCCTGACCGCTGCGCGTGGGTCGTCGCGGCGTCCAGCGCGTCGGTCACGCCACCGTCGACCAGCTCCACCGTCGCGCCGTAGCCGCGTGTGGCGGCGACCTTGGGCAGCGGGGCGCCGGCGGGCATGAACACGCGCGCCTCGACGTCGGTCAGACGGGCCGACAGCGCCACACCCTGCGCGTGGTTCCCGGCGGAGGCACACACCACGCCACGGGCCCGTTCGTCCGTCGGCAGCCGCACGATGCGGTTGAAGGCACCGCGCAGCTTGAACGAGCCGGTGCGCTGCAGGTGCTCGCACTTCAGCAGGACCCGTGCACCCACCTCCTCCGATACCGCGCGTGACGCCTCCATCGGCGTCTGCGCGATCACACCTTCGAGCCGGCGGCGCGCCGCGTGGATGTGATCGAGTTCGACGAGCTCTGCCATCGCAACCCCAGGGTCGTTCGCGTTGGCTGATCGTACGGCCTGCCACGACGTGGCCACGCGCAGACGCGACCGGCCGCGAACCGCTAGCGGGGCAGCCGCACCGTGACCCGACCACCCGGCCGGCGATGGATGCGCAGCCGCCCGCCGTGGGCCTCGACTATGCCGCGCGCGATCGGCAGCCCCAGGCCGGCACCGCCACCCCCGCCGCGGGTCCGTGCCGCGTCGAACCGGGTCGACACGTCAGCTGCCTGGTTGCGGAACGCCGGATCGAAGCCCGGGCCCTGATCGACGACGGCGAACACGACGTGGTCGTCGCCGCCTTCGACCACAACGTCGACGGTCGTGCGCTCCGGGGCGTAGCGCAGCGCGTTGTCGAGCAGGTTGCGCAGGACCCGGCCGATGGCGTGGGGGTCCACGGCGGCCGTCGTGTCACCGTCGACCGACAGCTGCAGCGCCAGCCGGCGGCGGTCGGCGATCGCCTCGAGCGCCGCGACGGTGGTGTCGGCGAGCTCGGCCAGGTCGACCGGCTCGGGGTGCAGGCGCAGCTCGCCCCACCCGCCGAGGCGCCGCCACGAGGCACGCCAGCAGGTCGTACTCCTTGGGCGTCAGCTCGATCAGCTCGCCGCGCACCCGCACCTCGCGCGACTCCGTGTCGATCGCCAGATCGCCACTGCCCAGCGTGGTGGGTCGGTCGTGGTCGGCTGGCGCACCGGCGGTGCGGCGCAGCACCGACCGCACCCGCGCGACCAACTCCCGCGGGCTGAACGGCTTGGTCACGTAGTCGTCGGCGCCCAGCTCCAGGCCCATGACGCGGTCGATCTCGTCGCCGCGGGCGGTGAGCAGGATGATCGGCAGGTTCGACCCGGCGGCGCGCAGCTCGCGCACCAGGCTCAGCCCGTCGCGTCCGGGCAGCATGATGTCGACGATCGCCAGCACCGGCTTCTCGCGCTCGATGATCCCACGCGCCTGCAGCCCGTCGGCGGCGTCCATCACCCGATAGCCGTCACGCATCAGGTAGTCGGTGACCACCTCGCGCACGAGATCCTCGTCGTCGACGACGACGACCGTGGGGGCGGGGACAGTGTCGGACACCGCACCGCAGCGTAACGAGGCGGGGACGATGGAGGCGACCACCGTCCCCACCTCGCTGCCGTGCCGCGTGACGATCTCGGCGAACAGCGCTAGCGCACGCGCCGGACCGTCAGCACGCCGGCCAGCTCCCAGTCGTGCGCCGGCCGCAGATCACCGACGGCGCCGTCGACACCCGGGTGACGGGCGATCCGCGCGGTGGTGTCGATGCCGTCGTTGACGTTGCCGTTGGGGTCACCGTCGAGATCGACGGGCCCGAGCGCCGAGCACGGGTCGACGATGTCGGTGCTGGCCTCGGTGTTGCGCTCGCTGCCGGCGTCATAGGTGCCCAGCACCACGGTCCGGGTGCCGTGCCGCGGCAGGCGCATCCGGTCGACCCCGGCGAAGCCGTCGTTGGTGCAGATCAACATGCCGGCCACCGAGAGGCGGTCACCCCGACGTGCGGTCACCCGAACCGTCCGCGACGTCGGGACGTCCGTGCGTGTGCCCAGTGGTGCGATGGGGTCGAGCACCTCGACGTCGGTCACCCGACGGCTGCCCGCGAGCGCCTCCGCCGCCGGTGTCGCGTTGCCGTCCTCGGCGATCGCGATGATGCCGTCCGACGCACGACGGCCCACGCGGAACAGCGTCAGCCCGCGGCGATGGGTCGCGACCACGGGCGGTGACAGCGGTTGTCCGAGGCTGGTGTTGTAGATCGTGACCTCGTACGTGCGGTGGTGGCGGTCGTGGCGGTCGTGGCGGTCGTGGCGGGACCCGGTGGCCGACGCCGGTACCGCCAGCAGGCCCGCACCGAGCAGTGCGAGCGAGAAGATCGTGAGCAGTCTGGTGCGCGATCGCATGTGAGACTCCTGGTGGAAGGTGCGTGACACGCAAAGGGTCCGCGACGGGTCATGCGCGGCCCCCAACGAAACCGAACGATTGTCGAAAGCCTGCTGCCCACCAAGGCGTCGACGACGGGCTACACCGGCGGCCAGGGATACGGGCGACGGTCGTGCGGCGGGTCCGGCAGCGTCGCTCGGTCGGCGAGCAGCTCGGCCCGCCGTTGCAGCACCGCGACCTCGTCGCTGTCGAGGAGGTCCGCGACGAGCTCGATGTCGCCGTCGCCCAGGCTGGTCGCGAGTCGCCGCACGTCGGCCCGCCAGTCATCGCGGATGGCTCGCCCACCAAGCTCCCAGATGACGGTCCGCAGCTTGGGCTGCACATGGAACGTCAGGCCGTGGTCGATGCCCACGAGGCGGTCGGCCTCGACCACCCGCAGCACGTGACCGCCCTTGCGGTCGGCGTTGTTCACCAGCAGGTCGAAGGTTGCCAGCTGCGCGAGCCGGTCGTGGCGCGCGGGATCCTCGACGAGCGTGAAGTAGTGCTCGGCAGGGTCGTGCAGCACGAACTGCTGGACCGACCCCATGCCCAGCGGACCCGCACGCAGCACCGTCGGTGGTACCAGACCCCACCCGAGAAAGGCGCTGATCCGGTACGCCGCCACCTCCCGGCGGCACAGCGTGCCGGCCGGGAAGTCCCACAGGGGCCGTTCACCCCGCTGTGGTTTGTAGACGGCGAACTGCCGGTCTTCCCCGGTGTCGCCACTGTTGAGCCGCACGAGCAGCGTGTGGTTGCTGGCGCCGGCCAGCACGCCCAGCAACTCGAGCTCCGCGTCGCGCAGGAGCCTGGCGGCGCACCGCTCAGACGGTGAGCGGTCCATGTCCGTTGGTCGCCGGACACACGTGCCCGCCGGCCGGATCGATCGGTCGGCCACACAGCCGACAGCGGTCACGTGCACCGGCTTCGACCGCGTATGCCGCGTGCGCCGCGAGGGCGACCAGCTGCGACTGGCTCATCCACAACCGTGCCACCGCCGGGTCGCGCTGCTCGTCGTCGATGAGCTCCTCCGCCTCCAGGAGGAACTGTGCCCCGTCGGCTTCCATGCCCAGGCTCATCGACCCCGCCCGCCACGCCGGCTCGACCGGTTCACGCAGGCGCTGTCCGGTCGCGTCGAGGTCGTCGGGTGTCACGGTCACGTCGACCCGCGCCAACAGCTCCTGGGCCAGCTGCGCGAGCATGCGCACCTGTTCCTTCTCCACCAGCAGCGTCACCTGGGTGCCGGCCGACGTCGCCTGGATGAAGAACGTGCGCTGCCCAGGCTCACCGATGGCGCCCGCGGTGACCCAGTCGACCGGACGGTACTCGAACGACTCGGCCATCTACCCGCGCCCTATCGGTGCGCTGTTCGCGGAGCCCGGCTCCCCGACGCGTGGTCGCCTCGCTGACACTCGACTCCCAACGGCCCAGGGACGGCTACGACCGACCACCATCATTGCCTGCGGCCTTTCGCCGTCGCGCGACGCGCAGGTGGGCGGAAGTCGGTGCCGCGCAACGGTCCGTCGTCGTTGAAACGCACCAGCGCCGGTTGTCCACCGACCGACAGCGACAGCACGGTCAGCGACGCGGGAGCCACGTGGAGACGTTGGAAGCTGTCGAGCGGCAGCGACAGGTAGAACGCGACCAGCGTCTTGATGACGTCGGCGTGGCTGACAGCGACGATCACGCCGCGCTTGTGGCGTGCGACGAGCTGCTCGACCGCGTCGGTGGCGCGCAGCTGGGCGGCACGGATGGTCTCGCCATCGGGGAACGCCGCGAGCGACGGGCGCGCCTGGATCACCGGCCACATCTTCGTGCGGGCGACCGACTTCAACGGCCGGTCGGTCCAGCGCCCGTAGTCGACCTCGAGCAGGCCATCGCAGCCGACCGGCTCGCGGCCCACCGCCGCGCCGACCAGCTCGGCGGTCTGCCACGTGCGGGCCAGCGGGCTGGCGTAGACGGCCTTCACCGGCAGATCGGCGATCCGCTCGCCGGCCCGCCGCGCCTGCGCACGTCCGTCGTCGGACAGCTCCGCCTGCGTGCGGCCGCCCAACCGGCGGCCGGTGGCGGCCGTGACCCCATGCCGGATCAGCAGCAGTGTGGTCACAGGATCAGGTGTCGAACCGTCGTGCCACCGCTGCCGCGAGATGCCGGTACGCGTCGCGGGTCGCGGGCCGCAGATCCTCCAGGTCGGTCTCGGCGCCCGCCTCCAGGTAGCTGTCCCACGGGATGCGCACCGTGGCGCCGCAGCGGTCCCAGAAGTGGTCCTCGATGCGGGCGACGTCGACCAGCGTGGTCTTGCGCGTCTGGTTGATCACGGTCACGGCGTTCTCGACGAGCTCGACGAAGCCGTGCTCGGTCAACCAGTCCAGCGTCTGGCTCGCTGCCCGCGCGGCGTCCAGGCTGGGCGACACCACCAGCACGATCTGGTCGGTGCCGTCGAGGATGCCCTGCACGGCGCTGTCGAGGATGCCGGTCCCGGTGTCGATCAGCACCAGGTTGTAGAAGCGGTCCAGCAGCGACATGATCGCGCCGTACTCCTGGTCACCGAGCGCCGTGGAGATCTGGGGGTCGTCGTCGCTGCGCAGCACCTCCAGACCGGCCGGGGTCTGCGTCGTGAACCGGCGGATGTCGGCGTAACGGGTGATGTTCTCGAGCTCGTTGAGCAGGTCGGTGATCGACGCGTCGGCGGTGTACGGCTGGATCCGGTAGCCGAGGTTGCCCGCGTCCGGGTTGCCGTCGACCGCGATGATGCGGTCACCGCGTTCGCTGGCGAGCGTCTGCCCCAGCATCAGGGTCGTGGTCGTCTTGCCGACGCCGCCTTTGCGCGAGAGCACGGTGATGCGACGGGGGTGAGTGACCAGGTTCCTGATCGTCCGGAGCTGGTCGGCGCGCTCCCGGTCACCGCGCGACTGGCGTGGGGTGACGGTGCCGCCGGTCAGCTGATGGATCAGCCGCCGCCATCCCGCCTGCGGCGGGCGTGTGTACGACCGCAACACGGTGTCCGACGTCAGGTCGTCAGCCGTGCGGACGGAGGCCGGCCCTTCAGGTGGCCCGTGGTGGGTCTCGTGGGTCCCGTGGCTGTCGATGGCGCCGAAGTCATCGTCGACGAGATCGGCCTCGAGCGCCGCGGGGTCCAGCGCGACGAGGTCGTCCGGGTCAAGTGGACGCAGCCCACCCCACTGGTCATCATCGTCCTCGTCGACGGGTTGGGTGTCGGGGTCATCGACGTCGTCGACGTCGATCATTACGACGTCCTCCTCATCGGCATCATCGCGATGATCGCCGAAGAGCGATGTCGTCGCGTCGTCATCGGCCGCCATGTCGTCGTCGACCGGCGGCGCGGTGGCATCGTCGTGGTCGCGCCTGGCACGGTCGGATCGACCGCCCGGTCCGTCGTCCATCGTCGGATGGTTCATCGTCCGTCTCGCTCCAGACCTCTCAACACCGTCGCCGCGCCCGCGTGCTCGTCGTCAGTCCCAAGGTAGCCACCCGCGGCAGGCTGTTGCCTACTAGGATCAGCCACGTCCAGCGTAGGGTGCAACCGCAAGGGGTTGACGTGAGCGAACAAGCCACACACAACGACCAGCAACACGCGTCGGCCGGTGCGATGGAACATGGAGATGAGCATCGCACAGAACGCGACTCGATGGGTGAGATGCAGGTTCCCGCCAGCGCGTACTACGGCGCGCAGACCCAGCGGGCGGTCGAGAACTTCCCGATCTCCGACGGCGGGATCCCCGACGAGGTGATCCGCGCGCTCGGGGAGATCAAGGTCGCCGCGGCCCACGTCAACCACCGGCAGGGTGTGCTCGACGACGACCGGCACACCGCGATCTCCCAGGCTGCCCGCGAGGTCGCCGACGGCGAGCTCACCGCCCACTTCCCGGTCGACGTGTTCCAGACCGGTTCGGGCACCAGCTCCAACATGAACGCCAACGAGGTCATCGCCAACCGCGCGATCGAGCTCCTCGGCGGGACGGTGGGGTCGAGGGACCCCGTCCACCCCAACGACCACGTCAACGCGGGGCAGAGCTCCAACGACGTGTTCCCGACCGCCGTGCACATCGCGGCCTACCGCAGCGCCGCACAGCAGCTGCTGCCGGCGCTCGACCGGCTGCGCGCCGCGCTGGCTGCGAAGGCCGACGAGTTCGGCGATGTCGTCAAGCCCGGCCGGACCCACCTGATGGACGCCACGCCGGTGACCCTCGGGCAGGAGTTTTCCGGCTACGCACGGCAGGTCGAGCTCGGCGGCGCACGCATCACCTCGGCGCTGGAGCGGCTCGCGGAGCTGCCGCTCGGCGGCACGGCGGTGGGCACCGGCCTCAATGCGCCGCCGGAACAGGCCGAGGCGATCATCGCCGAGCTGCGCGAGCAGACCGGCATCGAGGCGCTGCGCGAGGCGACCGACCACTTCGAGGCCCAGGGCGCGCGCGACGCGCTGGTGGAGTTGTCCGGCGCGTGCAAGGTGATCGCGGTGTCGCTGACCAAGATCGCCAACGACCTGCGGTGGCTCGGTTCCGGCCCGCGCACGGGCATCGGAGAGATCGAGCTGCCCGAGATCCAGCCGGGCAGCTCGATCATGCCGGGCAAGGTCAACCCCGTGATCGTCGAGTCGGTGACGCAGGTGGCGGCGCAGGTCATCGGCAACGACGCCGCCGTGACGATCGGTGGCATGTCGGGCAACTTCGAGCTCAACGTCTACATCCCGTTGATCGCCCGCAACGTGCTCGAGTCGCTGCGTCTGCTGACCCGCACGTGCCACAACTTCGTGGACCGGTGCGTCACCGGGATCACCGCCAACGCCGAGCGAGCACGCGAGCTGGTCGAGAAGGATCTGGCGATCGTCACCGCCCTGGTACCGGCGATCGGCTACGACACGTCGGCCAAGCTGGCAAAGCAGGCGCTGGCCGAGGACCGTCCGCTGCGCGAGGTGGTGGCCGAGGCCGACGTGCTCAGCGACGACGAGCTCGACCGCCAGCTCGACATCAAGCGGATGACGCAGGGCGGCGTCCTCGGCGACTGAGGTTTCTCGGCAGGCTGCCGGATGCGGTCAGGCGGGCTCGGGGCTGACGACGGCGTAGAGCTGGGCGGTCAGGTCGTCCCAGTCGACGTCGTCGGGCGCCGTGACGAAGAACACGTCGCGCACCTGCGGACCCAGCGTCGCCACCCTGGCGGCCGCCACGTCCAACCCGGCGGTGGCCAGCACCCGCAGCAGCCGAAACAGCACGCCGGGCACGTCGCGGCCCTCGACCTCGATGCGCGCGGTCCCCACGCTCCGGTCGATCGCGACGGCGGGGGTGATCAGCTGCGCGTCGCTGCGGGGACGTTCGTCCCAGCGCCGCTCCTGGCGCGACACCGAGCGCTCGACGTCCGCCATGCCGCGACCGGCGGCCTCCACCTGCGCCACCAGCGGATCGACGGACGGCGCGGTCGCCGTCGGTCGACGCCGGACCACGAACCAGTCGAGGACCACGGTGTCGTCGCGCGTGAACGCTCGTGCCTCGAGCACATCCAGGCCGAGCCCCGCCAGCGCACCGACGACGTCGGCCAGCAGGCCACGACGGTCCCACGCCACCAGCGTGATGGTGACCGTGGCCGCAGTCTGCTGTTCCCGCACGCCCGCGACGGCCGTCCGCCCGCCGCGGCCGAGGCTGGCGAGCAGCCGCGCGTGCTCGGCGATCTGGTCGATGTCGGCGACCAGCAGGTAGCGGGACGGCACGTCGTGGAGCAACCGGTCCAGCGCGTCCGGCGGCACATCGCCCGGACGGTCGCGCAGCGTCGCGACCTTCGTCTCGGGAGCGACGATGGGGCCCCCACCCTCGCCGCCGGTCAGCGCCCGCCGTGCCCGCGCGTGCAGCTCGATGAGCAGCCCGTCCTTCCACGGCGAGTACGCACTGGGACCCGTGGCCCGCGCGTCCGCGAGCGACAGCAGCAGCAGCGCATCGAGCGTCTCGGTGTCGACCACCCGGTCGGCGACCTCGCGGACCTCGCCACGATCGTCGAGGTCACGGTGCTGCGCGACATCCGGCAACAGCAGGTGCAGCCGCACCAGGCGCGCGGCGCGCTGCGAGCGGCGCTGGTCGAACCCCATGTGGGCGACCCACCGGCCCACGACCTGCGCACCGACGATGGAGTGGTCGCCGTCCCACGCCTTGCCGACATCGTGGAACAGCGCACCGAGCAGCAGGACGTCCGGCTCGTCGAGCCGCTCGTGGATGGCCACGAGGCGGTCTCCCAGCTCCCCGTCGGCGATCCGGCGCAGCCACGCGACCGTCTGGAACAGGTGCGTGTCGAGGTCGTAACGGTGATACGGGTTGCGCTGCGGACGTCCGCGGACGCGCCTCCACTCCGGCAGGTGCGCCTCGAGCAACCCGACGTGATCGGCGTCCGCCAGCGCGGGCAGCGCGTCAGGACCCCGCCGGAGCGCTGTCAGGAACGCCGAGCGGGTGCGCTGGTTCCACGGCAGATGACCGATCCGGGCGAGATCGCGCTGCAACCGCGTGACGGTCGCGCGCCCGAGATGACTCCCCTCGCGCGCGGCGGCCGCCACCGTGCGCATCCCGAGTGTCGGATCGTCGGCCAGGCTCGCCCGGTCGTCGGTTTCGACGAGTCCGTTGACCAGATGGATGCCGTCGTCGAGGACCACGGGTCGGTGACGGTCACGCCGCCGTCCCGACCGCGCGTCGGCGAGCAGCAGCGGCCAGCTGCGCCCGTGCACATGCGCGATGGTGCGCATCGCCAGGTTCGCGCGCGCGAGCACCTCGTCACTGCCGGCCGCCGAGATCAGTGCAGCGATCTCGTCCTGCAGGTCGAGGCGCAGCACGTCGGTCGCGGTCGCCGAGGCGGCGCACAGGTGCAGCGCACAGCGGATGGTGAGCAGATCGGCGTTGGCCCGGACCAGCGCGCGATGGTCGGTTGCCCCCAGGTACCGCGCGCCGACCAGCGGGCGCAGTCCGAGCTCGCCGAGCACGATGCCCGCCGCCCACCGCAGGCTGTGCAGGTCACGCAGCCCTCCGGCTCCGGACTTGAGCTCCGGTTCGAGCATCCCTGGTTCGGCACCCGCCCGTCGATGACGCTGCGCGTCGGCGTCCGCGAGCTCGCCGAGCACCTTCCCGCTACGCCGGCGCAGCCACCGCCGGTAGGCGCTGGCGAGCTGGTCGAGCAGGCCCGACTCCCCCCACAGCAGCCGGCGGTCCATGAGTGCGGTCGCGGTGTCGATCCGATCGCCGGCGGCGCGCACCGCGGACCGCGGGGTGTGGACGGCGTACCCGACCGCCCGCCCGGCGTCCCACAGCGGATAGCACAGCGACCGGACGATGTGCTCGAGGTCCTGGTCCGACCAGCCGTCGTGGAGGACCAGCAGATCGATGTCGGATCGTGGACAGACCTCGGTGCGCGCGTAGCTGCCGAGCGCCACGAGTGCCAGACGACCGGCCCGCGCGTCGGTGGCCAGCCACGATCGCAGCGCGTCATCGAGTCGCGCCCCCCATGCGCGGCACCACTCGGGGCCTGGCGCGGCGGTGACGCCGGCCGGATCGGGCGCCCGTCGCGCGGGCCGGTCGTCCCTCAGTGCGCTGCCCAACCGTGTGCCCTAACGCTGCGCTCCTTGAGGACCAGCCGTGTGCCCCGGTGCTCGCCCTACCGGCAGGCGTCATCTGCCCGGCGCTACGCTCCTGCAGGCGCTCAGATGGCCTCGGGACCGCGCTCTCCCGTGCGGATGCGCACGACGTCCTCGAGGGGGAGGATGACGACCTTGCCGTCGCCGATCTTACCCGTGCGCGCCGACTTGACGATCGCGTCGACGACGCCGTCGACCTGCGGGTCGTCGACCATCACCTCGATGCGGCTCTTGGGCACGAAGTCCACCTGGTACTCGGCACCGCGGTAGACCTCGGTGTGTCCACGTTGGCGTCCGAACCCGCGGGCCTCGGTGACGGTCAGGCCGGCGATCCCAACCTCGCGCAGCGCGTCCTTGACGTCTTCCACCTTGAACGGCTTGACGATCGCCACGACCAGTTTCATGCACGGTCCTTCCACTCAGACGCCACGGTCGGCGCCGCCACAGCCCCCAGCTTCGATGTCCCAGGTTTCCCACGCGTCTTGCACGTGTTTCACCGCCGTTACTTCTGCGGCCCGGCCGAGGGCAGCAGACCCGAACGGCCCGCGACGGTGATCAGGTCGCGCCGGCCGTGGACGTTGAACTTCTTGAACAGGTTCTCCACGTGCTTCTGCGCCGTGCGGGTCGAGATGCCGAGCCGATCGGCGACCGCCCGGTTGGCCAGCCCCTCGGCCAGCAGCCGCAGCACCTCCGACTCCCTCGGCGTCACCGGCGGCACGCCCAGCGGGATGGCACCGATGAACGCGTCGACGAGCATGTCGACGAAGTGCTCTCCGATCGCCCACCGCCCGGCGGCGACCCGTCGGATGCCCGCAGCCAGCTCCTCGGGACGCACGCTCTTGAGCAGGTAGCCGCGGGCGCCGGCGCGCAGCACGTCGCGGACCCGCTCGGGCTCGTCGTGAACGCTCAGCACCAGCACCGCCGGCGTCAGCCCCTGCGCGGCGAGCGCGCCGATGACCGCCACGCCATCCTCGTCGTGCAGCTTGAGGTCGAGCACGATGACGTCGGGCTCGTGGGCGGCGACCGCCTTGACCGCCGCCTCGGAGTTGTCAGCCTCGTCGCACACCGCGATGTCGTCGAAGTGGTCGAGCACGCTGCGCAGACCCTCACGGACGAGCGCGTGATCGTCGACGAGCACCACGCGCACCGGGCCGTCTGCCGCTGCCCCGGTCTCGGCGTGCGGGTCGCCGCTGGCGGGTCGATACGGCTCGTCGGCCGACGGCGCGTTCATGCGCGACCCCGCCGACCACCCGACTCGACCGTTGCGGGCGCCGCCGCGACATCGAGCACGTAGTCGTCGGCCTGGTCATCCCACTCCATGGTCACCAACCCCCGGGCCTTCGCCGCCTTGCAGAACTGCAGGAAACCGCTGAACCCGAAGTTCTTCTCGCTGAACTCGGCGTCCCGCTTGCGCAGCTGGTCCTTGAGACCCGACAGCGGCGGGCCGGTGCCGTCGGCCGACAGGTCACGTACCACGTCGACGAGCAGGCTGAATGCGCCCTCCTCCTGTGTGCCCTCCGAGGGAAACCCGACCTCCGGATCGCCGGCCGCGGGGCCGGGCGTGGTCTCGATGATCTTGCGGTCCTCGAGGTTGCGGAGCAGCTCGCCGAACCCTCTGAAGCCGAAATTGGCCTCGCTGAACGTCGGATCCTTGCGCAGCATGGCGCGCTTCAGCGTCGATGCGAGCACCGGTCCGGTGGCCGAGCGGTTGAGCCCGGCCAGTGTCTGGGTGATCTGACGCGACAGCGCGGCCATGTCACCGCGGTCACGGGGCTCGTCAGGTGTGGTGTCGGTGCTGTCGGGCTCGGGCGCGTCGGCCCGGGTGCGGGACGGTCGCGACGACGTGCCGCGACCACCACGACGTCCGCCGCGAGGTGGCTTCGTGCGGCCCGGCGTCACCCCCTCGAGCGACTCGTAGAACAGGAACTCGTCGCAGGCGGCGGGCAGCAGCTTGGAGGTCGACGCCTCCAGCCCGACGCCGATGACCCTCCGGTTCAGCTCGCGCAGCTTGCCTACCAGCGGGGTGAAGTCGCTGTCGCCCGTACAGATGACGAACGTGGTGATGTAGTCACGCTCGAAGCACAGCTCGATGGCGTCGACGGCCATCTTGATGTCGGCGGCGTTCTTGCGGATCGTGTCCATCCGCTGTGGGATCTCGATCAGCTCGACGTGATGACGGGTCAGCATGCGCCGGTCGTCGTCGAAGTAGGACCAGTCGGCGTACGCCTTACGCACGACCACCCGGCCGCGTTCGGCCAGCGCGTCGGACACCGGTCCGAGATCGAAGGTCGTGCGCAGGTCCTCGCGGGCACCGATCGCCAGATTCTCGTAGTCGATCAGCAGTGCGATGCGTTCTTCGTCGGTGGTCACGCCTACTCCTCGCCGGGGATCCCCGGCGTGCCGGGTGGACGGGGCAACGTACTGTTGGGAAGGACGGCCAGCCCCACGCGCGTCGGGAGCGCAAGCGTACAACCCGCGACGGTCGTGACGCCGTCACAGCGCCCGCCCAGGGGGCCCAGTGGCGGGCCGGTCGATCCGCACCACACGACCAGGGGGACGTATGTGGCGCGCAGCGCTCGATGTGCGTTGCTCCGCCCGGCGTGCGATGCGCGTCGCGGAGGGGTGGTCGCGGCAGCCGACGACTGGCTAGGATCTGCGGTACCCCGGGGGCGTAGCCCAACTGGCAGAGGCACTCGGCTTAAAACCGGGTTCAGTGTGGGTTCGAGTCCCACCGCCCCTACCGACCGACCGCACACGACTGACGCGCGCACCACCTCGACAGCGTCCAACCACCCCGAACTCTGCCGGCATGGTGGTCGACGAACGTCGGGGTGGTGGTCGCCTACCGTGCGTCACCCGGCGAGGCCGGAGGACTCCAGTGTGTCGATGGCCCGGGCCAGGAACGAGGCCATCTGGCCGCGCGACGTCGACTCGTCCGGGCAGTAGGTCGTGGCGGTGCATCCCTGCGTCAGACCAGCATCCGCCAGCGCGTTGATCGCCGCCTCGTAGCTGGTGCCATCGTCGTCGGTGAAGTGGTCGGTGCCTCGGGGCTGAAGGTCGAACGCGCTGGCCAACCAGATGGCTACGTCACCCCGGATCGCATTCCGGGTCGGGCAGAATGCACCTTCGGTGCAACCCGAGACGATCCGCCCCTCGGCCAACGAGTTGATGGCGTCCTGATGAACCGAGCGGTTGTCGTCGGCGAACCAGTCGCGCGTCGGCGTGGGGGTCGGCACGATCAGGTTGTCCATCGTGCGGTGCAGGAACGACGCCATCTGCGCGCGCTGCACCGTATGGGTCGGGCAGAACGTCGTGGCAGTGCAACCCAGGGTGACGCCACGCTCGTACAGGGTGGCGATGTTGTCGGCGTGCACCGACGTGTCGTCGTCCGAGAAGGGCGGGTCGTACGCGAGCCGCTCGACCGAGAACGTGCCGATGGCCGGCGTCCGCTGCCCACCGGTGAACTTGTACCAGTAGCGGCCCGTGCGCAGGTTCGCGCCGCCCTTCCACGTGACCTCGGCGCGGCCGCCGGTGCCCGACTGCTGGTGCACGACCGTGCCGTCGTCATACTTGACGACGAAGGCCCAGTCGCCCGCCGGGATCACGTCGACGGAGAAGCTGACCGGCGAGGCCAGCGCGTCGGCGGTGGCGCCGACGGTGTCCGGAGACACGACGGCGTTGGCGAAGATGTCGATCTCCTGCGCCCGGATCGCCGTGCGGATCCCTGGCAGCGCCGCGTAGCCGTTGGCACCCGGACAACTGGTCTGCCCGACATCGCGGTGACCGAACAGGGTCGGCATGGTGACCACCGAGCCGCGCGGGTGCTTGCAGGTACCAGTGCACGCGCTGGTGATGTCGACCGTGCCCTTCGGGTCGATGCCGTGGATGGCGAACTTCCATGCCAGCAGGTGTGCCACCGCCGACCGTGTGGCCGACGTCACCGAACCGGTGTCGTAGTTGCCGATCATGGCCACGCCGATCGATCCGGTGTTGAAGCCGAGCGTGTGCGCGCCGATGACGGCCCTGGTCAACCCACCGGCGCGTCCCTCGTAGATGGTTCCGAACCGGTCGACCAGGACGTTGTAGCCGATGTCGCTCCAGCCGCGGCTCTGCGTGTGATAGGCGTAGATGCCCCGCACGATGCCCGCCGCCTGCGCGCGCGTGTAGTCGTTGGTGTTCACCGTGTGGTGCAGCACCGCGTAGCTCGCCTGCCGGGCGTAGCTCGGTCTGCCCGAGCGCAGGGACTCATCGGCGCCCCACTGGCTGCGGGTCACGACGGCGGGCTCGCCCTTGGCCTGGGCAACATCGCCGGTGGTGCCGCCCCGCCAGGCGCTGCGGATGGCGTCGCCGGCCCGCCCGAGCACCGACCGGGACAGGCCCATCGAGTCGATCAGGTCGACCTGCACATCATCGAATGCGGCGCCGGTCACGCTCACCTGCAACCAGCGCGCCTCGCCGACCCATGTCGGCTCGCCGGACCGA
>JAHWKT010000048.1:16062-20680 GCA_019347695.1 Actinomycetota bacterium | reverse complement strand
GAACGTGATGAAGCTGCTGGAAGTCGTCCGCGGCGAGCAGACGTCGGACGTGGCGCTCACGACCGCCGTCGCCCTGGGTAAGAAGATGGGCAAGGTGCCGGTGGTCGTCGGCGTGTGCGACGGCTTCGTCGGCAACCGCATGTTCCACGCCTACGTCCACGAGGCGTCGACACTCCTCGAGGAGGGCGCGCTGCCGGCCGGCGTCGACCGGGTCATGACCGACTTCGGCTTCAAGATGGGCCCGTTCGCGGTCCAGGACCTGGCGGGACTCGATGTCGGCTACCGCATCCGGGAGCGCCAGGCCGCCGACCGCGGCATCGACCCCGACGAGCGCGAGCGCACGATCGCCGACAAGATCGTCGAGCGCGACCGTCTGGGCCAGAAGGCCAACGCCGGGTTCTACCGGTACGACGACGGCGACCGCACGCCGATCCCGGACGACGAGATCGAGCAGCTGATCATCGAGCACTCCGAGGAGCGCGGCATCGAACGCCGCGAGATCGACGACCAGGAGATCCGCGACCGTCTCCTGGGCCAGCTGGTCAACGAGGGCGCCCGGATCCTGGAGGAGGGCATCGCCCAGCGGTCCAGCGACATCGACGTGATCTACGTCTACGGCTACGGCTTCCCAGCCCACCGGGGTGGGCCGATGTTCCACGCCGGTCTCGTGGGCCTCAATGAGGTGCTGGCCACAACCGAACGGCTCCACGAGCGACACGGCGACCGGTGGCAGCCGGCCCCGCTGCTGCGCCGCCTGGCCCACGACGGGACGACGTTCGATGACGCCTGACAGCTGCGCGCTGCAGCGGGGCGCAGGACATCCACGGTCGGTCGCCATCGGATGTCTAGCCTCGTGACCCATGACGTTCGACCAGGCACTCCGGCTCCTGGCAGCCCTCGAGCGCGAAGGTGTGGCCTACGTCATGATCGGCTCGATGGCCATGGCAGCCAACGCGGTCGTTCGCGCCACGCGGGACATCGATCTCATGGTCGCCGCCAATGATGACAACATCGCGCGATTGCGCCGCGCGCTGCGGACGCTCTACGACGATCCCGACATCGATCAGATCCGGGCCGACGACCTGGCAGGCGACTACCCCGCCGTGCAGTACTGGCCACCCGGTGAGAACTACTCCATCGACATCATCTCGCGGCTCGGCTCCGCCTTCGTCTACGACGACGTCGAATGGCACTGGGTCGACATCGAGGGCCACAGGGTCAAGGTGGCAACCCCGGCTATGCTGTACCGCATGAAGCGCGACACCCTGCGGGCCCAGGACCACGCCGACGCGGCAGCGCTCAAGCGCCGCTTCGGGCTGGGCGACTGATGCCGGTCGTGCGCTACCGCGGTGTCGAGGACATGCCGTCGGCACTGCAGGGGGATGACGGCATGACGCCGGCAGAGGGCCTGCGGTTGGCATGCGAGCTGTCCGACACCGCACTTCGCCTCGCCGGGCACCAACCTGCGCAGCGCGGCGTGCGCCGGCACACGCGGCTGACCACGATCGACGATGACCAGTCGGTCGACCGCTCCGCGACCACTGACGGCTGAGCCAGGCGCCGGGGGCGTGAACGGCTCGCGGTGCGAAACCTGATCGTCATGTCGTCGGCGTAGCGTGGACGGCCATGCGAACGGACGATGTGGCGCGGTATGCAGAGCGTGAGTTCGACATGCCCGCAAGCCTTCGGCGCGATGTGCGGATCCTCGGTGACGCGCTCGGGCAGACCATCGCCGAGGCAGGCGGCAGCGACCTGTTTCGTGCGGTCGAGGCGCTCCGTGCATCGACGATGGCGTTCAGACAGGCACCCTCGACAGCGACCCTCGACGGGATCCACGCGCAGATCGAGGGCATGGATCTCGGTCGCGCGGATGCCGTCGCTCGGGCGTTCACGTGCTACTTCCAGCTGATCAACCTCGCGGAGGAGCGCCAGCGGATGCGGACGCTGCGCGACCGCGGTGTGCAGCGGGAGGCGATCACCGACTCGCTCGCCGCGGCGGTCAACGACGTGGTCGCGCGCGACGGACGCGAGGCGCTGCTGAACCTGCTCGACCGGCTGCGCGTCCAGCCGGTGTTCACGGCACACCCGACCGAGGCACGCCGCCGCGCGGTGACCGAGGCGCTGCACCGGATCGGCGAGCAGCTCGACCGCTTCGACGAACCGCACCTGCCCCGCACGGGCGCTGCCGACATCCACCGGCGGCTGCGCGAGGAGATCGCGATCCTGTGGCGGACGGCACAGATCCGCGATCGGCGCCCCACGCCGCTCGACGAGGTCCGCCGCACCCTCGCGGTCTTCGATGAGTCACTGTTCCTGGTCGTGCCCCGGATCTACCGTGAGCTCGACCGCGCGCTCGGCCCCGAGACGGTGGGGGCGCGGCCACCGGCGTTCCCGGCGTTCCTGCGCTGGGGCAGCTGGGTGGGGGGCGACCGCGACGGCAATCCGTACGTCACGGCCGAGGTGACCCGGGCCACGCTGGCGATCCACACCGAGCACGTGCTGCGCGGCCTGGAACGCGCGACCCGGCGCATCGGCCGCATGCTGACCGCCACGTCCGGCTCGACGCCACCGAGTCAGTCCCTGCGCCGCGCGCTGCGGCGGGACGCCATCCGCTGGCCGGACCGATGGGAGGAGATCACCAGGAGCGCCGCGGATCAGCCCCACCGCATGCGCATGCTTGCGATGGCCGACCGGCTCGCTGCGACACGCACCGGCACGTCCGGCGGGTACGCGCTCGCCGCCGAGTTCGTCGAGGACCTGGCGATGCTGCAGGAGTCACTGGAGCACGGCGGGGCGGCGCGGCTGGCGTACGGCGAGGTGCAGCACCTGCGGTGGCAGGCCGAGACGTTCGGCTTCCACTTCGCATCCCTGGAGATCCGTCAGGACTCCGCCACGCACGGCCGCGTCATCGCAGAGCTCGCACCATGGGCCGAACGCGATCTGGACGCTCTGGACCGGCTGGCGACCGAAGGGTGGCCCGCCGACATCACACCGACGTCAGAGCTGGCCCAGGAGGTCATCGCGACGCTGCGGACCGTCGCCGAGCTGCAACGCACCTACGGCGTCGACGCGTGCCGCCGCTATGCCGTCAGCTGGAGCCGCGAGGCGAGCGACGTCATGACCGTGCGCGCGTTGGCCCGGCTCGCGGTGCCGGACGGCTCGCTGACGCTCGATGTGGTGCCGCTGTTCGAGAGCAGGGAGGATCTCCGACGCGCACCAAAGGAGCTGGACCGCCTGCTGGCGCTGCCCAGCGAGCAGGCGCGCCTCGACGCCGCCGGTCGCCGCGTTGAGGTGATGCTCGGCTATTCGGACTCGACCAAGGACGCCGGGTTCCTCGCGGCCAACATCGCGCTGTTCGAGGCGCAGGCGGCGCTGACGGAGTGGGCCGACCGCAACGACGTCGCGCTGACGCTGTTCCACGGGCGTGGCGGCGCGGTGGGTCGCGGCGGGGGGCCCGCCAACCGCGCGATCCTCGGGCAGGCGCCGGGCTCGGTCGACGGTCGCTTCAAGATCACCGAGCAGGGTGAGGTGGTGTTCTCCCGCTACCGCACCGTCGCACTTGCGCAGCGCCATCTCGGGCAGATCACCAACGCCACGTTGCGCGCGTCGCTGCACGCCCATGACCAGCCCGATCCCGCGGACCTCAACTGGGAGCTCATCCGCACGATGGCCCGGGCCAGTGAAGCGGCCTACCGCGAGTTGGTCGGCACGCACGGGTTCGCCGAGTTCTTCGCCGCGGTGACACCGAGCGACGAGCTGGGCGGACTGCAGCTGGGGTCACGCCCGACGCGCCGCGGTGGTGCGGGCGGCGGGCTCGACGCGCTCCGCGCGATTCCCTGGAGCTTCGCGTGGGCGCAGGCGCGCATCAACCTGCCGGGATGGTACGGACTGGGCACTGGGCTGGCGGCGGGCCGTGCGCTCGCCGGCGGCATCCAGCCGCTGCGCGACCTGATGGCGCGCTGGCCGTTCCTGCGTACCGCGATCGACAACGCCGCGCTGTCGATGGTCAAAGCCGACATGCTGATCGCGCGAGGCTATCTGGACATGGCGGACCGGCCGGAGCTGACGGACAGGATCACCGATGAGTACGCGCGAACCGAGGAGCTGGTGCGACAGCTGCTCGGTCAGCGACGCCTGCTGGAGGACCGCCCCGTGCTGCGGCGCGCGGTCGATCTGCGCAACCCCTACGTCGACGCGCTGTCGTTCCTGCAGCAGCGCGCACTGCGCGGCGCGCGTGCCGACGGCACAGACGCACCCCGCTGGGCGAGGCTGGTGCAGCTGACCGTCAACGGCGTGTCGGCAGGTCTGCAGAACACCGGCTGAGCGTGCATAGGCCGCTACCCGGCGCAGATCACGCCAGCGCTGCGAGCGCGAACGCCAGCATGCTGATGCTCGCGATCGAACCGATGAGAGCGAAGATCATCGTGCGCGTCTGCTGGGCGACCGCGGCGATGAACTCGCCTCGCATCGCGGCGATGATCCGATGCTCCGCGGTCTCGATCCGCGTATCGATCCGGTCATCCAGCCGCTCCTCGAACCGGGTGAACCGAGCGTCCATCTCATCGAACCGGGCGTCCACCCCGTCAAGACGCGTGTCCAGCCGATCAAGGCGCGTGTC
>JAHWKT010000048.1:0-15962 GCA_019347695.1 Actinomycetota bacterium | reverse complement strand
CGCGTGTCCAGCCGATCAAGGCGCGTGTCGATCCCGTCGAACCGGGCGTCCATCTGGTCGAAGCGCGCATCGCGGGCGGCGAGCGCGTGGTCGAGATACGCGCGGGTGACCACGTCGCCCCAGCCGGTCGGCGGCAGGTGCGACATCAGCGTCGCCGCCGGGTCGGGGCCCAGAACGTTGTCGAGCCGCCGATGCAGCTCATGCCTCGCACGCGCATCAGCTGTCATCATGCCGCTCCTGTCGAACCTGAACAACGGTCATGATGCCGGCGACGTCCACGGAGGCGCGAGCCGAGACGGTCGCCGGCTGTGGATGACGCGACTGGTCACCACAGCGACGCTATCGTGAACCGCGACGGCGGCTGCAGGAGCGCACACGTGAACGATGAACAGATCCTCTCGCAGATCAACGCGCTGGTGGAGGAAGAGGACGCGCTGCGCACACGGCATGATGAGGCGTCACTGAGCGCGGAGGAGCGTGCACGCGTCGAGCGCATCGAGATCGCCCTCGACCAGTGCTGGGATCTGCTGCGCCAGCGGCGCGCGCGACGCGAGTTCGACCAGGACCCCGACCGGACGGCCGTGCGCACCGTCGAGACGGTGGAGCACTACCAGCAGTGACCGCCGACGTCAGGCGGTGTCGCGATGGCGGTCGCAGAATGCGGCGACGGCGTCGACCATCCGCGTGACATCGTCGTCGGTGATGTCGACGCTCAACCCGATGTAGCCGCGCTGGGCGATGTAGAAGCCGGCCTCCAGCAGGTCGAAGAACAGCAACCGCCGCCACCGGTCGTCGGCGTCCCGCACGTCCGCCGCCGAGCGGATCTCGCCGTCGATCGGATGGATGGTGCACAGCGACCCCCACCCGGTGACCGAGAACGGCAGCGAGGATTCATCGAACACCTCCGTGAGCCGCCTTTGCAGATCGCGCCCGCGGGCGTTGAGGTCGTCGAGCACCCCGTCGGCGAGCACGAGCTCGTTGGCGATGTCACCGGCGGTCATCGTGAAGGCGTTGTTGTTGAAGGTGCCGCCGTGTGACAGCCCTCCCGACGCGGGATCGTAGGCGGCCATCACCGACCGGGCGCCGCCGAACGCGCCGAACGTGAAGCCGCCGGCGAGGTACTTGCCCAGCGTCGTCATGTCGGGGATCACACCGGTGACCTCCTGAGCGCCACCGCGCGCCATCCGGGAGGTCATCACCTCGTCGAAGATCAACAGCGACCCGGCCTCGCGGGTGACCCGCCGCAGGGCGTCGAGGAACTCGGACGTTGCGGGGATGCAGCCACCGGCGCCGAGCATCGGCTCGACGAGCACGGCGGCGACCTTGTGCCCGTGCTCGTCGAAGTGCCGGACGAGCGCGTCCACGTCGTTGTACTCGAGGACGGTGTAGTCGAACGGCGCCCGCAGCGCGGCACCACCGGCACCGAAGTAGAGCAGTCCACCGTGGTAGCCGCCGTCGAAGACCACCAGGCGGTCCCGGCCGGTGACGTGCCGCGCGGTCATGACGGCCATCAGGTTCGCCTCAGTGCCCGAGTTGGTGAACCGCACCTGCTCGATCGAGGGGAACCGGGACACCACCGCCTCGGCGAAGGAGATCTCGACGTCGGACATCGCCCCGAGCGCCCACCCTGCGTCCAGCCGGGCCCGAACCGCGTCGGCCACGGGCTGTGGACGGTGCCCCAGCAGGCCGGCGGAGTAGTCGCCGAGCAGGTCGAGGTAGCGGTGCCCGTCGACATCGCACAGGTAGGCGCCGTCCACGCGATCGACCCGGAAGGCGAACGGGTCGACGTGCAGCACCGACCGCGTGTTGCCACCGGGCAGCACCCTGCCCGCGCGGTCGGCGAGGTCACGGCTGCGTGGGTGGGCGTCGACGTAACGCCCCTGCGCCCTGGTCAACGCGTCGGCGAGGTCCATCGTGCCTTCCGGTCGGTAGGGCGCGGGCGGCGCTGGGCATGGTGGCGTACACGGCGGATGGTCGCTGTGCAACCTACACCTGACGACAACTGGAGCACCGATGAGCCAGCACGAGCGCGCCGGTCAGCCGGCCACCCGCGACGATCTCGTCGACGTCGACGCACTCATCGCCGCGTACCACGACCGGCGGCCCGATGTCGACGATCCGGCACAGCAGGTGGCGTTCGGGACGTCCGGTCACCGCGGATCGTCGTTCGACGGCAGCTTCAACCGCGATCACATCCTGGCGATCAGCCAAGCGATCTGCGAGTACCGGCGCGACGAGCAGATCACCGGACCGCTGTTCGTCGGCCGCGACACCCACGCGCTGTCGACGCCGGCGTTCGACACGTGCCTCGAGGTGTTCGCCGCGAACGACGTGACCGTGCGCATCGACGACCGCGACGGCTACACGCCCACCCCGTCGTTGTCGCGGGCGATCCTGCGTCACAACGCCGACGCCGGCACCGAATCACGCGCCGACGGGGTGGTCATCACGCCCTCCCACAACCCGCCCCGCGACGGCGGCTTCAAGTACAACCCACCCAACGGTGGACCCGCCGACGCGTCGATCACCGGGCGGATCCAGGACCGGGCCAACGAGTTGCTCCGCGACGGCGTGGACGGCATCGCCCGTGCCCGCGATCCGCGCACCCACGACGGCGTCGACGGCTACGACTTCCTCGGCGCCTACGTCGACGAGCTCGCACAGGTCGTCGACGTCGACGCCATCCGCGAGGCCGGCGTGCACATCGGCGTCCACCCGCTCGGCGGCGCCAGCGTCGCCTACTGGTCCGAGATCGCCGACCGCCACGGACTGCATCTCGACCTCGTCGACGACACCGTCGACCCGACGTTCGGTTTCATGACGCTCGACAGCGACGGCAAGATCCGCATGGACTGCTCGTCGCCGCACGCCATGCGGAGCCTGATCGACCTCGCCGACCGCTTCGACATCGCGTTCGGCAACGACGCGGACGCCGACCGGCACGGCATCGTCACCCCCGACGGGCTGCGCAACCCCAACCACTACCTCGCCGTCGCGATCGGCTATCTCCTGGAGCACCGCGCCGACTGGTCGCCGACGACGGGCATCGGCAAGACGCTGGTGTCGAGCAGCATGATCGACGCGGTGGTCAACGAGGCCGGCCGGTCGGTGGTCGAGGTGCCGGTGGGGTTCAAGTGGTTCGTCGACGGCCTGCTCGACGGCAGTCTGGCGTTCGGTGGCGAGGAGAGCGCGGGGGCGTCGTTCCTGCAGTTCGATGCCGGCACCTGGACCACCGACAAGGACGGCCTGGCGCTGTGCCTGCTGGCTGCAGAGATCCTCGCGGTGACCGGCGTTGACCCGGGTGTGCACTACCGGCGGCTGACCGAGCGCCACGGCGCGCCCGTGTACCGTCGGATCGACACGGCGGCGACCCCACGGGAGAAGGCGCGCCTCAAGGAGCTGGCGCCCGAGGACCTCGACGCCAAGGAGCTCGGCGGCGACGAGATCCAGCGGATGCTCACCCGCGCTCCCGGCAACGACGCGCCGATCGGTGGGCTGAAGGTGGTCACCGCCAGGGGCTGGTTCGCCGCCCGGCCGAGCGGCACCGAGGACAAGAACAAGATCTACGCGGAGAGCTTCGTCGGTGACGACCACCTGCAGCAGATCCTCGACGAGGCCGAGCAGATCGTCGCCACCGCGACCGCCGAGTAGATCGGTTTCGGGGAGCCAGCCGAACACATCGGGGAGCCAACCGACCCGGCAGGCGGGCATCGCTCCCCAACGTGTCGAATCCGAGGGTGCTCGTGCGTTCCTATCATGACGGATCACCTGGAGGAGCGGACGGTATGCAGGACACGACCATGTTCGAGGGGTTCGACGCCAAGGGCCTCGGTCCTCGCCGACCTGGAGCACACGAACACCAAGACCTTCTTCGACGCGCACCAGGACACGTTCCGCGACGGCGTCGTGGAGCCGGCCAAGGCGCTGGTCGTCGACCTGGGCGAGCGCCTGCGACGAACGGTGGCGCCGGAGCGGGTGGCGGACCCGCGGGTCAACGGCTCACTGTTTCGCATCAACCGCGACATCCGGTTCTCGGCAGACAAGTCCCCGTACAAGACGCATCAGGCGATCTTCCTGTGGGAGGGTGACGACAAGAAGACGTCGCCGGGCTTCTACCTGTCGGTGTCGGGCCAGGAGGTCGGCGTCGGCTACATGGGCATCGGCGATCTCGACCGCTGGCGCGCCGCGATCGCCGACGACGACACGGGGGAGCAGTTCATCGCCGCGCTCGACCACACGACCTCGACGCTGCCCGACGTCGCGACCAACGACCCGGCTCTCAAGCGGGTGCCGCGCTCGTATCCGGCCGATCATCCACGAGGCCGGTGGCTGCGCCACAAGGGCTTCCGCGCCTCGCTGCGCGAACCGCTGCCCGCCGCGGTGACCGAGCCGGCGTTCGTCGACTGGTGCGCCACCCGGTGCGAGGCGTTCGGGCCACTGCGCCGGTGGCTGGTCGACCACGTGTCCTGACGCAGACACCCGGCGGATGCTCAGCTCGCTGCAAACTGTCGTCGGCGGTGGGACCGCAGCGGTCAGCACCCCCGGCGGGCTGATCACGGCCGACGCGTGACCGGCGTCTACCACGGCGACCGGCGGTTGTTGTCGCTGCTCGACTGGCGGATCGTCGGCCACGAGCGCGAGTTGCTGGCCAGCGGGCGGACGGCACCAGATCGTCATGTCGCGCACTGGGTGGTCCGCGACCTCCACGGACGGCGCGCGCTGCTCACCGCGACCGCCGAACCCGCTGGCGCGCACACCCTGCGATTGCACGTGCGCCCGCGACCCTAGCCCGCCACCCACGGCACCCCGGCGACGCGACCGCGTGTGTCCGGCAGCGACCGGTGGGCACGCGCGATCGACTCGGCGCTGGCAGACCTGCAGGCGCTGCGCATGCACGACGCCACGCGCGAGCTGTCGTGGATCGCCGCGGGCGCACCCTGGTATCTGGCCCTGTTCGGTCGGGATGCGTTGCTCACGGCGTACGAGGCGCTGATCACCGGCCCCGAGCCCGCCGTCGACGTGCTCGACGCGCTCGCGCGCTTCCAGGGCGTCGACGACGACCCGCGGACCGGGGAGGCGCCCGGCAAGATCCTGCACGAGCTGCGCACGGGTCACAGCGGCGTGTTCGGCCTGGCCCCGTGGACGCCCTACTACGGCTCGGTCGACGCCACCCCGCTGTTCGTGGTGGTGCTCGCCGCCGCCTACCGCTGGGGCGCGGCCGTTGACCGGGTGCGGTCACTGCTCCCGGCGGCGCGACGTGCCGTCAGCTGGTGTCGCGCCACCGCCGCGGACGATCGACACGGGGGGCTGACCTGCCGGTCGGACACCGGCCTGCGCAACCAGGGGTGGAAGGACCACGCCGAAGCGATGGTCCACGCAGACGCAACGCTCGCGCGCGGACCGATCGCCGTGATCGAAGCGCAGGCCTACCACTGGCGCGCGCTGACCGACCTCGCGGTGCTCGAGACGGCGACGGACGCCGGCTGGAGGTCGCGTCGTCCAACGCCGGCCACCTGCTGTGGACCCGCCTCCTCGACCGGGCCGACGCCGACCAGCTCGCCGACCGCCTGCTGGCAGCCGATATGCACGCAGGCTGGGGTGTCCGCACCCTGAGCGCCACCGCCGTCGCCTACGACCCGCTGCCGTACCATCGCGGGTCGATCTGGCCGCACGACACCGCCCTGATCATCGACGGGCTCGCGCGCACACGCCGGCACGCTGCCGTCGCGACGCTTGTCGACGGCGTGCTCGCCGTTGCCGAGCACAACGGCTGGCGCCTGCCAGAGCTGATCGCGGGCTACGGCACCGACACTGTCGACGCTCCCGTGCCGTATCCGGTGGCGTGCAGTCCCCAGGCGTGGAGCGCGGCCGCGCCGCTCCTGCTGCTGTGCACCGTGCTCCGGCTCGAGCCGGACGTGCCCGCCGGCCTGGTCGCCATCGGACCGTGCCTCGACCCGGACCTGACGCTGGAGGTCACCGGCATTGGACTCGGCGAACACCGGCTCGACGTCTCGATCGACCGCGATCGCATCACCGCGGCGGCAGACCCTCCCCTGGACATCACGATCGGTCGGTGAACACTCCGAGCGCTGGCCTGACCAACGGCTTGAGCCGCTGACGGGCGCGGTGCGCCAGCCGGCCAGCGGTGCTGTCGGGCCAGTACCGCACCGTCACGCGTCTGCGGGTCAGCGTGGTCCAGTGGCGCTTCCAGTCGTCGGCGCCGCCGCCGAACTCGTGGGTGTGCAGGCCCCGCGCGATCTCGTCGGACAGCACGCGCCACAGCAGCACCAGCCCCGGTGACTGCCGGCCCGCGAGATCGTCGACGAAGCTGGTGCGCATGCCGATGCGCCGGCCCGCAGCCTCGAGGTCCAGCTGTGCGGCGACGACACGGTCGTTCACACGCAACGTCGCCACGCGCACCCACTGTCTGGCCGGTCCGTCGAGCGCCAGCTCACGGTAGAAGCGGCGCGAGCTCGGGTGGGCGTCGACCGAGCCACCCTGTCGCCCCTTCCAGCTGTGCTGCTCGACCTGCCGCAACGCGGCGTACGCGTCGGCCATCTCGGGCGCGTCGCCGGCGACATCGGCGTATGTCACCTCCCCGAGGGCCGCCAGGGACCGCTCCGCCTTGCGCACGTTGGCCCTGAACCGGGGGGATCGACCGGCGAGCAGCGCATCCGTCGAGGGTGGCAGCGCCAGGTACGGAGACTCGTCGCGGTCGACCGCGCCCGGTGGCTGCCGGCGGGCGATCGCCGCCAGCAACCGCGAGTCCGCAGGCAGACGCGTCAGCACGGTCCGGTGACGCAGGATCACCGCGGCGAGGTCGTCGGCCGCCGCGTCGTGCCCCACGGCGAACGCGGCGTCGAACATGTCGGAGTGGTCGTTGGACACCGACCACAGCACGCCGTGGCGGCGGTACAGCGGCACCGCCGCCACCGGGCGGTCGTCGGCCAGCGCCACGACCACGTGCGGGCGTGCACCGTCCGGCACGAACGCGCGGCTCCATGTGCGCAGATACTCCCAGCGCAGCACCGGGGTGGTCTGCGGGCCGGGAAGACCGTTCCACCAGCCGTCGAGACCCTCGTCGGCGAGGTCACGGTCGAGCACGACCACCCGGTACCTGGCCACCGTCGCGGACGTCTGCGGACGTCCGCTCACGACCCGTCCGTGCGTTGCCGGCTCCCGACGGTCGCCCGTAGCGGGCGGACGGCCTGCTTGACCTGTTCGCGGGCCCCGAACGTCAGTTGGCCGGTCAGCGTGCGGGGCCACGTGCGGACGCACGTCCGGTCGGCACCGGTCGTCGTCCAGTGCCGCTTCCACCCCTCCAGCTCCCCGCCGAGCTCGAGCCTGGTGAGGCCTCGGCTGATGCAGTCGCGCACGACATGCCACAGCAGGACCGTGCCGGGTGACTGACCGCGCCCGAGATCGGCGGTCGACGCCATCTTCAGCCCCGTGCGAACGGCGTCGTGTTCGAGGTCGAATTGGGCGGCGACCACCCGGTCGTCGACCCGCAGCACCGCGACCCGCGCCCACCGGCGGACCGGTCCGGTGACGGCCAGACGCCGGTAGAAGCGCAGTGTCTCGGGGCGCAAGGTGATCGCGTTGCCCTGCGTGCCCTTCCAGCTGGCCGCCTCGAGGTCGAGCAGCGTGGAGAACGCCTGCTCGAACTCCGGATCACCGCTGCGGTGGTCGCGCAGCGTCACGGTCCCCAGCGTCGCCAGGGCCCGCTCGGCGCGGCGGACCCCCGCCCTGAACTTCGACGAGAGCTGCGCGAGCATGGCGTCGGGCGTGGCCGGCAGCTGGATCCACGGTGACTGCGCGGGGTCGACGATCATCGGTGGTGCTGCCCGCCGCAGCCCCGCCAGCAGCGGCGACGAGCCGTCGAGCCGCTCGAGGCACGTCCGGTAACGCAGCAGGTGTGCGACCAGCGTGTCGCACGCAGAAGGGTGCGCCGGATCGCAGCCGACGTCGAACACGTCGGAGTGGGCGTCGTTCGCGAGCGACCGCAGCAGCCTGCCGGTGCGGTACAGCGGCAACGCGGCGACCGGTGTTGACCCGGAGAACACGACGGGGATGTGCAGGCACGCCGCGCGCGGCACGAATGCATCGGCCCACGTGGACAGGTACTCCCAGCGCAGCATCGTCGAGCGTTGCGGCTGCGGCAGACGGTTCCACCAGCTGGCGAGCCCGCACCGTGCCAGGTCGTGGTCGACGATGCGGACCCGGTAGGGCTCGGCGAGCGGGCCGTTCGGGTGCGATGCCATGCGTTGCAGGACCTCACCGACTGGGAGCTGGAGCGCGCGATCCCGCCGATCGCGCGCGCAGTGACTGACCGTCCGTGGACGGTAGCGATCAGTCTAGGTCCTCTGGGTGTGCCTCCCGCAGCCGCGCACGGTGCCCCGTCGTCGTTTCATGGATCGTTCGCGATCCGTGCAGACGTCGGCGGTCAGACGCTGTGGTGGTAGCGGGCGCGTCCGTAGGCGGCGCGTGCGATGTCGAACGTCCGCGCGTCGTCGTTGTGCTCGATCTGGTCGAACTGTCGTCGCACGCGGTCAGCGGCCCGCAGGCAGAAGGTCTCGGCGATGAACGGCTCGTCGCCGATCATCCCCTGCTCCGGCCGTTCGAGCACGTCCGAGACGCGGGCGAGCGTCGCGATCTGTGCGTAGATGTCGGTGACGGCCGCGGCGAGCCGTTTGTGGTGCGCCTGGCGTGCGGTGATCGCCTCGCCGTGTCGGCGCAGGAGCCGTTCGGTCACCGCGCGCAGCTGCTCCACCTGATCGCTGACCACCTCGGCGTGGGACGCGAACCGCTCCTGGGTGCCGCGCAGCTTGGGCGGCTGCACCTTGCGCCGGACCATCGCCCCGACGTAGTCGGCCACCACACCGACCGCGGTGATCGGATCTCTCAGGCCCAGGTGTGACAGGCCCGACAGCTGTGCGGCGACCGGTTCGATGCCGTTGAGCGCGATGTAGCTGCGCAGCACGTCGTTGGCGCCCTCGAAGATCGGGAAGATGCGGATGTCGCGGAGGATCTTCTCGTACGGCTCGCTGCGCAGGTACGCCTTGCCACCCGCGAGCTGGAACGCGCGGTTCGCGGCCTGCCAGATGAAGTCGGTGCCCGCGACCTTGACGATCGCCGACTCCAGCGAGTAGTCCTGCAACCCCCGGTCCACCAGGCCGGTCGTCAGGTACGACATCGCCTCGAGCCCGTACGTGTACGCGACCATCCAGCCGATCTTGTCCTGCACCAGCTCGAACTCCGCCAGGGGACGACCGAACTGCTCGCGCTGTGTGACGTGGGCGATCGCCATGTCGGTGAGGCTGCGCGCCGCGGCGACCGAGCCCGAACCCAGCGACATCCGGCCGTTGTTGAGGATCTGCATCGCGATGGCGAAGCCCTGTCCCTCGGAGCCGAGCACGTTCTCCTTGGGCACCCGGACGTCGCGGAACCGCAGGCGGCGCAGGTCGTTGGCCCGCAGCCCCATGGTGTCGTAGCGGTCGCCGACCTCGAACCCGTCCGTGTCCGACTCGAGGAGCAGGGCCACATGCCCACCCGAGGGCGTACGCGCGAACGTCGTCAGCACGTCGGCCCGTGAGCCGTTGCCGATGTAGCGCTTCTCGCCGTTGAGGACGTACGAGCCGTCTGGTTGCAGCTCGCAGGTCGTCTCGAGGTGGTAGGCATCCGATCCGGCGTGGGGCTCGGTGAGCGCGAAGCCGGCCAGACGACGCCCGCTGGCCAGATCCGGCAGGAACCGTTGCTTCTGCTCGTCGGAGCCGAACAGGTGGATGCCCTTGTAGCCGATCGACTGATGGACGCCCAGCACGACGCCGAGCGTCGCGTCGATTCCGCTGAGCACCTCGAACATCCGGCAGTACCCGGTCTGGCTGAGCCCGAGCCCCCCGTACTGCTGCTCGACGTACAGCCCGAGCATGCCCATCTCGCCGAGCGCCCGCACGGTCGCGTCCGGGATCCACCGCTGCTGTTCGACATCGCGCTCGTCGTAGTTGGCAGCGGCCCACTCGCGCAGCTGGGTGGTCAGCGTGTCGATCCTGGCGTGCTCGTCGGGCGCCATCCGCGGATAGGGCAGCACGATCGACTCGTGCAGCTCCCCGAGGAAGAGCGGCTTGACGAACGACGGCGCCGTCAGTTCGGTCGTCGGTTCGGTCGTCGGTTCGGTCATGACTGGGTGCGGTCAGACGTCAGTCGTCCACCCCGCTCGGCGACCTCGACGAGCAGCGGTGCGGGCGTGAAGCGTTCGCCGTGGTCAGCGGCGAGCATCCGGAGCCGGTCGACGACCGCCGCGGGACCGCGGTCGTCGACATAGCGCAGCGGTCCGCCGAGATGTGGTGGGAACCCGAGTCCGAAGACCGCCGCGGCGTCGCCGTCGCGCGTCGTGCGCAGCACGCCGTCGCCCAGCGTCCAGACGGCCTCGTTGACCATGGCCAGCAGCGCACGGTCGACCATCTCGTCGGCGTCTGGCGCCGGGCGTGCGCTGCGAGTGACCAACTGGTAGATGGACGGGTCGACGTCGCCGCGGGTCGTCTGTCCGTTGTCGGTGTCGTAGTGGTAGAAGCCGCGGCCGTTCTTGCGGCCCTTGCGACCGTCGCGCACGATCGCCTCGATGCCCGGCGCAGGCGTGAGCCGCGATCCGAGCCCGTCGGCGAGGACCCGCGCGATCTTCGCCGCGACGTCGATGCCGACCTCGTCGACCAGGCGGAACGGTCCGACGGGAAAGCCCAGCGTCTCGAGCGCGTCGTCGATCGCGTCGACCGTCGCACCGTCGGTCAGCAGATACGCGGCCTCGTTGATGTAGGGCCCCAGGATGCGTGACGTGTAGAGGCCGGGACCGTCGCCGACCACCACCACGGTCATGCCCTGGCGGCGGCCGACGTCGACCGCGGTGGCCGTCACCCAGTCGGCGGTCCGCGGTCCCTCGACGACCTCCAGCAGCGGCACGCGCGGCACCGGCGAGAAGTAGTGCATGCCGACGATCCGGGCCGGGTCGGGATGGCCCTCGGCGATCGAGTCGATCGGGATCGACGACGTGTTCGACGCCAGTACGGTGTCGGGGCCCGTGACCGCGGCGACCTCCTTGCACACCCGGTGCTTGATGGCCAGGTCCTCAACGACCGCCTCGATGACCAGGCCGACCCGGCCGAAGCCGCGGTACTCGGTGTCGGGCCGCACGAGCGAGAGCAGCCGGTCACGGTCGTGTGCCGAGATCCGCCGCCGCGTGACGCGCTGGTCCAGGTAGTCGCGAACCGACCGCAGTCCACGGCGCAGCGCGTCTCGGTCCAGGTCCTTCAGGCGGACCGGCAGCTCGGCCCGGCCGGCGGTGACCGCCGCGATGCCCGCGCCCATCAGTCCCGCGCCGACGACGGCGACCTTGCGGACGTCCACGGCGCGTTCCTGGGCGGCTCGTGCCTCGCGCCGCAACGCCTGTCGCATGTCGAAGACCCGGATGAGGTTGCGTGCCTGCGGGGTGACGATCAGCTCACCGAACGCCTGTGCCTCGGCGGCGTAGCCCGCGCGCGGGCCCTGTTCGATCCCCGTGCGCACGACGTCGATCGCGCGCAGCGGTCCCGGCAGGTTCCCGTGGGTGCGTACGTGCACGTTCGCCTCGGCCTGCCGGAACAGCACCGCGCGGCCGGCCGGATTGTCCTCCATCACTGTGCCGCGGACGCGCCCGACCAGGTCGCGGTGGCGTGCACCTCGGGTGCGGTCGACCGCCGCCAGGGTGCGCGCGCGCTCGGATGCGACGTCGACCAGCACCGCCTGGTGGACGACCTGGTCGACCAGCCCCATGCGCCGCGCCCGCGACGCCGAGATGTCCTTGCCGGTCAGGATGAGCTCCAACGCCCGCTCCAGCCCGACCAGGCGGGGAAGCCGCTGGGTGCCGCCACTGCCCGGGATGAGTCCCAGTCGCACCTCGGGCAGACCGAGTCGGGTGGCAGGGTGGTCCGACGCGATCCGCCCGTGACATGCCAGTGCGAGCTCGAGCCCGCCGCCCATGCAGGCGCCGTGGATCGCGACCACGATCGGCGTGCTGGACGCCTCGATCCGCTCGAAGACGCGCTGACCGACCCGGGCGAGCGCAGCACCATCGTCGGCGGTCTCGACCTCGGAGAACATGGCGATGTCGGCACCCTCGATGAAGCTGTCGGGCTTGCCGCTGGCTATGACGACACCGGTGACGTCACGATCGTCCTCGACCTCGTCGAGGAGACCTTCGAGCTCATCGGTGAACTCGGTGCGCAGCGTGTTGGTGGACCCGCCCGGCATGTCGAGCACGATCACGGCGACGTCGTCGCGGTGCTCCAGTGTGAACATGCTCGCGTCGCCGGTCACCGTGCCGCCTCCAGCACCATCGCGGCGCCCATGCCGCCGGCGGCGCACGCGGTGCACAGTGCCAGTCCCCCGCCACGGCGGCGCAGCTCGCGCAGCGTCTGGGAGATCTGCCGGGCGCCGGTCGCCGCGAACGGGTGACCCAGCGCGATCGAGCCACCGAGCGGGTTGACGATGTTCCAGTCGACCTCGCCGAGCGGCTCGTCGAGGCCCGCATAGCGCTTGCACAGCTCGGCCGACGCGAACGCGTCGGTGACTGACAGGACCTGGGCGGCGAAGGCCTCATGGAGATCGATGAGATCGAGGTCGGAGAACGTGACCCCGGCGCGTTCCAGTGCGATCGGCGTCGCGCTCAGCGGACCGAGCAGCAGCTGGTCCGCGGGATCCAACGCGGTGAACGAGTAGCTGCGCAGGTAACCGAGCGGCTCGCGCCCCTCGGCGTCGGCGCGCGACTCACTCATCAGCAGCAGCGCCGCGGCGCCATCGGTCAGCGGCGAGCTGTTGCCAGCGGTCAACGAGCCGTGCCGGCGATCGAACACCGGCGACAGATCGTCGTAGCGACGCCGGTCGCTGTCGAAACGTACGGTGGTGTCGACCTCGACCGTCCGCTCGTAGTCGGGCGGCACGTCGACGGGCACCACCTCGTCGGCGAGCTTGCCCTCCTCCCAGGCGCGCGCCGCGAGCACGTGACTGCGGTGCGCGAAGTCGTCCTGGGCGGAACGGTCGATCCCGTTGATCTTGGCCATCCGCTCGGCGGCCTCGCCCATCGTCTCCTGGGTCGAGGGTTCGGTGAGGTCGGGTGGTCGGGGCGCGAGGTCGCCGGGTCGCACGTCGGCGAACGCCTGCAGTCGGGCCCGTAGCGTGCGGGCGTCGGTTGCGGCACGCAGCGCGTCCTGCAGCACCGACGACACCAGCACCGGCACGTTGCTGGCCGACTCGGCGCCGCCGGCGATCCCGCAGTCGATGGCCCCGTGGGCGATTGCTTGCGCCACGTTGACCGCCGTCTGGTAGCTGGTGATGCACGCCTTCGAGACGCTGTAGGCCTCGACGGTCGGCGGCAGTCCGGTGCCCAACACGATCTCGCGGGCGATGTTCGGCGTGCTCGGGTCGAGGATCACCTGCCCGAAGACCACCTGCCCGACGGTGTCCGGGGGCAGGTCGTTGCGATCGACGATCTCGGCGACCACGTGGCGTCCGAGGTCGACGGCGGTCAGCTCCGAGAACACGCCGGCCCGCTTGGCAAACGGCGTGCGCACCCCGTCGACGATCGCGATCCGGCCCGGTGCGCTGTCGTTGCCGGCCATCAGTCCCCTCCTCCGTTGGTGCGATGCTCCATTGGTACAGCATGTGGGACGCCCGTGCTACCGACCGGTAACTTCACCGACCATGCGACGCCGTGGAGACCAGTCATCGGATATGGAGACTCGACTCCACAGCCAGTGCGGTCAGGGATCAGTGGTGGTCGGCGCGTGCGCGTCGGCCGGTAGGATTGCGAACATGCTCGATCCTACGCACACCCTGTTCATCGAGTACTGCGTCCCCTGAAACTACACAGATCGCGCCGTCGGTCTGGCGGCAGAGATACTCGGTGGGTGGGCGCCGATCATTCGTGACCTGCGCCTGCTGCCCGCGTCCGGCGGTGCGTTCGAGGTCACCCTCGACGAGGAGCTGATCTTCTCGAAGAAGGCCGCCGGTCGGCACGCCGAGCCGGGCGAGGTGACCGAGCTGCTGCGCCGGCGGATGGGCCCAGAGCTGCTCGACCGCTAGAACCGGTGTGCGGGCAGCCGATCAGCCGCGGGACGAGCCGATCTCGGCCGGTGTTCTGTGCAGCAACCAGTGCAGCACGGCGCGGCCATAGGCATTCGCCGCGTTGGCGTCGACGTACTCCATGCGGTGGCCGTCGAAGTCGACCACGCAGCGCAGCCCCGCCGGCACTCGCTCCAGCGCGATGAACCGGTCACCGAGCAGGTCACGCAGTTGCCCCTCGCTGGGCATCCAGATGACCTCGCGCTGCATGATCGAGTCGAGTGCCCACTCCACCGTGCCGTTGAAGGCGATCAGCCTGCCGACCGGAGACGACCGCACATCGATGGTCATCTCGCTGATCGAGAAGACGCGATCGTCGAGGTCACGGTCGGGGATCACGAACTGGTCACCGCTCGCCGGCTCCCACCGCAGACCGGCGTCTCGAAGCTCACGGGCCAAGTTCACAGAGATCACGCGTCATCCGATCCGGCCGACTGGCGATCATCTACCAGCGTACGCATCTTGGCCGCCGGCCTCCGCGGCACCGTCAGCGGGGCGTCGTTGGGCGACTGCGTCCGCGTACGATCGACCCGTCACGGCGCCAAGTAGTACGTCTCGCTCATGCGAACATGGCAGACCGACCCCGAGCAAGGATGAACGCGATGGACGACACGACCGGCGACACCGCGCACTGCCGGCCCGCAACGCGCTGCGACACCGGCTACTTGAGGGCGCCTGACATGGAGGTCCACCGGGTCCTGCCGACCGCGCCGTATGCCGCCATCGAGGACTACATCGCCGACGGTGGCGGTGTGGGTTTGACAACAGCGACCGAGCTGGACCCCGCCGACGTGATCGAGATCGTCGCGGCGTCCGGGCTACGGGGTCGCGGCGGCGCGGGCTTTCCCACCGGAACCAAGTGGCGGTCGGTCGCCGACGCCGGACAGGAGGCCGGTACGGTCCATCTGGTCTGCAACGCCGCCGAGGGTGAGCCGGCCACCTTCAAGGACCGGGCGCTCATGGTACACAACCCGTACGCCATCATCGAGGGCATGGCGATCGCCATGCACGCGGTCGGCATCGAGCGGGGCTACGTCGGCGTCAAGGAGCGCTTCGCCGACGAGGTCGACCGGCTGATCGCCGCGCGCGACGCCGCAGCCGCCGCCGGATGGCCGCGTGCCACCGAGATCCGCATCGTGCCGGGCCCCGACGAGTACCTGTTTGGCGAGGAGTCCGCGATGCTCGAGGTCGTGGAGGGCAAGCTGCCGCTGCCCCGGATCCTGCCGCCCTACCAGACCGGGTTGTTCGCCACGATGTCCGAACCGAATCCGACGGTCGTCAACAACGTCGAGACGCTGTCGCACGTCGCCCACATCCTGCGCGAGGGCGCCGACTGGTTCCGGGGCGTGGGGACCACCGAGGCACCAGGCACCATGGTCTTCACCGTGGTGGGCGACGTCGCACGGCCGGGGATCTACGAGCTGCCGCTCGGCACACCCATGCGCACGCTGCTGGTCGACCTCGCCGGCGCAGCTGACATCCAGGCCATCTATCCGGGCACGTCGAACAGCGTCCTCACACCCGACCTGCTGGACCTGCCTCTGGACTTCGACTCGTTCGGGGAAGCCGGAACGGGATTGGGCAGCGGAGGCTTCGCCGTGTACGACACGACGCGCGACATCGTGCAGGTGTGCGCCGTGCTCGCACGGTTTCTGGCCATCGAGTCGTGCGGTCAGTGCCTCGCGTGCAAGCTCGGCACGGCTGACATCTTCGAGCGGCTCGATGCGCTGGTGCGGGGCGAGGGCACAGCGAGTGACCTCGCCGAGATCCGACGGCGGACCGAGACCGTCACCGACCAGAACCGCTGTTACCTG
>JAHWKT010000047.1 GCA_019347695.1 Actinomycetota bacterium | reverse complement strand
ACAGATCGACGCGCGCGCTCGCGGTGAACAGGACCGCCAGCGCGACCAGGTGGGCCACGGCCAGCACGCCGCCGTGAAGTCCGGGCACGCCCGCGATGCCGGCCACGATCACCACCCCGTAGGCGGCGGCCAGCACGCCCAGGCCCAGCGACAGCACGCGCCGCGCGCCGAGCCGCAGCGTGAGCGTGTGCACGCGGAACCGGCGGTCGCCGTCCATGTCGGGGATGTCCTTGAACCACGCGATCACCAGGCTGAGCGCCAGGACGACCGCGGTCAACACGATCAGCGCAGCTGGCAGCCGCGGCGACACCCCGACGACCGTCAGGAAGTGCACGTACAGCAACAGGTTGACCGCCAGCCCGCGCACGCCCGCGATCGACACCGCCGCCCATACGGCGCTGCGCTTCAGGCGCAGCGGTGGCAGCGAGTACGCGGTGCCCACGACGAAGCCCACCACGAACGCCGCGAGCGCGTACGGCCCTGCCACGACGCCTGCGAATCCCGCCAGCGCCCCGGATCCGCCGACCAGCACCCGCGCGGTCGGCAGCCGCAGTGCGCCCGACGCCACCGGCAGCCACGGTTTGTTGATCCGGTCGATGTCGACATCGGTCAGCTGGTTGAGGCCGACGATGTAGATGTTGATCGCCAGGCTGCCGACGAGCACGAGCAGCACCTGCCACGACCCCGCCGCGCGTCCGGCCTCGAGCCCAGCGAGGATCGCCAGCGCGGCGACCGACACGGTCGTCCCGATGATGGTGTGTGGCCGGCTGAACGCTACAAGGGTCCGCACACTGCAATCCTGCCGCGTGCGCCAGCGCCCCACACCTGTGACGCCCGCATGCGGTGTCGGTTACCGTGTGCGGATGCGCGCAGTCGTCCTCGCGGGCGGCGGTGGCACCCGCCTCCGCCCACTCACCAACCGCATCCCCAAGCCGATGGTCGAGTTCATGGGCCAGCCCTACGCGATCGGGCTGCTGCAACGACTCGCGGCCGCCGGCGTGACGCGCATGGACCTGCTGGTCGGCCAGCTGGCCGACCAGTTCTCGGCGCTGGTCACCGCCGGGCACCGCCTCGGCGTCGAGGTCGAGATCCTCACCGAGGAGCGTCCCTTGGACACCGCTGGTGCCGCGCGACGGTTGCTGCGTGGATCCGGCGGGTCCGACGTCATCGTCTGCAACGGCGACGTGCTCACCGACATCGACTACACCGACCTCGTCGCCCGTCACCGCGCTGCCGGCGCGACGGCGACGCTGGCGTTGACCCGTGTCGACGACACCTCCAGCTTCGGGGTGATCGAGTGCACACCGGATGGACGGATCGAGCGGTTCATCGAGAAGCCCCCGCCGGGAACCACGACCGCCGACACGATCAACGCGGGCACGTACGTGCTCGACGCGACGGCATTCGCGCCCTTCCCCGGTGACGGTCCACTCTCGTTCGAACGTACCGTGTTCCCCGGGCTGCTCGACGCCGGCGCGGCGCTGCACGGCGCGCCGTACGACGCGCACTGGCAGGATCTCGGGACGCCACAGCGGTTCCGCGATGGCCACCGGGCGGTGCTCGACGGTCGGTGCGCGTGGCCGGTGCCGCCCACGATCGAGGTGCGCGACGATGCCACCGCCGTGCACGAGACCGCCACGCTCGCCGACGGCGCGCAACTGACAGCGCCGACGATCGTCGGCGCCGGCGCGCGGGTCGGACGCGACGCGCGGTGCGACGGCGCGATCGTGCAGGCCGGCGCGACGGTCGGTGTGGCGGCCACGGTCACCGACAGCATCCTCGGGCCGAGCGCCCACGTCGCCGACCACAACACGGTCGGCCCCGACGCCGTGATCGTCGCCGACGACCGCTGACGACCGCTGTCGGGCTCAGCGTTGGCGCCGGCGGTCCTGGCGCACGCGGATGCCGATCCGCACCGGGGTGCCGATGAACCCGAACTCGTCACGCAGGCTGCGCTCGAGGTAGCGGAGGTAGGACGCGGGCACCGTGCCGGTGGTGAACACCCGGAACGTGGGCGGGCCGACCTCGACCTGGGTGGCGTAGCGCAGCCGGACCGCGCGGCCTCGGATCATCGGCGGCGCCGTCGCCGCCACCGCGTCGGCGAGCCAACGGTTGACCGCCGCCGTGGGCACGCGCCGCGACCACTCGACGTGCACCTGATCGATCACCGGTCCGAGGTTGCGCAGACCGCGCCCGGTGACTGCAGACGTCCGCAGCAGCGGCGCGAACGAGGTGAACGCCAGCAGCCGGTCGAGCTCCCGGTCGATCCACTCGCGGCGGTCCTCGTCGACGATGTCCCATTTGTTGAGGATCATCACCAGCCCGCGGCCCGCGTCGATCACCTGGCGTCCCAGCCGCTGCTCCTGCTCGCCGAACGGCTCGGCCGCATCGAGCACCAGCAGCGCGACCTGCGCGCGGTGCAATGCATCGACGGTGCGCAGGCGGCTGTAGTACTCGGTCGGGTCGCCCTGCCGGCCCTTGCGACGCAGCCCTGCCGTGTCGACGAAGCGGTAGGTGCCTCCACCGTGCAGCCGCACCAGCGAGTCGATCGCATCGCGCGTCGTCCCCGGCCGCTCGTCGACGATCGCCCGCTGTTGTCCCGCCAACCGGTTGAACAGCGACGACTTGCCCACGTTCGGGCGGCCCAGCAGCACGACGCTGATCTCGTCGGCCGGGCGGCGCCGCACGACCGGCTGCCGGTCCGCGAGATGATCGACCACCGCATCGAGCAGATCGCCCGACCCCCGACCGTGCAGCGCGCTCACGGGATGCGGATCACCCATCCCGAGCCCGTACAGATCGGCGAGCTGGACCTGCAGCGCCACCGGATCGCCGAGCGCGTCGGCCTTGTTGGCCACCAGCAGCACAGGCGCCGACACGTCGCGCAGCCACCTGGCAACCATCGCATCATCGGTGGTGATCCCGACCGTCGCGTCCACGACGAACAGCACCACGTCGGCGTCCAGCGACGCCTGCTCGGCCTGGGCGGTGACCTTGGCGCCCAGGTGGTCGACCGCGTCGACACCCGTGCCGGTCCAGCCGCCGGTGTCGACGAACGTCAGCGGGCGACCCGACCACATCGTGTCGTGCTCGGTCCGGTCGCGGGTGACGCCCGGCCGTTCCTCGGTGATGGCCGCGCGCCGCCCGATCAGCCGGTTGACCAGCGTCGACTTGCCGACGTTGGGACGTCCGACGACAGCGACCAGCGCGGGCGGCGCGGTCTGGGCGGCAGTCCGCCCGTCGACGTCAGCCATCGTCAGGCAGGTGCGCCACGATGTGATCGACCACCTCGACGACGGTGACGTCGCCCGTGTCGATCTCGATCGCATCGCCGGCTCGGAACGTGTGCTCGCGGTCGGCGTGGTCGCGGGCGATCAGCTGCGTGGCCACCTGTTCGATCACCGCGGCGTCCGCGCTCCCCTGCTGCGCCGCACGGCGCGCCGCACGAACATCCTGCGGGGCGGTGAGCCACACCTTCAACGTCGCGTCGGGCACGATCACGGTGGCCGCGTCGCGCCCCTCGACCACCGCGCCCCGCGGACCGACGGCGCTGCGCTGCAGCTGCACCAGGCGTGCACGGACCTGACGGTGGCGGGCGACCGCCGACACGTTGGCGGTCACCGCCTCGGAGCGGATCTCGTCGGTGACGTCATCGCCGTCGAGCACCACGCGGTCGTCGTCGACCAGTACCGCGACGCGGTCGAGCATGGCCACGACGGCCGCTGCGTCCGTGGGGTCGACGGCGTCGCGCAGCGCCGCCAGCGTCACCACGCGGTAGAACGCACCCGTGTCGACGTGGGGTACACCGAGGCGGCGGGCGAGCGCCCTGGCGATGGTGGACTTGCCGGAGCCGGCGGGCCCGTCGATCGCGACCACCGCCGTCATCGCCGCACCTCGCCCTCGTCCGCCACGGCGACTCGGCCGCCCAGGGCACGAAGGTCGTCCCAGAACCGTGGATACGTCTTCGCGACGCAGCCGGGATCGGCGATCGTCACGCCGTCGATCGCCAGACCAACGGCGGCGAACGCCATCGCCAGCCGGTGATCGTCGTAGGTCTGCAGCCGCGCCGGACCAGCAGCCGAACCACCGTGCACCGTCAGGCTGTCGCGTGCGGCGGCGATCTCGACACCCAGGCGGCCGAGCTCGGTCGCGAGCGCCGAGAGGCGGTCGGTCTCGTGCAGCCGCGCGACGCCGACCTCGCGGAGCACCGACGTGCCGGGCGCGAGGGCCGCGAGCGTCGCGAACGTGGTGACCTGATCGGGCATGGCGGCGAGCGACACGTCGATCGGCCGTAGCTGTGACGGCCCGCGGACGGCGACCGCACCGTCGTCGTCGGTGACCGTACAGCCCAGCGCCTCGAACACGGCGACGGCGCCGGCGTCAGGCTGGCGGGTCGGCGCCGGGTTGGTCACCGTCACCGTGCCCCCGGTCGCCGCGGCAAGGGCGTACAGATGCGCTGCCGCGCTCGCGTCGTACTCGATGGTCTCCACTCGCGGCCGGTATCCGGCACCCGCCCGGACCACCCACCCCGACGGTACCGACCGGACATCGGCGCCCCAGCGCCGCATCAGCTCGACGGTCAACGCGATGTAGTCGGTCGCGGCGGTCCCACGCCACCGGCAGGTCACGTCCGTCTGAGCGTACGGCGCCGCCAGCAGCACCGCGCTGGCGAACTGGCTCGATCCGGCGACGTCGACCTCGACGACACCACCGGCGATCCCACCCCCACCGAGGCGCACGGGCAGGCCGCCGTCGGTGTCCTCGGCCTTGGCGCCGAGCGTCCGCAGCGCGTCGACCAGCGGTCCGATCGGCCGTCGGCGCAGCGGTGGGGCACCGGTCACGACACCGCCGCCGTCGCTCAGCGCCAGGACCGCGGTGACGAACCGTGCGGTGGTGCCGGACAGCTGCGCGTGCAGCGGTTCGGGGGCCGAGCCGATCCGTCCGCCGGTGCCGTGGACCTGCCAGGGCCCGCCGTCGACCACGAACCGGGCACCCAGTGCGGTGAGACAGCGGCGCATGGCCCGGCTGTCGTCACTGTCCAGCGCCGCGTGCAGGACGCTGGTGCCCGACGCCAGCGCGGCGACGATCAGCGCGCGGTTGGTCACGCTCTTGCTCGCGGGTGCGCGCAACGCACCGCCGATCGGCCCGCCGGGGACGAGCCGCAGTGCCGGCGCCTGGAGCACGCCGGTCACGACCGTAGCGGCGACATGGCCGCGGCGGCTCGTGTGGTCACAGCTGTCGCTCGCGGACCTCATAGCTGCGCTCCTTGAGCGCGGCGGCGGCCGTCGCGGCGGCGCCGGCGCCTGCGATGATCAGCCGCAGCGCACCGCGTCCGCCCTCGGCGGCGTGGTCGATGCTGAAGTCCTCGATGTTGACGCCGACCGCACCGACCGAGGTCGTGACCTCGGCCAGCACCCCGGGTCGGTCCGGGATCGGCAGCAGCAGCTCGACCAGTGCGCCGCCACCCACCGCCTTGCGCGGCAGGCGTCGCCGCGCCTGTTGCGCCTGCATCAGGACCGTGCGCAGGCGTTCCTCGTCGGCCGCGGCGATCGTGGCGCGCAGCTGCGCGAGCTGCGCGGCGTAGTCGTCGAGCACCGTCACGATGGCGGCGCGGTTCTCGGCGCAGATGTCGAGCCACAGCTGTGGATTGCTGGCCGCGACCCGCGTCGCGTCGCGGAACCCGCCGGCGGCGAGCAGCAGCAGCCCAGCATGCTGTCGCTGGGCCTGGTCGGCGGCCAGGTTCATCAGCGTGGTCGCCGCGAGCTGGGGCAGGTGGCTGATGACGGCCACCAGGCGGTCATGGTCACCGGGATCCACCGCCATCGGTCGCGCCCCGATGCCCGCGACCAGGCGGTGCAGCGTGCGGTACGCCTGCGGGTCGGTGTGGGTGGTCGGGGTCAGCAGGTAGGTCGCACCGACGAACAGCTCGCCGGATGCGTGCTCGGGGCCCGTCTCGTGCGATCCGGCCATGGGGTGCCCGCCGACGAGCCACACGTCGTCGGGCAGCGCCTGCTGCAGCGTCGACACCGCTGCGGTCTTGACGCTGGCGACGTCGGTCACGATCGCGCCGGCGCGCAGCGCGCCGGCGACCTCATCCGCGACCGGCGCGATGGCCGGCGCGGGTACGGCCAGCACGACGAGGTCGGCGTCGACCACCGCCTGCGTTGCCGACAACGCCGCGACCGTGATGCCGCCGCGGTGCAGCGCGGCGGTCAGCCGGTCGGTGTCACGGTCGTAGCCGACGACCTCGTCGACCTCGTGCACCTCCTGCAGGGCGAGGCCGAGCGAGGTCCCGATGAGACCGGTCCCGATGATGGCGACACGCACGAACGACAACTCCCACGAAGCGGCTGGCTGCACTGTATGCCGTCCGCGAGCCGGCCGCGGCGTTCACACCCAGCGACGCGCGGACAGGTCGTGCCGACCTCCTACTCCGGCAGATCGCTGCGAAGTTGCCGTGCGTCGTGCAAGTACGGATGGCGCAGCTGGGTGCGGGCGCGAGCGGTGTGGACGTGCGCCATGACGCGGATGCACAGCGGGATGTTGCTGGGGCCGGCGATCGCCAGCTCGCGCGCGCACAACATCGGCACGTCGGAGATGCCGGCAGCGCGCACCGCTGCCGCCGGGAACTCGCTGTGGATGTCATCGGTCGCGGTGAAGATCAGGCTGATGAGGTCGCCGGACTGCAGCGCGTTGCGTTCGAGGACGGCCGCGAGCAGCTCCGTCGTGCGTTCGAGCACCTGCTCGCGGGTGTCGGCGTCCAACGTCGTCGCGCCGCGCAGCGCGACGATGTTGGGCCGGTCGTGCGGCTGCATCGACGGATCGGATGGTGACACCATCGTGTCCAGGCTCACTGCGTGTCGTCCTCGTCGCCGACGGGTACCGCCGGGGCGTCGGTGTCAGGATCACCAAGCTTGACGGCCTCGTACAGCTCGTGCACCTCACGGCTGGTCAACGGGCGGACACGTCCCTGGCCCATGTCGCCGAGCGCGAGCGGTCCGAGCTGCACACGCGCCAGCCGCTCGAGCGTCAACCCGACCGCGCCGAGCATCCGTCGGACCATGCGGTTGCGACCCTCGGTCACGACCACCTGCAGCAGCGTCTCGTCCCGCGCCGTCGCCAGCGTGCGGACCGCTGTGGCCACGGCGATCCCGTCGTCGAGTTCGATGCCGTCGGTCAGCGCGCGGACCGCCTGCCGTCGGACGGCACCCCGCAGCTTGGCGACGTAGGTCTTGGGCACGTGATGCCTGGGATGGGTCAGGCGCTGTGCCAGCGGACCGTCGTTGGTGAGGACCAGCAGTCCCTCGGTGTCGGCGTCGAGCCGCCCGACCGGGAACACCCGCGGCGGCATCGTGATGTAGTCAGCGACGGTCGGCCGACCCTGCGGGTCGTGCATCGTGGTGATGACACCGAGCGGCTTGTTCAGCAGGTAGTGGACGAGGGTCGGGTCCGTCTGGACCCGCACCCCATCGACGGTCAGCACGTCGACCGCGGGGTCGGCCCGGTCGCCCAGGCGGGCGGTGCGGCCGTTGACCGTCACACGTCCGGCCGCGATCAGCGCCTCGGACTGGCGCCGGCTGCCGAGGCCCGCAGCCGCCAGCACCTTCTGCACCCGCTCGGCGTCACTCATGATGTGTGCCTACCGCTGCCGCTACTTGAGGCACTGGATGTGTGCCTACCGCTTCGATCGCTCGACTGCGAGGGCGGTGATCGCGTCCGTGGTGGGTCGGTCGAAGATCCGGGCACACGCCACGGACGCGACCACTGCCCCGAGCACTCATGACTGTAGGTGGCGACGCGCCTCGCGGTACCCGTCGACCGGTGGTTCATCCGGAGGCGGTTCCGACGGCGTGAACACCGACAGCGCGGGCAGATCCGCGACCGATCCGATGCCCAGCTGCTCGAGGAACGTGGTGGTGGTGGCGTAGAGCATCGGCTGGCCGGGGGTGTCCTCCCGGCCGATCGCCTCGACCAGTCCCCGCGCGAGCAGGGTGCGGACCGCGCCGTCGGCATCGACGCCACGGATGTCAGACACGGTCCCGCGGGTCACCGGTTGCTTGTACGCGATCACGGCGAGCGTCTCCAGGGCCGCCCGTGACAGCCCGCCGGACCGGTCACGGGTGACCCAGCGTTCCACGTAGCCCGCCGCCTGCGGCGCCGTGTACAGCCGCCAGCCGCCGCCGACCTCGCGCAGCACGAAGCCGTGGCCGTCGTCGAGGTACTCCCTGCGCAGCTGGCGCAGTGCATCCACGATCGGCTGCTCACCCACCTCGACGACCTGTGCCAGGGTGTTGGCCGACACCGGCTCCTCGACGACCAGCAGGATCGCCTCGAGCGCCAATCTGAGCTCGGCGTCGAGCCGAGCAGGTTCCGACCGCGTCATCGAACAGCCCGCGCGGCCATGGGTCGTCGCGACACCGTGAGGTCGTCGACCGTGACCCCGACCACGTCGTCAGCCGCCAACTCGACGACGAGCTCACCGAAGCTGTCCGGCTGGGACACCTCGACGTGTTCGTTCTTGTACAGCTCGAGCACGGCGAGGAACGCGACGGCCACCTCGACCCGCGACCGGTACGCCACGGTGAGCGCGCGAAACGTCGCGCGCCCCCCGCACCGGTGCAGACGATCGAGCACCTGCCCCGACGCCTGCTCGACCGTGATCAGGATCGGCGGCAGGTGCGAGATGTCGACCGGCCGCTCGCGCTCGGCGCGGCGTGCGAGCACCGCCGCGTACAGCCCGGCCAGATCGTCGGCGGACGCCGTCAGCTCGACCGGGGGTGCACAACCGACGAAGCGCTCCTCCAGGGCGACGGCACGGGGCACGTACCCCTGCTGATCGCGCATCCGGCCCCCCAGGAACGACGCCGCCTCGCTGAACACCTGGTAGTCCAGCAGCCGCGCGTACAGCAGGTCGCGCGCATGCATCGCGAGCTCGTCGATCTCGGGCTCTTCGTCGGTCGGCAGGAGCCGTGCCGCCTTCAGCTCCACCAGCGTCGCCGCGATCAGGAGGAACTCGGTCGTCGCCTCAAGGTCGAGCGTGTCCATGGTCCGCACCACCGCGAGGTAGTCGTCGGTGATGTCGGCCAGCGCGACGTCGTACACGTCCACCCGCCGCTGCGCGATCAACCGCAGCAGAAGATCGAACGGACCCTCGAAGTCACCGACCGTCACGGTGTACGCCATGCGTCGGAAGTCTACGGCAGCACATGCCGATGACCCGGGAGCCGCTGCCGCCACCGCGACCGCGCCGGCGGATCATCCGCGCAGCACCCGGGTGTGGATGGGGTGGCGGTCAGTCGCCTCGCCGAGCGCGATCGTGGACTTCAGACCCTGCACGGCCCGCTGGGCGTCCTCAGCGGAGCGCGCGTGCACGAGCGCGAGCCGCTGCCCGGCCTCGATCTCATCGCCGACCTCCACGTCGAGATCCACGCCGACGGCGGGGTCGATGTCGTCGCCCTTGCGGGCGCGGCCGGCGCCGAGTCGCGCGACGATCTCGCCGATCCGGCGGGCCGGCATCGCGCTGACGGTACCCCCGGCGGTCGCCACGACCTCGCGCTGCACCGGCGCCGACGGCAGGATCGACGAGGGATCGTCGCACACCTCGGCGTCACCACCCTGGGTGGCGATCATCTGCTCCAGCCGTTCCAGCGCCTCGCCGCGCTCCCACCGCGTGACCAGATCGTCGCGCACGTCGTCGGCGGCGTCGCGCCGACCGGACCGCGGCCGCGCCTCGCTCAGCGCGAGGGTCGCCAGCTCGAGCGCCACCTCGGCGAGCCGCCCGCGCGGCGATCCCGACAGCAGGCTGATGGCCTCCGCGACCTCCGTCGCGTTGCCGATGCGTCGTCCCAGCGGCTGTTCCATGTCGGTCACGAGCGCAGCGCACCGTCGGCCGGCGTCCTGCGCGATCTCGACGCACAGCTCGGCCAACTGCTCGGCCTGCCGCGCGTCCGGCATGAACGCGCCGTCGCCGGCCTTGACGTCGAGCACGATGGTCGACGCGCCCGCGGCGAGCTTCTTGGACATCACCGACGACGCGATGAGCGCCGTCGACTCGACGGTGCCGGTCAGGTCGCGCAGCGCGTACAGCGTGCGGTCCGCGGGCACGAGCCGATCGGTCTGCGCCGCGACCACACACCCCACGTGCTCGGCGATCTCGAGCATCTGCTCCGGCTCGAGCGAGACGTCGAAGCCGGGGATCGCCTCGAGCTTGTCCAGCGTGCCGCCCGTGTGGCCGAGCCCGCGTCCCGACAGCTTGACCATCTGTCCACCGGCGGCCGCAACAAGCGGTGCGACCAGCAGGGTGGTCCCGTCGCCCACGCCACCGGTCGAGTGCTTGTCGATGGTCGGGCCGTTCAGCGACGACAGATCCAGCGTCTCACCGCTCTCCCACAGGATCGCGGTGAGCGCCTTGGCTTCCGCGACGGAGAAGCCCTTGATGACGCCCGCCATGAGCAGCGCGGCGACCTGGGCCTCACTCACCTCACCCGACAGCATCCCCTCGATCAGCGCGCGCAACTGCGCTTCGCTCAACTCGTGGCCGTCGCGCTTGCGACCGATCAGTTCGCTGGGCAGCAACCCTTCGGTGTCGGCCACGTCCCGCCTTTCGCGTATCGTCGTCTGTCCGGTACCGCTTGGTATGCCCGGTCATCCACGGATCCCAACTGATCCCATGCGTGACGCGCGGACCGGTGGCTCGCACCGTGACGCCGACCGGCCGTCACGCTGCCGCGCACTCGACACACAGCACGCTCATCGGCCGTGCCTCGAGCCGTGACGGCGAGATCGCATCGCCGCATCGCTCACACGTGCCGTAGCTGCCCTCGTGCATGCGGGCCAGCGCGTGTTCGATGTCGGCGAGGCGCTCGTTGGCCTGCGCTATGAGCGCGAGCTTCTCGGCACGCTCGGCGGTCGCGCTGGCGGAGTCTGCGAAGTTGTCGTCGACGCTGTCGAGCTGGCGGACCTTGTCGCTGTCGGGATCCGCGCCGAGTGCGCGCAGCTCGGACACGAGATCCTCCTGCTGCGCCTCGAGCGTCGCGCGCAGTCGCTGTCGGGTGTCGGTGTCCATCGGTCTGCTCCCGTCATTGCTGGGTATCGTGGCCGCCTGGCGGGTCGCCCGCGGTCGCACGTGGATGCGACCGTTCGTACACACTGCGCAGCCTGGCCGTCGACACCTGCGTGTAGATCTGGGTGGTGTTCACACTGGCATGCCCGAGCAGCTCCTGCACGACGCGCACATCGGCACCGCCGTCGAGCAGGTGGGTCGCGAACGAATGCCGCAGTGTATGCGGTGAGACAACAGCACCCAGGTCCGCGCGGTCGGCGTGGGCCTTCACGATCTTCCACGCGCCCTGGCGGGTGAGGCGGCCGCCACGCTGGTTGCACAGCAGCCACGGTCCCGCTGCACCCAGGGCCGCACGTCCACGCGTGATCAGCGCATCGAGCGCGCGTGCGGCCGGGCGGCCGAACGGGACGATGCGCTCCTTGCGACCCTTGCCGAGGCAGCGCACGGTCCGCAGCGACAGGTCGACGTCATCGACGTCGAGGGCGACCAGCTCGGAGATCCGCAGCCCGGCCGAGTAGAGCAGCTCGAGCAGCGCGCGGTCGCGCAACGCCGGAGCCTCGTCGCCGACGGGTATCGCCAGCAGCCGCTCGACCTGTTCGACGGTGAGCGCGCGCGGCAGCGTCCGCGGCAGCCGTGGGGCACTCAGATCGTGTGCGGGGTCGTCGGCCGCCAGCCTCTCGGCCACCAGGAAGCGGTGGAAGCCGCGCACCACCGCGACCGTGCGGGCGATCGACCGTGGCGCGAACCGCTGGCCACGGGCGTTGGGTGTGTCGCGCAGCCACGGCACCAGGCCGCGCAGCGCCGCAGCGCCGACATCGGTGACCTGCGCGATGCCGGCGTGGGCGAGGAACTCGGCGTACAGCCGCAGGTCACGACGGTAGGCCGCGAGGCTGTGTTCGGACAACCCGCGTTCGACGAGCAGGTAGTCCAGGTATCGCTCGGCGTGCCGCGGCAGCACGTCGCCGGGGTGCCCCCGCCGGCCGGACGTCACGTCGGAGCCGACTCGAGGATCTCGTGCACGGGCCGCACCAGCATCCCGTGTGCAGCCGCGACCCCCGGGTTGGTGATCGCACCGCCGGCGACATTGACGCCGGCGGCGACGTGACGGTCGGTACAGCTCGCGCGCACGCCGTCGCTGGCCAGCCGCATCGCGTACGGCAGCGTGGCGTTCGTCAGGGCGTAGGTCGACGTGCGCGGCACCGCGCCAGGCATGTTGCCGACGCAGTAGTGCACCACGTCGTGGCGGACGAACGTCGGGTCGGTGTGCGTCGTCACGTGACTGGTCTCGACACACCCGCCCTGGTCGATGGAGATGTCGACGATGACCGCGCCGGGCCGCATCGACCGCACCATGTCGGCCGTGACGACCGACGGGGCGAGGGCGCCAGGTACGAGCACCGCCCCGATCACCAGATCCGCCTCGGCGACCTGCTCCTCGACGGTCAGGCGGTTCGACGTGAGCGTGGTGATCCTTCCCTGATGGATCGCGTCGATCGACCGCAGCTTGTCCACGTCGAGGTCCAGCACCCACACGTTGGCCTCCATCCCCGCCGCGATCCACGCGGCGTTGCGACCGGCGGTGCCCGCGCCGATCACGAGGACGCGCGCGGGCATGACGCCGGAGACCCCGCCGATGAGCACGCCCATGCCGCCCCGCGGTCGCTCCAGCTCCCGCGCGCCGGCCTGCGGTGCCATGCGGCCGGCGATCTCGCTCATCGGCGCCAGCAACGGCAGCCGACCGTCGTCGTCGGTGATCGTCTCGTAGGCGATCGCTGTCACACCCGCGTCGATCAACGCATCGGTGAGCGCACGGTCGGCGGCCAGGTGCAGGTAGGTGAACAGCGTGAGGTCGGCACGCAGGAAGCCGTACTCGGATGCGATAGGCTCCTTGACCTTCAGCAGCAGGTCAACGTCGGCCCACGCGTCGGCCGCAGTGGGCACGATTGTCGCGCCCGCACGGCGGTAGTCGGCGTCGGTGAGCGATGAGCCCAGGCCGGCACCCGCCTGAATGCGGACCTCATGTCCGGCGACGGTCAGCTCCCGCGCGCCGGCGGGTGTGAGCGCGACCCGATCCTCTGAGTCCTTGACCTCGGTCGGCACCCCGATGCGCATGTGCTCGCAACCTTTCTGTTCGTCACCGGGTGCGGACGAGGCGTCGACGCGGCGAACTGTGGTCCGCGGTCGCCACACCGGCACCCCGCGCATCCGCAGTCTAGGGGCCCTACGGGGCCGGACGCCCTCGCTGGTGCCGGCCGTCGTCGGTGAGCAGGAGGCCGATGACGGTCTTGGCGTCGGTGATCCGGCCCTCACGGACGGCGTCGAGCGCGTCGCGCAACGGCACGTGGAGCACCTCCATGTCGGCCTCCTCGGCCTCGGCGACGAACCCGTCGTCGGGGGTCGTCGACCGCAGCCCGGTGCCCAGGAACACCGTCGTGGCCTCGTCGGACCAGCCCGCCGAGTTCCAGAACCGGGTCAGGCGGCGCAGCTGCCCGGCATGCATCCCGACCTCCTCGGCGAGCTCGCGCTGCGCGGCCTCCTCCACGGTCTCGCCCTCGACGTCGAGCAGGCCCGCGGGGATCTCCAGCTCGTAGCCCCCGACCGGATGCCGGTACTGGCGCACCAGCACGACCGCACCGTCGTCGGTGAGCGGCACGACCGCGACGGCGTCCGGGCGCTGCGCGACCTCCCGCGTTGCCACCTCACCGTCGGGCATCGCGACCCGGTCGATGCGGATCGTCGACATCACGCCCTCGTGGGTCACCTCGGAAGACACCGCCGCGAACTCCGCCGCCGCGTCGGGCACGGCGCTGTCGGCGGTCGCGCGGCGGTCGTCGTCGGTGTCGCTCACGCCGACAGCTCCTGCATCGTGGCCGGATCGGGCAGCCGGCCGGCCTGCGCCAGCATCCGGTCGCGTGCGGCCGCGACGAAGCCGTCGAACAACGGCTGCGGCCGGTTCGGACGCGACTGGAACTCCGGGTGGAACTGGCTGCCGACGTACCAGGGATGGTCGGTGAGCTCGATCATCTCGACCAGCCGCTCGTCGGGGCTGAGCCCGCAGATCCGCATGCCCGCCGCCTCGAGCCGACTGCGGTAGCGGTTGTTGACCTCCCAGCGATGGCGGTGCCGTTCGTAGACGACCGGCTCACCGTACGCGGCCGCCGCGGTCGTGCCGGGCACGATCCTGCAGGGGTACGTGCCCAGGCGCATCGTGCCGCCCTTGTCGACCACGCTGTGCTGGTCGGCCATCAGGTGGACCACCGGGTCCGGCGTCTCGGGCTGGAACTCGCTCGAGTTGGCCTCGGACAGCCCGAGCACGTGCCTGGCGAACTCGACGACCGCGACCTGCAGCCCGAGGCAGATCCCCAGATACGGGATGTGGCGTTGGCGGGCGAGGCGGGCGGCGGCGATCTTTCCCTCGATGCCACGCACGCCGAACCCGCCGGGCACCAGGACGCCGTGCTCGCTGGCCAGCGTCCGCTCGGCGGTCAGCTGATCCACGAGGTCGTCCGACGACACCCAGTCGATCTCGACGTCGACGCCGTGCTTGACGCCGGCGTGCCCGAGCGCCTCGACGACCGAGAGGTAGGCGTCGGGCAGCGAGGTGTACTTGCCGACCAACGCGATGCGGACCACGTCGTCGGGATGGATCGCGCGGTTGACCATGGCGGCCCAGTCGACCAGATCAGGCGCGACCGTGGCATCGAGCCCGATCCGCTGCACGATGAAGTCGTCGAGCCCCTCCTCGCGCAGCAGCAGCGGCACCGCGTAGATCGACGCGGCGTCGTGCGCACTGACCACGCCCTCGAGGTCGACGTCGGACAGCAACGCGATCTTGCGTTTCAGCTCGGCCGACAGCGGTCGATCGCTGCGGCACACCACCGCATCGGGCTGGATGCCGATGCTGCGCAGCTCACGCACCGAGTGCTGCGCCGGCTTCGTCTTGAGCTCCCCGGTCGGCCCGATGAACGGCACGAGGGCAACGTGCACGTAGCAGATGTTCTCCCGGCCGACGTCGTAGCGCAGCTGGCGGATCGCCTCCAGGAACGGCAGGCCCTCGATGTCGCCGACGGTGCCGCCGACCTCGGTGATCACCACGTCGGTGTCGTCGGCCAGCGCCAGGATGCGCGACTTGATCTCGTCGGTGACATGCGGGATCACCTGGACGGTGCGGCCGAGGTAGTCACCGCGGCGCTCCTTGGCGATGACCGTCGAGTAGATCTGGCCGGTCGACACGCTGGAGTCACGACGCAGGTTGGTGTCGACGAAGCGCTCGTAGTGCCCGAGATCGAGGTCGGTCTCGCCGCCGTCCTCGGTGACGAACACCTCGCCGTGCTCGAAGGGGTTCATCGTGCCGGGATCGACGTTGACGTACGGGTCGAGCTTCTGCAGCGTCACCCGCAGGCCGCGGGCCTTCATCAGCCGGCCCAGCGAGGCGGCCGTGATGCCCTTGCCCAGCGACGAGCTGACCCCGCCGGTGATGAGGATGTGTTTGGCCACGACACGCTCCCTGCGAGGCGGTATGGGTCACACGTCGAGGAGCGGCCACCGCGGACACACAGCGCAGCCTCTTCACACGGTACCAGCACCCCCGTTGACGACCAAGCACCCGGTCTGCCCGTGCCGGCCAGCACCCACCAGCGGGCCCCACCCGACACACCCGTACCGCCGACCACCCACCGTGCCGGATGGCACCCGCATCTGGGCTTCAGCGGACACGCAAGCGGGTCAGCCGGCGTGGACGGTCGTGAGCAGCTCGTCGGCATGGCGGCTCGCGACGTCGCTGTCGGTCGAGCCCGACAGCATGCGGCTGAGCTCGCGCACCCGATCGTCGCGATCCAGACGGCGCACGCGCGAGCGTGTGCGGCCGTCGGACGACTCCTTGGTTACCAGGAAGTGGGCGTCGGCGTGCGCAGCCAGCTGCGGGGAGTGCGTGACGCACAGCACCTGTCGGCCCCGGGCGAGCGCCGCGAGCTTGGCGCCCACCTGGCGCGCGACGGCGCCGCCGATGCCGGCGTCGATCTCGTCGAACACCAGCACGGGCGTGTCGTCGGCGTCGGCGAGCGCCAGACGCAGTGCCAACGCGATGCGGCTGCGTTCGCCTCCCGACGCGAACCGGCCGAGCTCGAGGGCAGGCTCGCCGGCGTTGGCGGACAGCAGGACATCCACACGATCGGCGCCGTCGGGACCCGGGGGCGTCTCGGTCAGCCGGATCTCGAGCGACGCGCCCGTCATCGCCAGGTCGCTGAGGTGCTCCTCGACGGCCTGCTCGAGCTGCCGCGCCGCCGCTGCTCGACACGCGCGCAACGCCGTCGCCGTGCGTTCGACCTCGTCGGCCAGTTCGGCCAGACGGCTCGCGAGCCGACGTTCCTGCTCCTCGTCGGTCTCCAGCTCCTCCACGCGTGTCCGAGCCTGCGCGGCGTACGTCACGACCTCGGTAGCGTCCGCGCCGTACTTGCGTACCAGCTGCGCGATGGCCGACCGGCGTGCGCGCAACTGCTCGAGCCCCGCCGGGTCGACCGCCACACCGTCGGCATAGCCCGCGAGCTCCAGCCCGACGTCCTGCGCCTCCGACGCGACGTGTTCCAGCCGCTCGTGCAGCGCATCGAGCTTGGTGTCGACGCCCGCCATCGTGCGCAGCACCGCCACGGCCGAGCCAAGCGCGTCGCGGGCGCCACCGTCACCGGTCAACAGTTCGGCCGCCTCACGCCCGGCGAGCATCAACCCTTCGGCGTGCTCCATCCTGTGCAGCTGGGCCTCGAGTGCGTGCTCCTCGTCCGGCGCTGGGTCGACCGCATCGATCTCGTCGAGCTCGTAGCGCAGTCGATCCCGCTCCCGCGCCCGCTCGCGCTGTGCCGACCGCAGCCGGTCGAGCTCCCGACGCGCGGCGGTGAAGGCCGTCCAGGTCGCGCGGTACGCCTCCAGGGCGCCCGCGACCCCCTCGGCGCCGTAGCGGTCGAGCAGCTCGCGTTGTGCCGACGGGGTCGTCAGCCTGGTTGAGTCCTGCTGACCATGCATCTCGATCATCCCATCGGTCACCGCACGCAGCGCCGACACGGGGGCGAGGTGGCCACCGACGCGGGCACGGCTGCGTCCCCCCGTGTCGGACACGGCGAGCTCTCTGGCGATGACCAGGTCGTCGTCGCCGTCGTCGACCCACTCGTCGGCCGCCGCGGGCACGGGGTGCAGCCGCGCCTCGGCGATCGCGGTCGGCGCCCCCTGCCGCACCTGGGGCGCGCTGGCGCGCGCACCGCATAGCAGCTCGAGCGCGGACACGACGATGGTCTTGCCCGTACCAGTCTCGCCGGTCAGCACGTTGAAACCGGATGCAAGCCGCAGCGTCACGTCCTCGATGACGCCGAGATCTCGGATGTGCAGTTCGTCGAGCATGACGCCCACTCGTCAGCGGAGACCGAACTTCTCGCGAATGCGATCGTAGAAGTCGAAGGGGTGCAACCGCGCCATGCGTACCGGAGCGGCGCCCCGCGTGACCTGCACCTCTCCCCCGGGCGGCACCGGCAGCGACTCGCGACCGTCGAGGCTGACCACACACGGGTTGCGGCCCTCAGCCCCCGGTCGGATCCTGATGACCTCGGTGGGGTCGACCACGATCGTCCGGTTGAACAGGGTGTGCGGTGCGACCGGTGTCAGCACCAGCGCCTCGACGAGCGGTGAGAGGATGGGGCCGCCGGCGCTGAACGCGTAGGCGGTGGACCCGGTCGGGCTCGCGCAGATCAGCGCGTCGGCCGGGATGCTGGTGAGCTCGGTCGCGCCGATCGACACGTCCAGGACGATCAGCCGTTGCGGTTCGCGACGCTCGACGGACGCATCGTTGAGCGCCCAGCTCTCTGCGACCGGTGTCCCGTCAGGGTCGTGCACCGTGGCCGACAGCGTCATCCGGTCCTCGACCTCGTAGTCGCCGGCCAGCAGGCGGTTCAGCGCCGAGGGCATCTCGGGCAGCTCACACTCCGACAGGAACCCCAGCCGTCCGAGCTTGACGCCCAGCAGCGGGACGCCTGCATCGCGAGCGAGGTAGGCCGCGCGCAGGAACGTGCCGTCGCCGCCGAACACCAGCACGACGTCGAGGTCGGCGGCGAAGTGTTCGGCGTCGACGACCTCGAGGACATCGGCGCTGCGCCAGTCGTCGTCCTTGCAGCCCACGACCCGCAGCCCGGCCTCCGACAGCCGATCGGCCGCGGCGAGCGCCGCGGACCGTGCCGCCGCGCGCTGCGGGTGAACGACGACGCCGAACGTGCGCGCGGCGTCGGGAGCCGGGCGCCGCACCGCGTCCGCACGCGGCGTCCCACTGGGGTTGTGTGTAGAAGGCACGAGCTCGATGCTAACCCGCGCTGCGGTCGCGCAGTGCCGACCCGTCGCGCACCAGCTGTGTGCGCAATGCCGGCCAGTCGGCGGCGCCCGCGTCACGCAGCCACAGGAAGAACTCGACGTTGCCTGCCGGTCCCGGCAGTTGGGACACCACACCGTCGCCGACCAGCAGGCCCAACGTGTGGGCCGCGGCGCGCACGCGATCGAGTGCGCGTCCCCAGGCGTCCGGATCACGGACCACACCGCGACGCCCGACCGCCGCGCTGCCGACCTCGAACTGAGGCTTGACCAGACAGCACCAGTCGACGCCGCCGCCCAGCAGGGTCCGCAGCGGCGGCAGGATCGAACGCAACGAGATGAACGACACATCCGCGACGACGAGCGTCGGGGTGAGATCCTGGAGCTGCGCTGACGACAGATCGCGGACGTGGGTCCGTTCGACCACGACCACGCGGGAATCGCTGCGCAGCCGCCAGGCGAGCTGACCGTAGCCGACGTCGACGGCGATGACCGCGTGCGCGCCGTGGGCGAGCAGCACGTCGGTGAAGCCACCGGTCGAGGCCCCGGCATCCAGGCACGTTCTGCCGGCGACCGGTACACCGAGCACGTCCAGTGCACCGTCCAGCTTGTCGCCGCCACGCGAAGCCCACCGGCGGCCCGGCCCGATGACGGCGAGCTGCTGCTGCGGCGTGACCAACGTGGCCGCCTTGCGACCGGGCGCGCCGTCGACGGTGACCTTGCCGGCGGCGATCAGCTCCTGCGCCGACTGACGGCTGTCGACGAGTCCCCGCCGTACCAGCTCCCGATCCAGGCGCGCGCGGACGGCACCACCCATGACGGTCCGCGGCCCGGTCAGGACCGCTGGCACCGGTCCCCGGTGCCGGTCATGCCGGTGGACGATCCCGCTGCAGCAGCTCCTCGAGCTCTGCCGTCAGCGCGTCGTGCACGTACTCCAGGATCTCGGCCTGTTCCTCGACGGGTTGCTCCGCGATGCCATCGAGCTTCGAGCGACACTCGGCGATGCGGTCTGCGCTCACGGCCGCTCCCCTACGTCGGACGATCGCACCGGGGGCGTCGATCCGTTGTGCTCGGCCGCCTGCCGGCGCAGCACCCCGACCTCGTCGCGGAGCGCCTCGAGCTCCTCGGATCGCACGAAGCCCGCACGCTCGATGGCTCGCTCGACCTCCGCGCGCACGAGGTGCGCGACCGCGCCGCTGCTCTCCACGGATCTGGCGATCAGCTCGTCGACGAGACGCTCGGCGTGCTCCGCGGCGACCTCACCCTGTCGTACGAACTGTGCCACAGCGCGCTCGGTCACACCCAACGTGGTGCGGGTCACGTCGGACGCCACCTCCAGGTAGCGCTGGAGCTCGTCACTCATCGTCCATGCCTCTCACCCACAGATCGCTTCGTCGCATCTTGACATGTCGCGGCGTCATCCGCTGATCCGGCGCGCGATTCGCTCGGCGGCGCGTTGGTAGAGCGGACGGGGCGCCAGCGCGCTCGCGAGCTTGAAGTGCTTGCCGGCCAACGTCAGGCGACCTTCGCGTTCGAACGCCCGACCGAGGCCATAGTGGGCGTAGGCGTTGCTCGGATCGAGCAGGAGCGCCTGCTCGAACTCGCGGCGCGCCCGACGGATCCGGGACGTTGCGAAGCACGCACGTGCCAGCGCCTCTCGCAGCGACGCTTTCTCGGGTTCGAGTGCCACCGCCTGTTCGAGCGGGACGATCGCCGCGGCGGGGTCGCCGTCCTCGAGGCGTCGGCAGCCTTCGCGGTACAGGTCGTACACCTTTGGCGCTGCTCCGGCCGTGTGCTCGCCGCTCACTGCTGACCTCCCGGTCGACCGCGTACCAGTATGGCTGCCGACACCGCCGACGGACAGCGCCGACGGTGACCATCGTCACCGACGACGGCAGCCAGCCCGTACGATGGGCGCGTCATGGCCGACCGCGCTGACAGCTTCCGGTCCGCCGGTACGCTGCAGACCGGCGGGATGGATCGCTGCGCGCGATCGGCGCTCCCGTCCGCCCGCGAGGACGGCTGGCGACACACCAGGAGCACCGACGGCACCACGATCGCCTTCCAGAGCAACCGCTCCGGCAATCTCGACATCTGGGTCGTGAGCGTGGACGGCGGCGAGCCCGTCAACGTGGCGCAGAGCCCGGCAGCCGACGAGAACCCGGTCTGGTCACCCGACGGGACGCGGATCGCGTTCGCGAGCTCGCGGGACGGCAACCGCGAGATCTACGTCATGGACGCCGACGGGTCGGACCAGCGGCGGGTCACGGCGAACGACCGGGCAGACCGCCATCCGGACTGGTCACCCGACGGCAGCCGG
>JAHWKT010000191.1 GCA_019347695.1 Actinomycetota bacterium | reverse complement strand
GGTGAGTGCGGTCGTCTACGCATGGGGCCCGAGGGAGGGCTGGATGGGTACGCCGGCGCGCGAGTTGCGTCGTCCGGTGTTCGCCCGTTTCTATGCCTGGGTCAGCCCGCGCATGGAGCCTGAGGGGATGGGCGACCTACGCGACGAACTGCTCGCGGGGGTCGCGGGTCGGGTTGTCGAGGTTGGTGCCGGCAACGGGTTGAACTTCGGTCATTATCCACCGCAGACGACAGAGGTCTTCGCCGTCGAGCCCGAGCCGTACCTGCGCGGCCTGGCGACGGTGGCGGCCGCCGACGCATCGGTGGCGATCACCGTCACAGCCGGCGTTGCCGGGCAGTTGCCGTTTCCGTCCGGCAGCTTCGACGTCGGCGTGGTGAGTCTGGTGTTGTGCGCGGTCGACGACCAGCGCGGCGCGCTGGCCGAGCTGTACCGCGTGATCCGATCAGGAGGACAACTCCGATTCCTCGAGCACGTCGCGGCGCAGACACCGGTGCTGCGGGGAGTCCAGCGGGTCGCCGACGCCACGATCTGGCCACTGATGGCGGGTGGGTGTCACACGGCGAGGGACACGCTCGCCGCGATCAGCATGGTTGGGTTCGAGATCACGACGCTGCGCCGCCTGCGGTTTCCGGACAACCGCATCCCCGTGCCGGCAGCGCCTCATGCGCTTGGGATCGCCACGCGACCACACCTGACGCGCCCAGACCCGGCCAATCGACGACCGCATATGTCATGACGCTGCGTCCGTGCTGGCCAGCGCTCGCCTCCCGACGCCTGTCGCCAGGGTGACCAGACCACCGGCGAGCAGGACCAGCATCGTGAGGTGGTAGGCGTTGTTCAGCACGGTGCTCGGGCCGCGACCGGCGGCCAACGCTGCCATGCCGAGCAGCACACCGGCAAGCGCGAAGCCGTGCGCGGCGATCGTCGCCAGCCACGCCCAGCGCTTGCGCGCGAACAACGCGTAGCCGCTGATCGCAAGGCCGAGCGCACAGAACGACTCGACGATCGCGGCCGGGATGATGACCGGCTCGGTCAAGACGGTGACACCGAGCGGGATCGCGACGCCCAGATGAAGCACTGCCCCCAGCAGGAACGTGATGGCATACAGCACGACCAGCGTGCCGGCAGCGTGCGCCGCGGTTCCTCGACGAATGGTTGTGTTGGTCATGGTGGGCTCCGATGTCGTTGGCCATGACCACGATCGGTCGCCCGGTTGAGGCCGCCGCAACGCGCGATTGAGAGATCGTTGAGAACCGCTGCACCGGCTCTCATGGAGTTCTCAGGATCGGCTCAACACGCCCACAGGCCCACGGCCCAGCATTGCCGTCAGTCACCGGCGCGACGCCGGAGGCAACACACGGACACGAGGAGAAGACCATGAAGATCAGCCGAACGGTGGTGGTCGCCGTCGCGGTCGTCCTGATCGGACTTGTCGGGCTCGGCGCCTATGCGTTCGCCCGGGACGACGGCGTGGGGCCACCGTGGCGCGACGGGCCCGGATGGCACGACGGCGATCGCGGCTGGGTCGGATGGCACGGCCGGTCAGCGGACCCCGACCGGGTTCGGCAGATCCGCGCTGAGCTGGCCGCCGACCTGGGTGCAGAGCTGAACACTCCTGCGGAGGACGTCGAAGCCGCCTTCCGCGCGGTCGTCGCTCAGCGCCTCGAGGACGCCGTCGCCGACGGCCGAACCGACCAGGCCGCGGTCGACGAGGCACTGGCCGCCTACGATGCGGGTGACATCGGTGCCGTGTTCGGCATCGTCACGCGTGACGCAGAAGAGGCGACGGAGCGGCCGTGAGCACCCGCCTGCCGACCGTTCTCGTCGTCGACGACGACGAGGCGATCCGCACAGCCCTCGAGCGCGCACTCGGCCTCGAGGGCTTCGCGGTCTCCACCGTCGCCGGCGGGCACGCCGCACTCGAAGCGGTCGCTGACCAACCCCCTGACGTGATCGTGCTGGATGTCGTGATGCCCGACCTGGATGGTGTGTCGGTCACCAAGGACCTGCGCGGGCAGGGACGCCAGATGCCGATCCTGGTGCTGTCGGCGCTCGATGAGGTCGACGACCGTGTCGCCGGGCTGCAGGCCGGCGCCGACGACTACCTGATCAAGCCGTTCGCCGTCGACGAGCTGGTCGCGCGGCTGCATGCGCTGCTGCGCCGCCGGACCGAGCCGGTGTCGGTGCCGCTGCGCGTGGGCGATGTCATCGTCGACCCAGCGCGGCACATCGCCCGCCGCGGCGACCGTGACCTCGAGCTGACGCGCCGCGAGTTCGAGCTGCTTGAGACGTTCGCCCGGCACGCGGGGATCGTGCTCGACCGTTTCCAGCTGCTCGAGCACGTCTGGGGGTACGACTTCGCCGTCGACGGCAATGTCGTCGACGTCTTCGTCGGCTACCTGCGCCGCAAGCTCGAGGCCGAAGGCGAGCCCCGGATGCTGCACACCGTCCGCGGGGTCGGGTTCGTGCTCAAACCATGAACAGCCTGCGCGGACGCGTCGCCGTGGCGGCCGTCGTCGCGGTCGCCGCGGCGTTCCTGTTGTCTGGTGTGGTCGTGGTGGGCACCTTCGCGTTGCAGTTCCACGCGCAGCAGGACCGACAGGCGCCCGCCGACGGGTCGTTCGCTCCCGACGACACCGGTTTCCCGTTCGGCGGCGACGGCGCTCAGTTCGCCGGCGACGGCCCCCCGCCGTTCATCCGCGCCCTCGCGTCGCGCCTTGCCATCGTCAGCCTCGGCGTGCTGGTGCTGGTCGGCGCAGTGGGCTTCTGGCTCGGCGGTGTGGCGTTGCGGCCGTTGGCCGCCCTGCGCGTCACGGCCGAACGCGTCGCGTCAACGCGTGACCTGGCCACCCGCCTGCCACACGGCGACGGACCGGAGGAGGTCGACGCACTCGCCGGCAGCCTCAACGCGATGCTCGAACGCCTCCAGCAATCGACCACCCAGACCGAGGCCACGCTGGAGGCGTCCCGGCGGTTCGCGGCCGAAGCTGGCCACGAGCTACGCACGCCCCTGACCAGCATGCGCATGAACCTCGACGTGCTGGCCCGGTCCCCGAGCCTGACCACCGACGAGCGCGCCATCATGGCCGACATCACCCGCGAGCAGGCACGACTCCTCGCGCTGCTCGACGGCCTGCAGCAGCTCGCGCGTAGTGACGCCGCCGAGGCCATCCCCCGCGAGCGCGTGAACCTGTCCGAGGTCGTCGACGCCGCCGTCGCGCACGCCAACGCGCGCTATCCCGACGCAACGATCACCCTCACCGGCCCCGACGACGTCGTGCTGCACGGTTGGCCAGACGGCCTGCGACTGCTGGTCGACAACCTGCTCGACAACGCGCTGCGCCACGGGCGCCCCAACGGACAGATCGACGTGGCGCTCACCGCCGACGACGCCGAGGCGCCGCAGCGCAACCAGACCGCGACCAGGCCCACCATGGTCTGCCTGACCGTCGACGACGACGGCCCCGGCATTCCCGCCGACGACCGCCAGCGGGTCTTCCAACGGTTCGCCCGCGGCAGCAGTCAGGCGCCTGGCTCGGGGCTGGGCCTGGCGCTGGTCGCACAGCAGGCCACGGCCCACGGCGGCCACGCAGCCATCGACACCGCACCACGGGGTGGTACCCGCGTCACCGTGCACCTCGCCTCAGCCGAGTACGCGACGTCATGACCCGCACCACCAATCACGGCGAGACCTACCGCACCGCCGCCGGGCCGAGGTTACGAACGGGCGCCTCACGGACGACGTGGGAATCCACGTGCCCCGGGGATCGCAACTGCGTGGCGTCGTCGGCGTCGATCCTGGCGCGCTGCACGCATCCGCGGGTAGCCGCCCCCATGCCAAGGTCACCGTACTCGTCTCGCGCGCACCGATCGCGACGCTGGTGTGGCGTGCGCGAGATGCCCCAGTCCGCCGTCGTGGTGCAAGCATGGCGGGAGCTGGTCAGCCGAGGCGTTCGGGAACAGCAGCGCCGCCACGGGGTACGCGATGGCGGCCACCGCGGACACCGGGCCGAGCGCGTCGTCGAACCAGAGCGGCGGGCGTGTCGAACGTCGAGCAGCGTCGTGCCAGATACCGCGCCCCTGCAACGTCATCGAGACCTCGTCGAGGCGCGCCTTCGTGAACTCCAGCTCGGCGCCGTCAGTGGTCGCCGGGTCTGTCAAGACGTAGCCAACGTAGCCAGTTGGCTACGTTCACCCGAGCCGAACCATGCCCCGAGAGTCCGCTTAGGGCCTCTGACCTGCGGTTTTGCGTGGAGCTAAGGGGAATCGAACCCCTGACCTCTTCCATGCCATGCACACGACGGACCGTCCAAAGCGTCCAATGCGTGCTCACGAGTCCGGCGACGTCGGTCCCCGTCCCGTCACGTCCGAACGATCGCCGATGGCTACGTTGCTGGCTACGTCGCCGCGATCCATCGGCGGTCGGCCGCGTGCCAGCGCAGGTTGACGCTCGGCCGGGCCTGCGGGTCGGCGAACGTTGTTACCGCGTCGACGACCTCGCCAAGTCCGCGGGAAGCTCGGTGCCGCCGGCAAGCGTCGCTCCGGGCGCACCCGCCCCGGGACGTGTGGCTGGCCGACGCACTCATCGAGGCCGCCTGGGCCGCCGCTCGCAGCAAAGCACATCATTGAGCTGCTCGACGTCCTGCGCCGCACCGTCGAAGAAGCCGACCGCACGGTGAAGTCACGGCTGGGAGACCAGGCGACTCCACCACGCTGACCGCCCGACGCGGACTACAGCCGGCCTCCGGAAGTGGCGGCGATCGGGCTGGTTGCACCGGCGACTGACTTCGTTCGTCTGTGCTGACGGCATGGGCCGCGGTCGCACTGGTGCTGCTGATGTTCGCCGCCGCCGCGACCCACGTGCGGCGCCACGAGTACGCAGTTGCGCGAACGTGAGCGGGTCGAGTGCGCGGCTCGTCGACGACCGCTGTTGATCCTGACGCGGGATGTCGTGGCAGACCGGCGGTCGTCCGTGCTCGCACTCGCGTCCACGACCAAACGAGATGGAGCCGGCATGCTACGGTATGAGCATGAGCAAGAGTAGGCGTGTGCAGATCCTCGTCGAGGACGAGCAGTACGAACGGCTCGAGCAGGAGGCCGAACGGCGGGGCGGTTCGGTCGCAGCCGTTGTCCGTGAGGCGATCGACCGCCTGCTACCCGGAGACACGGCGATGACACTGACCGAGGCGGCGGACGTGCTTCTGGAGGCCACACCGGTCGAGCTGGATGACTGGGAGGTCGTGAAGGAGGACCTGGTCGGCTCGACCGACGAGCATCCGGAGTCCGCGTCCCCGTGAGTCGGTTCCTGTACGACACTGCGGTGTTCGTCTATGCCGTGGGTCGCGATCACCGGTATCGCGAGCCGTGTCGAGCCATCGTGCGAGCAGCCCGCGATGGCCGGCTGGGGGGCGAGGCCAGCGTCGAGCTCGTCCACGAGTACGCCCACATCCTCCTGCGCCGCACCGGGGACCGACCACGCGCCGCCCGAGAGGCGCGTGCCGTCTGGCGACTGTGCAGCCTGCACGAGGCGACGATCGACGACCTCCGCCGCGCGATCCAGCTGTTCGAAGCACACGCGCTTGGCGGTCGAGATGCCCTCCATGCCGCTACGGCGCTCAACCGGGGAATCCCCCACGTGCTCAGTCCCGACCGCGCGTTCGACGGGGTGACAGGACTGGAACGCGTCGATCCCGTCGACGCCCTTGC
>JAHWKT010000046.1 GCA_019347695.1 Actinomycetota bacterium | reverse complement strand
CGGTGTAGACGACCCGGTAGCGGTCGGGCGGCTGCGGCGCGGCCGGTTCGACGTGGACGTGGGGGTGTCCGGCGAACGCCGTCATCAGCCGCTGATGGTCGGCCGCGAGCCGTCGCAGCCGCGGTCCCATCGCGACCGGCGGTGGCTGGCGGTCAGGGGTGCTCGTCGGGGTCAGTGGCGGCGGAGCGGTCGTCGGCGCCGGCAGTGGCGGCGGGGTCGGCGGCGGCAGTGCCGGATGACCCGGCGCCGGTGGCCGTGGCGATATCGGCGGCGTCGGCACCGGTGGCGGCGGTGACGACGCCGGTGGCCGTGGCGGCGGAGCGGTCCGCGGCATCGGTGGCCGCGGCGGTGCCGGATGACGCGCAGCCGGTGCTGGCGTCGGAGGCGGTGGAAGCTGCGACGGCGGTGCCGCCGGCTGCGTACGTCGAGCGTTCGGCTGCGCCGCCGCGGTCCCACCGCGGGCGGACTGCGCGAGCACCATCCGTCCCCGCGGCGGCGGGAGCGGGCAGACCTCGGCGGCCCGGTCGGTGGGCGCAGCGGGCGACGGCCTGCCCGAAGCCCCCTCGTGGGGATCCTCCCGCGGAGGGCCGGTCGGCGGCAACGGACCGGGTGGGCTGCGTGCTCACTCATCTCACAGGTCCTCCACGGCGTCGGCGATCTGCTGCATGAGCAATGGACACTCGTCCCACATCGCATCGAACAGCTCGTCGTCGGCGTGGCCGGACGTCGCTGCCTCGTCGATGGCGTTGCCGATGACGACCGAGACGGTGAGCAGGTTCGTGCCGTCCAGGTGGTCACAGGTGTCGGCGGCGAGCTCGGCGAGGCGGTCCTCCCCCGGCACGAGGGCGACCCCGATGACGAGCAGGAGCACGGCGACCACGCCACCCGCGGCCCAGCGCACGCCCGGCGACGTGTCCTCCCACACGAGACGTGCGGATCTGCTCCACTCCTGGACGTACGTGGGTGGCGGTTGATCCGCGCCGCCGGTCGCCGTGGCCTGTGACCAGACTGTTGGCCGCCCGACGGGTGGAGGCGAATCATCGGCGGTAGGCGTCGTTGGCCGGGTGGACGATGCGGGACCGGCGCCGGTCGGCGTCGGTGACCCAGCGTCGTCACGCGCACAGCCGGGGACGGCGCATCCACCCGCGGCCGCGAGGCAGTCGCGGTGGTAGGGGGCGGCGCAAGTCTGGCATCTGGAGACCGCCGCGTCGCCGAGCCTGGCGTGACAGAACGGGCAGACACGGTCGGCGACCGCTGGGACGCCTGTCGCACCGTCCGTCATCGCGCGGGCTGTCCTCCTCTCAGCACGCTGACGCACGATCGATGTCGGCCGTACCGCCAGCGACCCAAGGACACGACCACGAGTGCCCCGCCACCCGCACGCGACGGGTCACGCGTCGAAGATGGCCCGCAGGTAGGCGACGGGGTCCAGCTTCGTCGGGCTCGGATCCGTGACGACGATCGACGAGACCACCTTGTCGTGCCAGCCCTGCCGCTGCGGATCCCACAGGATCCACAGCACGCCGAGGAAGAACACGTACATGCCGATCATGCGAATGAGGTTGCGTCCGAACGCCGCCGGTGAGCCGACCGACGTCCCGTCGTGCGTGGATATGACCCGCAGCCCCATCAGGTGCTTGCCGTAGCTCTGCCCGAGTCGTCCCACGCCCATGACCTCGGAGATGAACAGCACCGCGTAGACGCCGACGATGACCACGAATCCGAACAAGCCCGCCAGAGCGTCGGGAAGCACACTGCCAATGGCGCCGAGGATGGTCGCGGCCAGGAACAACACAACCCCGAAGACGAGGTCGAGCAGGAACGCCAACAGCCGGTCTCCGGCGCTCGCGAGTTCCGCGGTCGAGGCCGGTGCCGTCTGCGCACGTGGCTGGGGTTCGGCGACACTCGCCGTCGACTGTGCAACGGCTGCGCACTGCTCGGCCGGCACGCTCGTGCCCGCAGCCCGCCGGTAGTCGGTCCAGGCGACCCCGTCCCACCAGCGCAGCTGGTCACCGTGTTCGGGATCGTCGTACCACCCGGCGGGCGGCGTCGCTGTGGTCATGGCACTCTCCCAGAGCCGACTCGATCGACACTGGTCGGCCGCCCCCGCCCGCACTCAACCGCCCGGCGCGGCAGACCCGAGGCGGCGCCGACGTCAGCGGTCGGCGGGTGTGGGAAGCAGGCCGAGCTGGGCCATCATGCCGACGTCGTCGCGCACCGCCCAGTGGTCGACGGCGCGGCCGCGGTCGTCGAGTCTGACGTGGTGCATCTGCATCTGGCTGAACCGTCGGCCGGTGGGTGGCATGCCCCGGAAGGCCGCCTCGTGGGTGCCGGAGAACGTGACCCGCAGCGCCACCCGATCGTCCTCGGCGATGATGTCGTCGATCTGCGTGTGATGGTCCGGGAAGGCGGTGGTCAGCTCCTCGACGAGCCGGCGCATCCCCTCCGGGCCACCGAACTCGGCGCCGGCGTGGTTGCGGTAGTCGGGGGCGAACAGCTCGTCGGCCACGTCCAGACGCCGCTGGTTGAACAGCTCCTCGAAGACCCGCCGCGCGGTGGCCTTGTTGCGCTCGGCCGAGCCCATGTCAGGGCCCCGGTCGGCACGGCCGGCGGGCCGATCGCCGGTGCCACATCTTCCGAACCTGGCGTGACTGCGGCGCGCATGGCGACCTCCTCGTCCCGTGGCCCCCGACTGGGCTATCAGAATGAGCATTCTTTTTGTAAACCTCAATCCACCGGCTAGCGGCGTGGCGCGTGTGGCTGCTGGATGGGACGCCTGACGGCACAGTCGCCACACCCGGAGCGGCCACAGGCCTCGCGCGCTAGTCGAGCACGAGCACGATGCCGACGCCGAACGAGTCGAGGTCCGCGGAGTGCAGGCTGCGCAGCCAGAAGTTCACACGCTGGCCGAAGCCGACGAGCGCGCCGTCGAAGACGTTGTCGCCGGAGCCCTCAGGGCCCCAGTGGTCGCCGCCGAACACGCGGTTGGCGGTGAGCGCGCCGTCGACGGTGAAGATGTCGAGGACCACCGCGTTGTCGCGGTCGAAATCGGTCAGCGGATCAACCATCGTCACCGAGCCCCAGGCCAGGAACCGCCGGCGGGCGCCCAGGTCGACCGTGGCGCTGGCGCTGCCGCCCTCGTTCTTCAGTGCGGCCAGGTTCACGCGGAACGCGTCCATGTCAGGCTCCCTGCTCATCATCGGGTAGATCGCCGTCGCCACGCGCCGTCGCGCGGACGCGGAAGCGCGGGTCGGCCTCAACGGTCTCGAGCCGCCCGGTGCGGACGTCGACACGGCGCGCCGCACGCAGGCTCGACACCAACGGTTCGTTCGTGGTGACCCGCGCGACCGGCCCGAAGGCCGCGACCCGGTCGGTCAACAGCGCGAGGGTCTCGGCGTCGGGCTCCATCAGGTCGCTCGATCCGATCCGCAGCGACTGGTGGGAGTGGACGATCTCGCCCGTCCGTTCGTTGTAGAACACGTACCGATCCATTGGTTCACTCCTCCTCGAGGACGATGACGGTGCCGACGCCGAACAGGTCCAGGTCGGCCGTGTGCAGTGCGCTGAGGCGGAACGTCACCGTGCTGGCGCGACCGACGTACGCCCCCGCGTGCACGTTGCTGGGGGCCTGGGCCGAGCCCCAGTGGCGTCCGCCGGAGATCAGCGGATGGGTGCGCTCGCCGTCGACCGCGAACACCTCGATCGCATACGCGTTGTCGCGGTCGAGGTCGGTCAGCGAGTCGGTCATCGTCACCTGGCCCCAGGCCAGCACCCGCACGGTGCGGCCGAGGTCGACCGTGACGACGCCGGTGCCGCCGGAGTTGCGCAGCGCCCAGATCGGCACGGTCGCGGCGTCCGACGTGTGTCGGTGTACGACGACGGGGTAGCGGCTGCGCATGCCGCGGATGTCGAACTTGTGTGGCGTCCGCTGCCGGTCGTTGATGGTCGGGAACATCGCCGCGTCGCTCGACCCGGAGTGGCGCAGCCCGAGCGCGTGGCCGATCTCGTGCAGCGCGACGGTCTCGACGTCGTGCGTGCTGCCGCTCTCCGTGTGACCCCAGAGGTCGCTCTCGTCGAAGTGGATGCGCCCATCGCGCGGGTGGAAGGCGTGCGCGAGCACGCTGCCGACGCCGTCGAACGGCGAGCCGTCGCCATGGTCGCCGACCACCCAGTCGACCACGAAGTCGGCGTCGTCGACCGCGAACGTCCGCGTGAACGTCAGCGGCACCTGCGCCGCCCACGTGTCGAACGCCCGCTGGATCGCGGCCGCCTCGCCGATCGTGTCGGGCGTGCCGGTGTCGAGGAACCAACGCAGGCTGCGGTCGGTCCACGTCCGATCGGTGAACACGAATGGATCCTGCTCGTTGATGCCCGGCCCGCCGGCCTCGTCGGGATCGACGTCGGGCATCGGACACCGCGGCTGACGCATCAGCTCGAGCGTCTCGAGGGTCACGGTGCCGGTGACCACCAGGCCGAGAAACGTCTGCATGCGCTCGAGCGCCCGCTGTGTGTGGGGGCACACGGTGCCGGCGTCGCAGCCGCACGCCCGCGTGTAGCCGTAGCGTTCGAGGTACCCCCGCGCGAAGGACACCATCGTGCGGTCGGTGGTCGAGCGCAGGCGCCCGTCGGTCGGATCCAGCTGGCCGAAGTCTGTGCTGCTCGTCGTCGCCATCCGCGTGCTCCCTTCGTCACTACAACGAGAGGCGCGCGCGCCGGCTGATACGTCGCCTGTCAGCGATCCGTGTGCGGCCGGCTCTGCACGTCGGCGACGCCGTGCTCCTGACCCGCAGGCCGGCGCGTAGGGTGGGAGCCTCGATGGCTGACACGACGACGCAGGTCGGGGACCCGCCGCAGCAGCAACCACCGTCCGGCTGGGGACGGCTGCCCATGATTCCCGGGCCGTGGGAGACGCTGCAGCTGGCGTGGCGACGCCTGCGCCGCATGTCCACGGCACTGGTCGTGCTGTTCAGCATCGCGGTCGCGACGATCGTCGCGACGTTCATCCCGCAGGAGCCGCTGGTTCCCGACACCGTTGCCAGGTGGCGCGCCGGCACCGCGGGGCCCGGTGCGTCGATCGCGGCCATCTTCGACGGCGCCGAGCTGTTCGACGTGTTCGGCTCGTGGTGGTTCGCGACACTCACTGTGCTGCTGCTGGTCAGTCTCACCGGCTGCCTGATCCCGCGCTACCGGGCGTTCTGGCGCACCGTCCGACGGCCGCCGACCGCCGGGCGCAACCTCGGCCGGCTGCGCAACCACGCCGTCATCCGCACCACCCTGCCACCGGACGCTGCGCTGGCCGAGGTCGACACGGTGCTGGCGGGACGGCGGTTCCGCCGGCGGTGGATCGACGCCACGACAACCAGCTCGGGACACCCGCAGCTCGCCGCCGAACGCGGGCACTGGCGCGAGGGCGGCAACCTGTTGTTCCACTCGGCGTTCTACGTGCTGCTCATCGGCGTCGGGATCGCCCAGAGCTTCGGCTTTGCCGGCCAGATCAACGTCGTGGAGGGCGGCACCTTCACCGAGACGCGGATCGTGTACGGCAACATCCGCGCCGGGCAGTACTTCGGCATCGACGATCATCGCGGCTTCGAGGTCAGGCTCGACGATTTCGACGCGACCTATCACCCCAACGGGACGCCGGACGACTTCGTGTCCACCGTGACGATCGTCGACGACGGCGAGGTCGTGCGCGAGCGCGTGCCGGTGCGGGTCAACCAGCCGCTGCGCCACGACGGCGTCAAGCTGTTCCAGCTCCGCTTCGGCATGGCCCCCCACATCATCGTCCGCGCCGGCGACACGGTCCTGTACGACGATCGGGTGATGCTCGGCAACAACAGCGGGGTGTGGACCGGCACCGCGAAGGTCAAGACCAGCTCGCCGCAGCAGATCGCCCTCGACATCGCACTGCTGCCGGACTTCGCCGTCGACGACCGGGGCCGACCGTTCTCGCGCAGCGAACGGCCCGACGACCCGGTGCTGTTCGCCGACCTGTGGGTGGGCGAGCTGGGGTTGCAGCGCGCGGTCGACGCCAGCCGGTTCATCCGCGACGGCGAGCCCGTCGCCAGCACGACGCTGGTGCCCGGCACGACCAGCGAGCAGCTGGTGGGCAACCTGACGGTCGAGTTCGTCGAGGTGCCGCTGTGGTCGGGGTTCCAGGTGTCGCACGCGCCCGGCCGCTGGGTGATGCTGGGCGGCTCGGTTCTGCTGCTGGCCGGTCTCGTCGCGTCGCTGTACGCGTACCGCCGGCGGGTCTGGGCGGAGGCGCACCCCGGGGCCGACGGTGTGACCAGCGTCGTGCTCGCGGGCGTGGCGCTGCAGCGTAAGGTGGTGTTCGCCGACGCGTTCGCCGCGCTGGTCGGCGCGGTGCGGTCGGCGCTGCCGGTCGCAGGCGAGACCGCGGTACAGGAGACCCCGATGACCGACGCGCACCATGGCTGAGCTGTCAGACACGCTGTTCTATGTGGCGCTGGGCCTGTACGTGCTCGCGATGGTCGGCTACTTCTTCGCCATGGCGTTCACGCGGGTCAGCGTCGATGGCGTGATCGCGTCGACGCGTGCGGGTGACCGCGCCGGCCGCATCGCGACCGGCCTCGCCGTCGGCGGGGTGAGCGTGCACCTGGGCAGCAGCTTGCTGCGGGGACTCGACACCGGGCGGATCCCGCTGGGCAACATGTTCGAGTACTCGTCGGTCATCGCGCTGCTCGCGGTCGCCGGCGGGCTGGTCTTCGTGCAGGCGCGCCTGCGCCACATCCACCTGATGGGGTTCGTGCTGGCCGCCGCGGTGCTGATGATGGGCTCGGGGTGGCTGCTGTTCGTGCCCGCCGGGCCGCTCGTCCCGGCGCTCGAGAGCTACTGGTTCAACATCCACGTGACGGCGATGGTCTCCTCGGCCGCCGTGTTCCTGCTGGCCTTCCTCGCGACGGCGCTGTACCTGGCGCGCGACACCGCCGAGCGGCGTGTGGCGGCGCGGTCGGGCGCCGGCTACCGGTCGGGCACGGTGGGCGCGGCGAGCGTCGACGTCGCCGACCACGACACGGCGACGGCCACGACCACGGTGGTCTCGCCGCTGGAGCTGCGGCGGGTGCTGTCGCCGGTCTGGTTCGTGCTCGTCCCGGCCGTGCTGCTGGGACTGTACGGAACCGAGGGCGGAGCGCGTGGCGCGGTGGGTGGCGCGCTCATCGGTGGCGGGCTGGGTGCGTGGGCGTGGTACGCACTGCCGCACCTGCCGGCGGCCGCGGAGCTCGATGCGCTCGCGTACCGCATCACCGCGTTCGCGATGCCCATCTACACCTTCGGTGTCATCTGCGGCGCGATATGGGCCGAGGAGGCCTGGGGCCGCTACTGGGGGTGGGACCCCAAAGAGACCGGCGCGTTCTTCACCTGGATCCTCTACGCCGCGTACCTACACGCACGCGCGACCCATGGCTGGCGCGGTCGTCGTGCGGCGTGGGTCGGGGTCGCCGCGTACGTCGCGTTGCTCGTCACCTACTTCGTCGTCAACCTCGTCGTCGTCGGGTTGCACTCGTACGCGACCTGACCGACCGGCGACGCCGACGCGCTGTCTTCCCAGCGGTTGACCGAAGGGCTGCCCGGCCGCTGACACTGTGCCTGTCGCGCCGTCGCGCCACGGTGTAGCGTCTGGTGTGCACGACGTCACCGCCAGGAGCAGCCCGATGACCGACATCCTGTCCGAGCTCGGCGACACCGCCAGCGACCTGCTCGACCACGAGTGCAAGACCATTCCACGCGACGACCTGTACCTGCCGGGCCCAGACTTCGTCGACCGCGTGCTGGCGGGGACCGACCGGTCCCCGGTGGTCATGCGCAACCTGCAGTCACTGTTCGACCACGGACGTCTCGCCGGCACTGGGTACGTGTCGATCCTGCCGGTCGACCAGGGCATCGAGCATTCGGCCGCCGCGTCGTTCGCGCCCAACCCGAAGTACTTCGACCCGCGCCACATCGTGGAGCTCGCGATCGAGGGTGGGTGCAACGCCGTGGCCACCACGGTAGGTGTGCTGGGTGCGGTGTCGCGGCGCTACGCCCACCGCATCCCCTTCATCGTCAAGCTCAACCACAACGAGCTGCTGACCTACCCCAACGCGCATGACCAGGTGATGTTCGGTTCGGTCGCCCAGGCGTTCGAGCTCGGAGCCGTTGGCGTCGGCGCGACCATCTACTTCGGTTCGCAGGAGTCGATGCGGCAGCTGCAGGAGGTCGGCGAGGCGTTCCATCACGCACACGAGCTGGGCATGTTCACCGTGCTGTGGTGCTACCTGCGCAACAGCGCCTTCAAGGTCGACGGCACCGACTACCACACCGCGGCCGATCTCACCGGCCAGGCCAACCACCTCGGCGTGACCATCGAGGCGGACATCATCAAGCAGAAGCAGCCCGAGACCAACAGCGGGTACCGGGCCATCGAGGGGTACGGGCGGACCGACGATCTCGTGTACGACCGGTTGACGACCGATCATCCGATCGATCTGACCCGGTGGCAGGTGGTCAACTGCTTCATGGGGCGTGCCGGACTGATCAACTCCGGCGGTGCATCCTCCGGGGGGTCGGACCGCGCCGACGCCGTCCGCACGGCCGTCATCAACAAGCGCGCGGGCGGCATGGGCCTGATCTCGGGTCGCAAGGCGTTCCAGCGCCCGACGTCGGAGGGGATCGAGCTGTTGCACGCCATCCAGGACGTCTACCGTTCGGACGAGGTCACGATCGCCTGACGACGAGCGTTGGGGTGTCGGCCGTGCCTCGAGGGGGGCCGGCCGGCACCCCGCCACCGCACGATGGCCGTGACGCCGCTTGCCTCGTGTCGAGCACCGCGCGTCGCGGCGCCGTGCGGCTGGCTGTGCGTCAGTCGACGTAGAGATCGGCGGGCCGCGTGACCCCCTGCCCGTCGCGCGCGAGCACCACCACCTCATCGGGTTCGGCGTACGGCGAGTCGGCGAGCACGTCGCGGATCCGCGCGCGCTCCCGGTCCGCATCGGCGTTCGTGGTCCACTGCGCCGAACCGGCGGCGACGGCTGCGCCGCCTGCGAGCGCGAGCGCGTCGACCTCGGCGTCACCGGCCGTGGCCCACCACGGTCCGCAGTCGGCCTGATGCGCATCGGCCAGCACCGAGTGCAGCACCGCCCGCAGTCCGCGCTGCTGACTCGTCGCCAGCGTGCTGCGGTTGGCCGTGAGCACGCCCGCGCCGCGCCCCAGCTCGAACGCCTCGCGGTGGGGGAGCACCACCGCGAGCCACAGGCGCAGGAACGCGTCGCGGACCTCGTAGCGGACCCGTCGCGTCCGCCGCGCGTCCTCGCCGACCGGCGTGACGCGCTCGATGAGCCGTAGCGCCTCGAGCAGCGCGAGCGCCTCGCTGGTCGAGGCCGGCGCGAGGCCTGTGCGCTCGCGCAGGACCGAGAAGCTCTCGGCGCCGAGCGCGATCAGTTCGAGCACCCGGGCGGCGGCAGAGCCGGGGGTCAGCTCCTGCAGCACCACCGTCCCCTCGTCGCCCAGCGGGGCACCGGGTCCATCGAGCAGCTCGGTCAGGTTGGTCAGCAGGTCTTCGCGGGGGTCCCACAGCGTCAGATACCGCGGCATGCCACCGACGGTGCAGTAGGCCTCGAACCATGTCTCGGGGTCGTTGCCGCCGACTAGCAGCGGCGCTTCCCGCCAGCTGAACGGCGCGAGCCGCAGGTGCGCGTCCGCGCGCCCGAACAGCGGTGCATCCGCGGACACCAGTTCCTCCATCAGCCCGACGTGGCTGCCCGCGAGCACCACCGACAGGTGGCTGTCGCCACGGTGATCCCATCGCGCCTGCAGTGTGCTCGGCAGTGTCTGATCCGACTCACACAGGTAGGGGAACTCGTCGAGGATGAGCAGGAACGGCTCGTCGCGCGCCCGCGCCAGCAGGTAGCCGAGCGCGGCGTCCCAGGTGTCGAGGTGGCCGAGGTCGAGCAGATCCCCGGGCTGGGGTGGCAGGGCGTGACGGATGCGGTCCTCGAGCCGTCGCAGCGCCTCGCCCACCGGGGCGCGCGTGCCCGGGAGGAAGACGGCGCGACGGGTGGCGGCGAAGCGGTCGATCAGTGCGGTCTTGCCCACACGGCGACGACCGGACACGATCGCCATGCCACCGTCCTCGCTGCACGCGCGATCGAGCGCCCGCAGCTCCCGTTCGCGGTTGACGAAGGTCGGCATGGCCGGAGTCTGCCACCGGTGGAAGGCCGAACCGAGGAAGCCACGCGATCGATGCCATGATTGTTCGCTCGAGACGAACTTCGGCATCGGCGAAGTAGCTTGCGCCCGAAGTTCGCTTCCTCCAGCGTTGAGCGCCGGCCGGATCGGCTCCCTCACAGGCGATCGGGGAGGTGCGCGTGTCCGGTGGCGCACCACCGCCGAGGCCGCGTCCGGGTAGCGTTGCAGCGTGCGCACTCTCACTCAAGCGGCAGCATGTCGAGGCTAGCGGCGGGCGCGGCGTCGGCTGTCGTCGGCGCGCTGCTGGGTGTGGCGGTGCTGATCGTGCTCGATCAACCACCCGTCCAGCCTGAGGTGATCGCCCCGATCGCGGCCGCGGCCACCGAGGCCCCGTCGGACCCGGCGGCACCGGTGACACCTGCGCGCGTCTCGTCGGACACCGCGACCGACGCCGCCGCCGAGCCGGCCCCGCCCGCGCGCGTGGTGATCCCCAGCATCGATGTGGACGCCGACGTGGCCGGCGTGGGGCTCAACGCCGACCAGTCGATGGAGGTCCCCGACTTCGGTGAGGCTGGCTGGTACACGCCTGGCCCACGACCCGGTGCGGTCGGGCCTGCCGTGATCGCGGCGCACGTCGACTCGGTCGACGGTCCCGATGTGTTCTACCGGCTCAAGGAGCTGAACGCCGGCGACGAGATCATCGTCGAGCACGCCGACGGCGCCAGCTCGACCTTCGTCGTGCAACGCTCGGAGCAGCAGCGCAAGGAGGACCTGCCGGTGGAGCGCATCTGGAACACGACCGACCAGGCGGTCCTTCGACTGATCACCTGCGGCGGTGACTTCAACGCCCAGCGGCGCAGCTACGGGTCGAACGTGATCGTGTACGCCACCGCTGCATCCGCGTAGTCCGGCGGGTCGTCAGTCCTCGTCGGGATCGATCATCGACGGTCCGCTGCCCGCCATGGTGCCGCGGGAACGCCCCGCGACGCCTGCCCACAGTGCGGCGGCCAGGAAGATGACGATCCCGAGAACCAGCACCCACGGCGTGCGGAACAGGAACACCGAGGCGGTGATCAGGCCGCCGATCGCCATGAGGATGACCGGCCCGTTGGTGCCGGAGTTGCCTGTCGAACCGAACGGTCCGGCGCCGGGCTCCGTCCGGGGGTGCGTCTCGTGGTCCGGCAGCTCGGCGAAGTTGGACTCGTAGTCGCGCTCCTGGATCCGGTCGGCGCTCTGGTCGACCGGAGGCGGAACCTGGTGTTCGTCGCTCACGGTGGTCACCTTCTCCGAAGACGTGGCTACTCGGCCAGGCAACGATAGCCCCCCGGACGCCTCGACGAGCCAGACCTGTCCTCCTGATATGGCGGGTGCAGCTGCTGACCGCCGCGACACCGTCAAGACTCAGGACCGTCCAACGACAGACCGCTATCGCTATCGCTCATGTGCGGGGGTGCTGAGACGTTGATTCGCCTGGGACGCATGCTTGCCGTCACGTTGCTGCTGACGGCCCTGATGTCCGGTGTCGCGCTGGCCGGAGAGTCCGATGACCATCCGCTGGCCGATCTGCCGAAGGAGTATGCGCCGGCGCTTGACGCCGCCGCCTCCCAGCTCGGCGTGTCGAGCGCCGACCTGACCTCGGCGTCGCGAGACGAGCTCGAGTCGCTGCTCTGCTCGAAGCTCGAGAAGTCGTCGGCAGAGGAGATCGCCGCCGGGGCCAAGCAGGCGCTCGCCGACGCGCCGGAGGAGCAGCTCAAGGACCTCAGCGAGGCGCAGCGTGCGCAGCTCGAGGCCCGCCTCCCATCGATCATCGCCGAGCTCGAGTCCGAGTACTGCGCGACGTCGGCCACCGCTGACGATCACGGCGACAGCGACAGCGATGACGACGGGTCGTCGGCGGGTTCCGACTCCGGCACCACGACGTCCGAGTCGGGCATCCCGGTGCCCACGCGCGTCGACACGGGCGGTGGCGGCGCTGCTGACGGCCTGCTGGTCCCCGCGGCGTTCGGCGGGCTGTTCGCCGCGCTGTTCGGGCTGTTCGGCGTCGGGATGATGCGTCGCCAGCACGACACCTGAGCCCGATCGCCGTCTCGACCTCGACGGCCCTCCCACAACGTGCGGGAGGGCCGTCGCCAGTTCTGGGCATGCTACGCGGTGGCGTGGGTCCCCGCGTGCTGCGACGTGGGGGAGTGCACCGTCGACGTCAGCCACAGGTGCAGGGCGGCGATCCACACCAGGCAGGCGCCGAGCAGGTGGGCGCCGACGAGCACCTCGGGCAGGCCGGTGAAGTACTGGACGTAACCGATCAGTCCCTGGGCGACCACGACACCGGCCAGCACCGTCGCCGCGCGCTGCACACGTGCCGGCGCGTCGGTGGCACGCAGACCGAACCAGAGCGCGACGGTCAGACCGAGGAGCAGGAAGACGCCGTCGGCGTGGAACTGACTGATCAGCCGCGGATCCAGGCCGAGTCGCGGCGTGTCGGCGTCACCTGCGTGTGGACCGGTGGCGGTGACCAGCGTGCCCAGTGTCAGCACGCCGGCGAGGACCACGAGCAGCACGTGCTGCACCCGGCGCAGCTCTGGGTGCACCACGCTGTGGGTCGGGCCGGGTTCGCGTCGGACACGGTGGTGCAGCGCGACCGCCGCGGCGATGATGGCGATCGACGTCAGGAAGTGGGCGGCGACGATCAGCGGGTGCAGTCCGGTCAGCACGGTGATGCCGCCGATGACCCCCTGCGCGAAGACGCCGATCGGCAGCAGCGCGGCGAGCCGAACCACATCGCGTCGACGAGGACGCAGCCGCATGGCGGCCAGCAGCGCGGCGAGCGCGACGGCGAGCACGACGAAGCTCAGGAGCCGGTTGCCGAACTCGATGGCCTGATGCCAGGCGGCGACGTCGGTGGCGTCGACCGGCACCACACTGCCCTCGTTGCAGGTCGGCCACTCGGGACAGCCAAGGCCCGAGCCCGTCAGGCGGACCGCGCCTCCCGTGACCACGATCGCGACGTTGGTGACGATGGCGGCCAGCGTGATGCGGCGCATGGCGACCGGACTGGTACCCACGAGCGTGGCGGACATGCGCCGATGGTACGTCGACCGGGCCACCGCGTTCAGCCGGCGCGGGTGGCCTCGGAACGCAGCACCGCGCCGTCGATCTTGCCGAGCGTGGTCCGTGGCAGCGCTGCCAGGTAGCGGACCTCCCGCGGCACCCACGCCGCATCGACGATGCTGCGGACGTGGTCGCGCAGCACCTCGGGTGACGGCGGTGCCGCCGGGTCAGCCGCGACGACGAACGCGACGACGCGCTGGCCCCACTCGGTGTCGTCGACCCCGACCACCGCGGCAGCTGCCACGCCCGCATGGCGTTGCAGCACGTCGACAACGGTTGCGGTCGGCACGTTGACCCCGCCGCTGACCACGACGTCGTCCGCCCTGCCGGTGATCACCAGGCGGTCGCCGTCGAACCGACCCACATCGCTCGTGCGGAACCAACCGGTGGCATCGCGCAACGGCGTGACGCCGCGGTCGGTCCGGTAGCCGTCGGCCAGCACGTCGCCACGCACCAGCACCCGGCCGTCGGGATCGACCGCGACGGCGACACCGTCGAGGGGACGACCGTCGTACACGCACCCGCCGGCAGTCTCGGTCATGCCATAGCTGACGGTCACGTGCGCACCCGCCGCGAGCGCCCGCTCGAGCAGGCCAACGGGTGGAACGGCGCCACCGAGCAGGATGCGGTCGAACCTGCCCACGTCGACGCCGTGGTCGAGCAGTCGATGCAGCATCGTCGGGACCAGCGCGATGTGGGTCGCATCGGTCTCGGCAGCGATCGCGGCCACGTCGAAGCGGTCGTGGAGCGTCGTCGGGGTGCGCGTCGCCCGGGCGCGCAGCAGCACCAGCAGGCCGGCGATGTGGTGCAGCGGCAGCACCCCGAGCCAGCGGGCGTCCGCCGCGTCCAGGCGGTCGATGCTCGCAGCGACCGCGGCCTGCAGCGCCGCGTGGCCCAGCACCACCCCGCGGGCGCGGCCGGTGGCGCCGGACGTGCGCACCACCAGTGCCGTGCCCGCCGGCACGCCGACCCCACCGCGGAGGTCGGTACGTCCCCGCGGACCGACGATGCGGTGCGCCCGCAGATCCGTGGCCGTCGCCCGAGCCGACGCAACGGACGCGGTGGGATCCAGCGGCAGCACGGCGTCACCAGCCGCCCACGTGCGGTCGATCAGATCGGCGGCCGCTGCGCCGGCAGCGTGCACGGCGACCAGGCGTGCCTCGCCATGCCGCGCGCTAGCCTGCGACGAGTTCATCGTCCACACGCTAGCGATCGCAGGAGACGACGGTCTGGTGGTGTCGTCGGAGGTCTGGTTGGCCGCCGCGCGGCCGCGCACGCTGCCGGCCGCGATCTCACCGGTGCTCGTGGGCACGGCGGCGGCCACCCGGTTCGTGGCGTGGCGGATGCTGGCGGCGCTCGTGGTCGCCGTCGCGATCCAGGTCGCGGTCAACTTCGCCAACGACTACTTCGACGGCGTGCGGGGCGTCGACACCGCCGACCGCCGCGGCCCGCGCCGGGCGGTCGCGGCCGGTCTGGTCCGTCCGGAGCAGATGCGCCGAGCCATGGTCGTGGCGCTCGTGGCCGCCGCCGCAGCGGGCGTGGCGCTGGCAGCCGCCGCAGGGTGGGTGCTGGTGCTGGTCGGCGGGTTGTGCTTCGCGGCCGCCGTCGGCTACAGCGGCGGACCGCGACCGTACGCCTCCGCGGGGCTCGGCGAGGTGTTCGTCTTCGTGTTCTTCGGGCTGGTCGCCACGGTCGGGTCGGCCTATGTGCAGGACGAGTCCCTGCGCTGGCTGCCGGCCATCGCGGCCGTACCGGTCGGCCTGTTGTCCGTCGCGCTGCTGGTGGTCAACAACCTGCGCGACATCCCGACCGACACCCGCGTCGGCAAGCGCACGGTCGCCGTCCGCCTGGGGGAGCGGCGCACCTTCTACCTGTTCATCGTGCTGATCAACGTCGCGATCCTGTGGACCGGTCTCGTGGCGCTCGTCGCGCTCTCGGTGTGGCCGGCCATGGCCTTCGGTGCGCTCCCGCTCGCGCTGGTGGCGCAGAACCGGACCGCCGATGGCCTCGAGGCCGACGATCCGGCGCTGCTGGTGGTCGGACTTGCGGCGACCGGCCGGTTGCAGCTGCTCTACGGCCTGCTGCTGGCCGCCGGCCTGTCGGTCGCGTCGGTGGCGCCCGGCGGGTTCTTCTAGCGGTCGCGCGGGTAGGGGGGCGCGACCTCTTTCGCCGGCGTCGACGCGCACCGCCTACCATCGACGGCATGCACCCTCGACAGACGACGGTCGCTGCGGCCGTCACGGTCGCCGGCGCATTCGAGATCCCGCTGGTCACGAGATTCCGCAACACCGGCGCACGCCAGGGGCTGCTGGTGCGCGGGCCGTCGGGGTGGGGCGAGTGGTCCCCGTTCGGCGACTACGGCCCGCAGCTCGCGGCCCGATGGTGGCGTGCGACGCTGGAGGCGGCGACTGGATCGTGGCCCCCAGCGCGGCGCACCGCGGTGCCCATCAACGCCATCGTCCCGGCCGTCGACCCGGCACACGCCCATCGGATCGTGGCGACGTCGGGCTGCACGACGGCCAAGGTCAAGGTGGGCGACGCCGGCGACGTCGACCGGGTCGAGGCCGTGCGCGACGCGCTCGGCCCCGACGGCCGCCTGCGGGTCGACGTGAACGGCATTTGGGACCTCGACACCGCCATTCGCCGCCTGCGGCAGCTGGCCCGTTTCGACCTGGAGTACGCCGAGCAGCCGGTGGCCGACCTCGCCGACTTCGCCCGTCTGCGCACCCGCGTCGATGTGCCGCTGGCCGCCGACGAGTCGGTGCGGTTGGCGGCCGACCCGCTGCACATCCGCGGCATCGACGCAGCCGACGTCGTCATCCTCAAGGTCCAGCCGCTCGGCGGGGTGCGTCCGTGCCTGGCGGTCGCGGAGGCGTGCGACCGTCCGGCCGTGGTGTCGTCGGCGGTCGAGACGTCGGTCGGCCTGGCCGCCGGTCTGGCGCTCGCCGCGGCCCTGCCCGACCTGCCGTACGCGTGCGGCCTGGGCACGATGTCGCTGCTCGCGGGCGACGTCACCACCGATCCGCTCCGGCCGGTCGGCGGCGTGCTGCGGGTGCGCCGGCCATCCCCCGACCCCGCACTCGTCGAGCGGTGGACCGCTGGCGCCGCAGTGCGCACCGAGCTCGACCGGCTGCTCGCTGCGGCGCGGCAGGTCGTGGCCGGTGACGGTTCGGCCGGCCGATCGAACGGGCAGCCGGGATGAACCCGTCGACCGCGCAGGCCCGGGTGCTCGTCGACGAGCTCGTACGCGGTGGACTGCGCCACGTGCTGGTGGCGCCCGGCTCGCGCTCGGCACCGCTGGCATTGGCGTTCGACGGCTGTGGCGACGTCGCGGTGCACATCGAGATCGACGAGCGGTCCGCCGGATTCGCCGCGCTGGGCATCGGCAAGGTGAGCGGGGAACCGGCCGCGGTGGTCTGCTCGTCGGGGACCGCGGCGGTCAACCTGCACCCGGCGGTGGTCGAGGCGCACCACTCCCGCACGCCGCTGCTGGTGCTGACCGCGGACCGCCCACCGGAGCTGCGCGACACGGGGGCCAACCAGACGATCGATCAGGTCGGCCTGTACGGTGCCGCGACCCGGTGGGCGATCGACGTCACCGTCGCCGAGCAGCGCCGCGACGGTCAGGTTGCCTACTGGCGGTCGGTCGCCGCACGGGCACTCGCCGCGTGTCGCGGGCGTCCGCCGGGACCCGTGCACTGCAACGTGGGCCTGCGTGCACCGTTGGTGCCGGATGACGCATGGGCGTGGGACGAGCGCCTGGACGGACGACCCGACGGTCGGCCATGGACCGTGACGGCGACCACGCCGTCCACGCCACATCCGCGCGTGGCGCGCGAGCTGGCGGAGCTGGTCTCGACCGTGCCGCGGGGTGCGCTGGTGCTGGGCGACGTGGTCGTCGACGGCGTGGTCGCCGAGGGGTTCGCCGCGGCCGCCGGGTGGCTGGTCATCGCCGAGCCGCACAGCGGCGCGCGGACCGGCGACCATGTCGCGAGCACCGCCGACCTGCTGCTCGCCGACGAGACGTTCGCCGACGCGCACCGTCCCGACGTCGCGCTCGTCGTCGGCCGTCCGGTGCTGACCCGCAACGTCCGCCGCTGGCTCGACGGCGTGGCCACCACGGTGCTGATCGACGTCGACGGCGCGTGGCTCGATCCGGGGCGCACGGTGTCGCGCATCGTGCGCGCCGACCCCACCGCCGTGCTGCGCGATGCGACCGCACATCTCGACGGGCCGCGGACCACCACCCACTTCCTCGCGCAGTGGCAGCACGCGGAGCGGGCGGCGCGGGACGCGGTCGACACGGTCCTCGATGCGCAGACCGCACCGAGCGAACCACGGGCGGCACGGGACCTCGCCGCGTGCCTGCCCGACGGAGCGCTGCTGGTCGCGGCGTCGAGCATGCCGATCCGCGATCTCTCGGCGGTCATGCGGCCCCGGCGGGGCCTGCGCGTGATCGGCAACCGCGGCGCCGGCGGCATCGACGGGTTCGTCTCGACCACGCTGGGTGGTGCGATCGCGCATGACGGTCCGGTGGCGGCGCTGTGCGGCGACTTGTCGCTCCTGCACGACCAGAACGGCTTCCTGTTGCGCGCCGCCGGCGACCTGAGGGCGGTCTTCGTGGTCGTCAACAACGATGGCGGTGGCATCTTCTCGCTGCTCGAACAGCGAGGCGTCGACGGGTTCGAGCGGCTGTTCGGCACCCCCCACGGCATCCGACCTGCCGCCGTGGCCGTGACCTACGGGCTGACCTACCACCCGCTGGCGCGCGCGGACGATCTGCCCGACCTCGTGGCGGCCGGGCACGCCGCGGGCGGCCTGCACCTCATCGAGGTGCGCACCGACCGTGACGCCAACGCCGCGCTGCACCAGGAGCTGGCCGCCGCGGTGGCGGACGCCCTCCACGGTTGATCCGGCCGGGGGTGTGTCGGATGAGGCCCGCTGGTGGGTGTCATCCGCCACGGTCGGGCGGGGTGGCGCGACCTACAGCGCCGACTGCATCGCGCGGAGCTTGAGCCGGGTCTCTTCGAGCTCGGACTCCGGCAGCGAGTCGGCCACGATGCCGGCACCGGCGAACAGCCTGGCGCTGGCGGCCGTGTCGTCGAACTGGGCGCAGCGCAGCGCGATCGCGAACTCGCCGTCGCCGGCGGCGTCGACCCAGCCGACCGGGCCGGCGTAACGCCCGCGGTCGATCGTCTCGAGCTCCGCGATCACCTGCAGGGCGCGGTCCGTCGGCGTGCCACCGACCGCCGCCGTCGGATGCAGGCGGGTGGCCAGCGACAGCGCATCGGTCGGCGTGTGCAGCCGCCCGGTGACATGGGTCGCCAGGTGCTGCACGTTCGCGAGCCGCAGCAGGTGTGGCCGCGGCTCGACGTCGAGATCCGAGACGAGCGGGGTCAGCGTGGCGCGCACCGAGTCGACTGCCGGACGGTGCTCGGCGAGATCCTTGGTGGAGCTCTCCAGCTGCGCCCCGATGCGCCGGTCCTCCTCTGGGTCCGCGCCCCGCCGTGCCGTGCCGGCCAGCACCAGTGAGGTGACCGCCGCACCGGCACGGCGGATCAGCAGCTCGGGTGACGCACCGACCAGCCCCTCGACGCGGAACGTGTAGCACGATGGGAACCGCGCGTGCAGCCGCGCGAGCACCCGCGGCAGATCGAACGGCTCGTCGCTGTAGACCAGCCGGTCGCGGGCGAGGACGACCTTCTCGACGTCGCCGGCACGGATCCGCCGGACCGCGCGGTCGACGGCCTCGATCCAGGCGATCTCCGCCGCCGTGGTGCCCGCGTAGCGGACCCGCCCGGTGGCCCCCACTTCGGGCGTTCGCGGCGGCAGCCGCACGTCGGCCGCCGTGACCGGCCGGTCCGCGACGGTGGTCACCCACGCTCGACCGCCACGCCGTTGCACGGTCGTGCGCGGCACGACCGCCACCGAACCGGAGGCGCCGGCGTCGAAGCTGAGGCTGGCGAACGCCACCGGCCGAGCGCCTGGCGGGGCCGGCGCGGGGGCGGCGTCGAGCTGCGGCAGCGTCGTCGTCGCGGGCGTGGCTCCGTTGTCGGCGACGATCGTCGACAGCTGGTGGGCGATCACGTCCGCCGCCACCTCGCGCCGGCGTACGCCGTCGACCGGGGTCCGTAGCGCGACCCCCCAGCCGGCGATCTCGCACGACGGCGCCAGCCAGCACAGCTCGCCGCCGCCCACCGCCGCGGCCGCCTCGGCGTCGTCGATCTCCACGGTGCGCGACCACAGCGGCCCCGACGCCGACACGCCTGCGCCGTCATCGCCGCCGCGCCGTACCGTCGCGCGGATCACGTCCGGTCCTGCAGCCGCGCGGATGCGGCGTTGACGAGCAGGCGGCGGAAGTGGTGACCGACCAGCGTGCCGGTGGCCGGCAGCATCTGCCCGAACGCGTCGAGCAGCCGTGCGGCGGCGTCCTCGTCGTCGGCCGCCTGCGCGCGGATGGGGTCCCGCACGAAGCGGGCGAACAGCTCGACGGCGTGGTCGGCGATCGTTCGCATCGCCGTGGTGTGCTCGCGGGCCAGGTTGAACAGTTCGTCGAGTGGCAGCCCGGCCTCGACCAGGGCCAACCCGGCGCGCAGCGCCTCGGCGTCCGCCAGGGTGTAGCGCCGCGCGTCATTGGTGCGGCGCGGGATCAGCAGGCCCTCGCGCTCGACGGCCTCGAGCAGCGCCGTCGGCAGCTCGCAGTGCGCCGCCAGCTCCTCGAGCGTCAGCAACTCGGCGTCGTCGCCGTCGCTCTCGCCCGGCAACGGCCCCACCAGCGCAGCGGCCAGCGCCGCGTCGGCCGGCGGCAGGTGGTGCGGGTTGTCTGCCATGGCCGCCATGCTAGGAGGTCGCGCCGATGCACGGGCCCGGTGCTCATGGGCCGCGGCACGAGGTCCTGAGCGCGGCGCTCGCACGGAACTGCGCCACGTTGAACGCGAGCGGGCTGTCGGCGCGGCTGGGTGTGAACTCGACGCAGACCGCGGCCCGCAGGAGCGCGGCGCGCGGCGGGTCGAGCCGCTCGGTGGCGGCGAGCAGCGCCGGGACGGCGTCATCGGACAGCTCGGTGGTCAGGTAGTGCAGGTCCACACGGTCCGTCCGCTGCCAGCGCGCGACGTTGTAGTCCACGACCATCGCCTCGGGGTTGGCGACGTTGAGCACCAGCAGGGTTGCGAGGCCGGTCGCGGCCGCGAACGGCAGCAGCCATCGGCGGCCGGCGCGGACGCCGGCGACCGCGGCGCCGAGCGCGACGAACACGACACCGATCCACACGGCGAAGATCGTGCCGTACAGCCGCAGCACCGTGAGCCCGAACGCGTCGGTGTACAGCGCCAGCCGCCCGACCGCCACTGCGACGACCACCAGCGTCAACGCGATCGCCGCACCCATCAGCAGACGCACGCGGTGGTAGCGCCGCGCGTCGTCGGTGCGGACGACCCCCGCACGGCACCGAGCACCAGCAGGGTGAGCGCGGCGACGGCCAGCGCCACGCTGGCGCGGCGCTCGAGGAGCGTGGTGGTCGCCAGGAGTACCACGATCGCGAGCGTCAGCAGCCCGCTCGCGACGCTCGGTACATCAGCGCGCCACAGCCAGTCCC
>JAHWKT010000045.1 GCA_019347695.1 Actinomycetota bacterium | reverse complement strand
GTCAACTTCGTCACCCTCGGCGACACGCAGGACCGCTCCGACCGGGGGCTGTCGACCACTTCGGAGCGCATGACGGAGATCGAGCGGGTCGCCGGTGTGCTCAAGTACGACGAGTGGGACATCGCACTGCCCGGCGCCGAGTACCACCTGCGGCTCGACGCGATGCCCGGTGTCGACCTCATCGCCGCGCTCGAACGTGGCAGCCGGCTGTCACTCGAGGCGGTCGAGCCCACGGTCGTGCTGCTGCCGTCACCGTTGAGCTACAACCAGGATCATCGGGCGGTGGCGGAGGCCGCCCTGACCGCACTGCGCCCGATGGCCACGGCCGACCGCGAGCCCGTGGAGGTCGTCGCGATCTTCGAGGAGGTCGCCGACCAGTGGACGCCGCATCCGGAGGTCGCGCCGAACCTGTTCGTGTCGTTGGAGCGCCACGACGTCGACGCGAAGCTCGCGGCGATGCGCGCGTATGCCAGTCAGGTGCGTCCGCACCCCCACACCCGGTCACTCGAGGCGCTCGAGAACATGGCGGTGGTCCGCGGTGCACACAGCGGCCTGGGGTTCGCCGAGGCCTACCGCTGCGTGCGCTGGCTGGGGTGAGCAGATGCGTCTGGCGGCCTACCAACCCCAGTACTTTCCGCGGCTGCACTACATCAACCGCGCGCTGGACAGCGATGTCTTCGTGCTCCTCGACTCGACCCAGTTCACCCGCAAGCTCAAGCACCACGGGCCGGACGGCACGTCGACGCACTTTAGCTTCCAGGCGCATGCGCCGATCCGTCTGGCCAGCGGGCTTCACACCCTCACACTGCCGGTGCGCCATCAGGGGCGGACCACCACGATCGCCGAGGCGCAGGTCGCCGACCGCGGCGAATGGGTCCGTCCACAGCTGCGCACGATCCACAGCGGGTACGCGACCGCCCCGCACTACGAGCGCCACGCCCCGGCGTTGCAGGCACTGCTCGATCGGGCGCACACCGACCTGGCGACGTTGAACACGTCGACGCTGTTGTGGGCGCTGTCGGTCCTGCTCGATCTCGAGCTCGACGTCACCGCCGGCGACGTGACCCTCGAGACGGTCAACGCCCGACTCGCCGCGCAGGACCGCGTGCGGCTGCGACGGATCGTGCGGTCGTCCGATCTGACGGCGCAGCGACCAGAGGGACGCCAGCAGGGCAACGCGTGGATCGTCGCGATGTGCCACGAGCTCGGCGCCGATGAGCACCTGTGCGGTGGGACCGCCGCCGGCAACTACCTCGACAAGGAGCACTTCGCGACCAACGGGATCCAGCCGGTGCTGCAGTCCTGGCACTGCCCAACATACCGGCAACAGTTCGCCGACCGGCATCCGTTCATGCCGAACCTGTCCGTGATCGATCTGCTGTGCAACGTTGATGCTGCTGCGGGATTCGCCGTCGTCTGGCCCGCCTGAATCGCCGCCGCGCCGGCAGCGGCGGTGGTGGTGGGGGTTGTCGGCTGCCGTCGTGGTGCTCATCGTCGCCGGCGTGCTCGTGATGCTGCCGATGCCACGCGACGCAGCGCCCGCGGGTGACCCCGTCGGCGACCGCATCACCAGCGCCGACGCACCCGGCGATCTGTCCCCCGCAGACCGGCCACTGCGCGTCATCGGGTACCTGCCGTACTGGGAGCAGCCCGAGGCGGTCGCGGACGTCGAGGCGAACCGTGGCTGGCTGACCACCGCGGCGCCGTGGTGGTACGCGCCCACCCGCGACGGCGACGTGGTCGAGCAGCACCCGGAGTACACCGACACCAGCGACCGGGTCGTCGAGCGCCTCCGGGACCAGGGCATGGCGATCATGCCCACGATCGCCAACCACCGCGACGGCGAGTGGGACTTCGAGGTCGTCCCCGAGCTGCTCGCCGACACCACCGCACGGGCCCGCCACGTCCGGGCACTCGCAGAGCTCGCCGCGGCCCGCGACTTCGACGGGATCGTCGTGGACTACGAGCTGCTCGGTGCCGACGACCGGGACAACTTCACGGCGTTCGTGACGGAGCTCGCCGACGCACTGCATGCCGACGACCGGCGTCTAGGGGTCGCGCTGCACGCCCAGCGCAGCGACGCCGGTGAGGGCGAGCACCACCGCGCCCAGGACTACGCGGCCATCGGCGCGGCGGTCGATGAGCTGCACCTCATGACCTACAACCAGCACTACGACGGATCTCCACCCGGGCCCATCGCGCCGCTGCCGTGGGTCTCGGACGTGATCGCGTACACCCTGCGCCACGTCCCCGCGCACAAGGTGATCCTCGGCATCGGGCTGTTCGGCTACGACTGGGGCGGCGGTCCGGTCGCCGACGATCTCCAGCTGACCCACGCCGACACCCGGATCGCCATGACGGGGCGGACACCGCGGTTCGACGAACGGTCGGCGTCGCCGTACCTGCGCTACCAGCGCAGCGGCGTCGACCACGAGCTGTGGTACGAGAACGCCCGCAGCGTGGCGGCCAAGCTCGCGCTGGTCGAACGACATGACCTAGGCGGGGCGTTCTTCTGGCGGCTCGGCTCGGTGCCCGACGACATCTGGCGCACCGCGGAGCGCACGCTCGGTGACGGATCATGACGACATGGCCGACCGGCCGGATCGACACGGCGTAACCGATGCCGACGATCCTGCTCGCGATCTTCGTCGTCGGGGTCAACTTCACGCTCTGGGCCATCATCGGCTGCCTTCGGGTGATCGACGACCGACGGCGCGACGCCCGCCTGGGCCGGCCGCTGCGCCTGATCGGCACCGACGAGATCGCGGTCCTGATCGCGGCGCACAACGAGGAACCCGTCCTACGGACGTCGATCGACTCCGTGACGCCGCTGCTGGGCCACGACAAGGTGTACGTCGTGTCGGACGGATCGACCGACGGCACGGTCGACGTCGCACGCGAGGCGGGTGTCGCCGTGCTCGACCTGCACCCCAACCGCGGCAAGGCGGGTGCGCTCAAGGCCGGGATCGAGGCGTTCGACCTGCTCGACCGGTACCAGGCCGTGATGTTCCTCGACGCCGACAGCGAGGTCCACCCCAGCTACTTCCTGGAAGCCGCGCTGCAGCTCGCGGAGGCCGACGTCGCCGCCGTCGCCGGCTACTGCAAGGTGATCTGGCGCTTCGACGGCCTGTCACTGGCCGGCAAGCTGATCCTGGGCCACCGCAACCGGCTCTACACGATCACGCAGATGCTGCAGAAGTTCGGCCAGACCTGGCGGCGCGCGTCGGTGTGCTACATCGTGCCGGGCTTCGCCAGCGTGTACCGCACCGAGGTGCTCGGCGAGATCGACATCGCCCCGCACGGGCTGGTGATCGAGGACTTCAACATGACCTTCGAGGTCCACCGCAAGCGGTTGGGAAGGATCTCGCTGACCCGCGGCGCGATGGCCTACAGCCAGGACCCCCACACCCTGCGCGACTACATCAGCCAGGTCCGGCGCTGGAACCTCGGGTTCTGGCAGACGATCCGCCATCACGGCATCTGGGCGAGCTGGTTCTGGGTGGTCATCGCCCTGTTCGTGGCCGAAGTGATCACCAGCAGCATCCTGCTGCTGGCGGTGCCGCTGATCGCCGGCGTGCTGGCACTGCCGTCTGTGACGGGCGGGATCGCGCTGGACTGGGGGTGGTTCGCGGGGATCTACGAGGCAGTGTCGGGGTGGTTCACCTGGTGGACCCTGCTGTACGGCGTCGTTCTGCCCGACTATGCGCTCACTGCGATGATCGCCCTGGTGCAGCGTCGCCCACGCATGCTGCTGCTCGGCGTGTGCTCGCTGCCGTTCCGCATGCTCGACGCCTACCTGGGGCTGACGACCGCGCCCAAGGCGTGGACCACCACCTCGACCGGCCAGTGGCGCAGTCCCGCCCGGCGCTGAGGACGCCGACGTCGGGTGTCAGCCCGCGACGAAGCCGAGCTGCTCGAGCCGGGCTGGTGCCGGAGGCGGTGGACCATCCACGCGCCACGCCGTACATCACGACCGGCGGGGCCCCAGCACCCGGCGCGAGGCGGTGGGCCGGCCTTCGACCTGCGATCCCGCGGGGCTGAGTCCCATGTCCGGCGGCCACGGCACAGTCGTGCTGACGGCCTCCACACTGCGCGTCGCCGCTCCGCCCGATCCGGTGACGTTGAGGTGAACAGCCCGCCGTTGACGGCACACCGCTCCGCGGTACCTGAGACCGGGACGGCCGTCACCACCTGGTCGGCGTCGACGCACCGCCGTCGGGTGGCTGCCAGCCCGTCGCGCGCCCGCGGGGGCGGTGTGGGCGTGCTCACCCGAGCGGTCGACGCCGCGCTGCCGCCGGGTCCGGCGCCCCCGTCGCCGGGCCGGTGCGATCGTCGCCATTCACTGCAGGCTCCAGCTGCTCATCGTCGCCGGTCGGCACGGCGCGCCGCTCGTGGGCGAGGCGGTCAAGCGCCCGGTTGCGCGTGATCCGCAGCACCCAGCCGCCGAACGACCCCCGCTGCTGCAACCGGTCGAGCTGCTGCCACGCGACGAGCAGGGTGTCCTGCGCGACGTCGGAGTGCGCCGACAGACCCAGCGCGAAGGACCCGTAGACACCGCCGGGGTTGGGCGACTGCAGCTTGTCGACGATGTAGAACCGGCCGGTAGGCGTGGGGTGGTCGGGATCGCCGATCGCGGCGGCGGTCCACAGCACCTCGTCGGCGCCGTCGCGCACCACCAGCTCCTTGTCCTGCAGGTTCACCTCGACCTGCAGTGCGAGATCCTGCAGCTCCACGTCGGCGGCCTGGATCCATCCGGTGGAACCATTCGGGCGTAGGGGCAGCAGCACCTCCAGCCAGCCGTCGTTGGCACCGGTGCCGACCTCGGACACCAGGAGGACCGTGGGCGTGCCGAACCCGGTGGTCGCCGGCAGCGTGCGGGCGGGTGTCGCATTCTGCGGGGCGTCGTACACGTCCACCTCACCATCGGTGCGGGCGGCCAACGCCGGCGCGTCGGACGCGGCGGTCACGATGGCCGGTTCCGACACAGCGACGTCTGGTTGCGGCGTGGCGGTGGTCGTGATCCGCTCCGACGCCCCGCCACAACCCGTGAGCAGCACGGTGGTGGTGAGCCCGGCGGCGACCGCTGCGCGCAGCCGCGGCAAGCGGCGTGCGCGGTGGGTCGAGATGTCGGTCGCTGGTGTGGCGTGTGCGTGCAACATGGGGGGCCTCCGTCGTCCGGCGGCGGCGGGTCGCTGCCCCTCGCCCGTCCTGACGATCGGGGCCTGGCCGCCTTACAGGTCCTCGCCCGGAAGGCACGTCGTGCGCGGTCCCGTGCCCTCGCAACGGTGACCGCATCGGCGTCAGCCGGTGAAGGTCGGCGGGACCACGATCGGTGGATCGACGGGGTCGTCGTGACAGTCGACGGTGACGTCCACGAACTCGGTGGGATAGAAGCCCGGTCCCTGGTCGTGGAGGACACCGCGGACCTCGAACTGACCCTCACCAGTCGGGATCGTGCCTGCCTGCCCATCCACGGTTGTCACCGGTCCGCCGGGCTCGCGCCGTTGGGGCCTTGTAAGCGAGTGCACCACCAGGTGGTGACTGCACGTCGATCGCGTAGACGATGCCAGGGTGTGGGCTGCAGACACCCGACGCGTCGATGCTCACGCGGGGTTCGGGTGGCTCAGGCGGCGCCGTCGGCTGGACGATGTCGCCAGGCCCCTGCGGACCCGGCGGCTCAGGCGGCGCCGTCGGCTGGACCAGGTCGCTCGGACCCACCGGCTCGATCCGCGAGCGTGGGCCGCGGCGAACAGCACCAGCAGCGCAACCAACACTGCGAGGACAGGACCGGCGCCTGCGCGGACGTGCCATGTGATCGTGGCGTTCATGATGTCGCTCCTCAGGGGATCCGCGGCTCGCATCTCGAGCCGTCACGGGACCTGACGAGAGACTCGCCGTCGCCTTACAGGTTCGGCCGATCTTCACAAACTGCTGCCCAGGACACGGGTTGACCACGCAGCCGTGCACGGGAGGCGTCATCGATCTCGGGGGAACGACGCCGAGCGCCGGGGCCGGTCCGCTCGCGTGCCTGCCGCGCATCGAGGTGCGCGCGCGCCCGCTCGAGCAGGGCGATGCTGTCGTCGACCCACGCCGCCATCAGGTTGACGACCCCCTGCTGGTGCGGATCCGTGTCGATGCTGTCGGCGCGCGCGCGGAGCTCGGCGGCCCGGCGCCGCCGCTGCGCGATCATCTCGTCGAGCACCGCGCGTCCCTCCGGCGCGGGTAGCTGCATCGCCCGGTGGACCTCATCCAGCCACGATGACTCGCGGCCGACATTCTGATCCTGTGCGTCACGCTGCATCCAACTCCCCACTCCTGGGCACCGTCGCGGCGTACCGCGTGATCCGTACGCGGACGCGCCCGTGCCGTCTCGCGCACCTGACGACGATCGCTGACCGCGTCGGACGGCGAAACTCCCACGGCGGGACGCTTGAGGACGTCTCAGGGATGGGATAACGTCCCTGCAGTGAGGGGGTGTGGGTGTCCAACGAACGACTCCGCGGTGCGATCGCGTCGGCCGGCATGACCACCGAACAGCTGGCCGCGCAGGTCGGTGTCGATCCGAAGACCGTGCAGCGATGGATCACCAAGGGGAGGGTTCCCCACCGGCGCCACCGAGCGGCCGCCGCGACCCTGCTGTCGACCCGTGACAGCTACCTCTGGCCGTCCACCGCCGACGATCCCACCACGAGGAGCGCGAGCCACGCCGAACTGGTCGACTTCTACCCATCACGCGCGGCCGTTCCCGCGCATCTGTGGCAGGCGCTGCTCCGCGACTGCACCGACAGCGTCGACTTCCTCGCCTACGCCGGCCTGTACCTGCCGGAGCACCTCGACGCGATCCCCCAGCTGGAACGGCTGGCCAGAAGCGGCGTCCGCGTCCGCATTGCGCTCGGCGACCCGCACGCGCCGGCAGTCGCGCTGCGCGGTGCCGAGGAGGGCCTCGACGACGGGATGGCGCACCGCATCCAGCTCAGCCTGCGCTACTACGAGAGCATCCGCCACGTGCCAGGATTGACGCTGCGGATCCACGACACGACGTTGTACGGCACGATCCTGCGCAGCGACGACACGATGCTCGTCAATACCCACGTCTACGGCGCACCCGCGGCGCAGTCACCGGTGCTGCATCTGCACCGGGTGCCCGGCGGAAGGGTGTTCGATCACTACCTGCGCAGCTTCGAACGGGTGTGGGGCCGCAGCATCGCGTGGCAAAGGCGATGATCGCGCTACCCGGCGACCGCACGGTCGCCGGTAGCGCGCTGACGGACACGCTTCCCACCTACGGCCTACGCGACCTGACCCACGCGCGCGAGCGCTCGCCCGACCTGGCGTCGCAGTGGACCCTGTGATCTTGTGACCGCTCGATGGACGGGATCGCCAGGATGGTACCGGACGAGGATCTCCGCGATCCGCTCGTCGACCGTCAGCCGTTGGCCCTGGGGTCCGGTCGTGAAGTCCGCCGCCACCACGGTGTCCGCGACGGGTGAGCGCTCCTCGGTGAAGCACGCCAGTTCGGCGGCGAGTCCGCGCTCGTCGGCTTCGTACGCCGCACCCGAGTGGAACGCGACCAGGCCGCAGAGCCGCTCCTCGAGCCCCAGCGCCCGCAGGAACCGCGCACCGTCGATCGCGTGCATGCCGGTGTCGCGAAGCGGCGGGGCGTACCCGACGTCGTGCAGCCACGCCGCCACGACCGCGAGCTCACGGTCGGCGGCGGGCAGATCGCGCGCGAGTATGGCGGCGCGGCGGGCCACCGCGCGGGTGTGACACCAGCGATCACCCAGCGGCGCGATCAGCGCCTCCACCAGCTTCCTGGCCGCATCGGGGCGTGATCGCACCCGCGCAGGCGCCGGCGGCGCCGTTCGGCCCGTGAGTGTCGGCGACGCGGCGGCAGCTGCAGATGCGAGCGGGCGGGGTTCGACGGTGGTCATGCGATGCATGCGGTGTCCTCGGATCCAGGGAGCCCGGTGGCTCCATACATCCGAGTGCCCCGGCTCAATGGAACGAACACCATGGCTTGCACGCACGAGGGGACCGCACGTCAGCTGACCACGACTCCGCGCGACCGGGAGAAGGCCGGCCCACACGAGGACAGCGTTTCGTCGGCCGGTGGTCGGCTGCAGCTCGGTCACCGCGAGCGAGAAGGTGCGCGTGGGGTTGACGGTCGAGCCGAGCTTGATCGTATTGCCGACGGCGATCGGCCCCTCGATGCTGATCACGGCCGGGTTCCAGTCGGCCTAGGACGTCGCGTCGGTGAGCAGCTGCGGGCACCGTGCTCCACCTCCGCCAGGCCGAGCGCCTCGAGCACCGGCGGGACGTAGCTGGCGAAGCGGCCGCGTAGGCCCTTCTTGAACCCGTACCAGCCGCCAACCGGGTTGTCCTGCGACCGCGCCCACGCCTCGACCGTGCCGGCCTTGGCCGGTTTCTGCTCGTCGGCTTGCCCAGCGGCATCCACTCGCCATGCTCGGCGAGCATGGCGTGCAGGTCCTCGATGCAGCGTAGGTGGTACCGCAGCTGCGTCCGGCCCACCTCCACGACAAGCGCGGGCGGGTCCACATCGGGGTCCGGTAGGCCTCGAACGCGCTGCGTCCCGGCGGCGTGGTCAACGATCTACACGACCCGTGGGCGTGGCGGCAGGTGACCATCGCCACGCAGCCTCCGGCGACCCTGCGACCATTCGGGCTGGTGCTCAAGGCCGGCTCCTGGCAGCTGGTGCACCTGGGAGACGATCTCGTCGAGGTGCGTGCCCTCGACGACCTGCGCGCCACCCGCATCACACGCCGCCGGTTCGCCCGGCCACCCGACTTCGACCTCGCGACGTTCTGGACGGCGTGGACAACCCTTGTGCTGTTGCACAACCGTGACACGACGGCGAGCCGACGGTGACACCGGTCACGCACCGTGGAGCCCGACACCGCGATGATGGCACGATGAGGCACGGAGGTCGACCCATGCACCGGCTGGTCTGGATGCTCGCAATCCTGGCGTTGGCGCTCACCGCGTGTGGGCAGTCCGACGAGGTCGAAGATCTCGGCGCGGCCCCGTCGGCGGCGGCCGAGGCGACGGAGGCGGCGGTCGCCACCGACCCTGCCGACGAGACGGACACGTCTGCAGTCGCCTCGGACGGCGCTCCGGCAGCTGGGGCCGACACAGCCGATGGACAAGCAGCAACAGGGTCGACAGCCGATGACGACCTACCGGGTCGACCCGTCGTGTGGGCAGACGCGCTCAATACCCGAGCGGAGGCCGGGGTGACCGGCGTCGAGGCCGACGACGTGCTCAACGTGCGATCGCTGCCTGGGCCCGATCAGCAGATCGTCGGACGACTCGCGCCGCTGCGCACCGGCGTGGCGCTGACGGGCGGAGCCAGGATGGTCGGCGACGCCGCCTGGTACGAGGTCCGCGTCGACGACACCGTCGGCTGGGTGCATTCGGCGTTCATCGATCTCGTCGCGGGCACCACGGACATCACGGCCGAGGTCCGCGATGCCGACCTGCCGCCGACCGCTGCGTCGATGCGCGAACTGGCCGAGCAGGTCGTGCGCGCCCGCGGCCTCGACGAGGGCTATCAGCTCGTCTGGGGCCCGCGGCGCGTCTCCGGCGTCAGCGCTGAGGAGCAGCGCCGCATCGTGATCAGCGACGGCCCGCACGTCGGTGACCTCGGCGAGATCACCGTCGATGTCATCGACACCTTCGACGACTCGGTCGCTGCCGAGCGAATGACGATCTTCGGACAGCCAGACGGCGACGGCTTCTCGCTACGGTCGGTCGAGCGCACACTGTTCTGCGACGTCACCCGCGGCGCCGGGCAGACCTGCGCGTGACCTGAGTCCGCCACCCGGCCCGCCACCGCCGCGCCGCTATGATCGCCGGCGTGGAAGCGGCGGTCGACCCCACCGGGCTTGAGCCCCACGAGATCAACCCTGCCGTCGAACGGCTGCTCGACACGCTCGTCGGGATCGACCGGGACGGCTGGTATCCGGCGCTGGAGATCGAGCGCCCGTGGTCACGCCACAATCCACGGCTCGTCGGCGAGTTCGCCCGGCCGAGAGCGATCCGACGGTACCTGCACCGCGAGCTTGCGGCGCTGCTGCACAGGGGCGCGACCATGACGGTGCGACCGTCCCGCCCGGCGTTGGCGTTCGACGACCCCGACCTGTTCGGTGCGCTCGACGAGGACCGCTTCGACCTGCGGGCCAAGAAGCTGTTCCTGTTCGGCCCCGAGCGGATGGCACTGTCGCTCGACCGGCTGTCGCACTACACCGGCACGCCCGCGGAGTCGTTTGAACGGCATGTGCTGTTCACCAACTACGCCATGCACGTCGACGCCTTCCGCCAACGGTTTCCCGACGCCGAAGGGCCCGAGCGCGACGGGGTCCAGATGCCGGCCTGGCACCACCGCACACCTGCGGGCGACGGCGTCAGCCTGGTCAACATCGGCATCGGGCCGGCCAACGCCAAGACGATCACCGACCACCTCGCCGTCCTGCGTCCCGACACCATGCTCATGATCGGACACTGCGGTGGGCTGCGGAACCACCAGCGCCTCGGCGACTTCGTGCTGGCCACGTCGTACCTGCGCGGCGACCACGTCCTCGACGACATCCTGCCCACAACGATCCCGGTGATCCCCAACCACCGCCTCAACTCGTTTCTGCTCTCGGCGCTCGAGGGTGCCCAGGCCCCGTACCGGCTCGGCGTCGTGCACACGACGGACAACCGCAACTGGGAGTTCAACCAGCGCGTGACGATGGCGGCGATCCGCGCGGCGCGGGCCATCGCGATCGACATGGAGTCGGCCACGATCGCGGCGAACGGCTTTCGCTACCGGATCCCCACCGCCACGCTGCTGTGCGTGTCCGACAAGCCGCTGCACGCGTCGCCCAAGCTCGCCGCGGGCGCCGCGACCTTCTACGAGGCCAGCAAGCGCAAGCACCTCGGCATCGCGCTGACCTGCCTCGCACAGGTCCGGCGCGAGCATCCCGACGGCCTGCCGACCCACGACATCCGCTCGCCCAACGAGCCGCTGCTCGGCACGCACTGACGAGCACCGCCGTCCGGTGACGACGAAGCCCCCTCAGGCCGTCTCCGTGGACGCCTACCGTGCGCAGGGAACGGTGGACGTCCACGCGAGGCACCTCGTCGCGCACCTCGGCGGAACGCACGCGGTCGACGAGCCAGCCATCGGCCACCAGCACACCCTCCCGGGTCACATCCGCCGCGCGGTCGGCGTCGATCGTATGCCACCGCCCGCCGTCGCACTCGATGATGTGGGACGCGTCGGGAAAGCACGCGTGGGGATGATCCCCGGCAGTACCTCCATGCCCCACGCGGGCGTGAGCCCGATCTCGGCTGCCCTGCACACGGGTCGCGCAGATCGAACCCCTCCAGCCCATGCAGTGCGCACGCCGACGCCCGGTGGCCCTCGCACCGCAGCCAGCCCGGAACACCGCGGCCAGTACGTGCTGTGCACCGGGCGCGGACGCACCCGGCCGACGGTAGACGCTCCGCTCGACAGCCTCGAGCTCGCCGCGGCGCAGCCAGCTGTCCAGCGTGTCGGCCGGAATGCCGGCGTCACGGACCTGCACACGGCGGAGCAGACCCAGCGTCGGATGAGGTGGACGAGCGGTGCGGGGATCGGCATGCGGCGCAGTCTGGCGTCCCGCGCTGCCCGACGCGTCGGCAGCGCCGATCGGCTGTGGAGAACCGCCTGGCTAAACGCCTACCGTGCGCATGGAACGGTAGGCGTCCACGCAAGGTATCGGGACGAACCGGTGCCGGATGGGACCGCGCCGCGAGCCCGATCACCTGGGACAGCCCTCTGTCCCATCCCGCCGATAGGGTCTTGGCGGCGATCGAACGAAGAACCCTCGGATGAGCCGACATTATCACTGCGACCGGTCTGGTCAAACGTACGGTGGTCTGCTTCGCTGGCGATGACCATCTGATCGTCGTGGGCACCCGCGGTCACAGCTATGTCGGCGGGTTGCTGCTCGGATCGACCACCCACCAGGTCCTCCACCACGCGAGGTCTCGCGGCAGACCTCGACCCCGGAGCGATCCGGGAGCCGGACGTCGAGCCCGACGACATCCGGATGGTAGGAGCGGGCACGCAGCACCGCGTCTGCGCCGGTCGCTGCTTCTGCGACCACGTCGATGTCGTCGTGTGCGTCGAGCAGGCTGCGCAGGCCTGCGCGGACGACCTCATGGTCGTCGACGAGCATGATCCGGGTGATGGCTGCCTCGTCGGTCATCGCACGCTGGCCTACCGTCGCGTGGCCGTCAGGCTAGCGCCAACGGTCGACCGGGGGCGTGCGTCATCTGCATGTGCGTACCATGACCGCACCGCCGGCATGACCGCAGTGACAAGCGTCCCTGTCGCACCGGGACCATCGGTCTACGGCGCGTGCGAGCATGGGTCGTGCCCGATCCGAGCGGAGACGAGCCATGCCAGAGACCCTCGACCGGTTGCAGGTCGGCAACCGTGCGTACCGCATCCACCGCCTCGACGCCGTCGCTGATCCCGCGGCGATCGTCCGGCTGCCGTACGTGCTGCGCATCATGCTCGAGAACGTGGCGCGCCACGCCGACGACGAGCACGTGACCGCCGAGGACATCGCCGCGCTGGTCGAGTGGGACCCGTCGGCCACGCCGAACCGGGAGGTGCTGTTCACGCCGGCGCGCGTACTGCTGCAGGACTTCACCGGCGTGCCGGCGGTGGTTGATCTCGCCGCCATGCGCGACGCGATGGACGCGCTGGGGGGTGACCCGGCGACGGTCGATACGCAGCTGCCCGCCGACCTGGTGATCGACCACTCGATCATCGCCGAGGTCGCCGGCGTCCCGGACGCGTTCCGACGCAACGCCGAGCTGGAGTTCGACCGCAACCGCGAGCGCTACGAGTTCCTCCGCTGGGGCCAGCAGGCCTTCGAACGGCTGCGCATCGTGCCGCCCAACACCGGCATCGTGCACCAGGTCAACCTCGAGTATCTCGCGCAGGTCGTGTTCACCGACGATGACGGTACGGCGTACCCCGACACGCTGGTGGGCACCGACTCCCACACGCCGATGGTCAACGGGCTGGGCGCGCTGGGCTGGGGCGTCGGCGGCATCGAGGCCGAAGCGGTGATGCTCGGCCAGCCGATCTCGCTGCTGATCCCCCAGGTGGTCGGGTTCAAGCTGACCGGCGAGCTGCCGGAGGGCACGACAGCGACCGACCTGGTGCTCACGGTCACCGAGCTGCTGCGCAACCACGGCGTGGTGGGCAAGTTCGTCGAGTTCTACGGTCCGGGGATCAGCCGTGTTCCGCTGCCCAACCGTGCGACCATCGGCAACATGTCGCCCGAGTACGGGTCGACCTGCGCCATCTTCCCCATCGACGACGAGACGCTGCGGTACCTGGAGTTCACCGGGCGCGACGCCGAGCAGGTCGCCCTCGTCGAGGCCTACGCCAGGACGCAGGGGTTGTTCTGGGACGCCGAGGCGCCCGAACCGACCTACTCCGAGACCGTCGAGCTCGACCTGTCGACGGTGCAGCCAAGCCTGGCGGGTCCGACCCGCCCGCAGGACCGGGTCGCGCTGGTCGAGGTGCCAAGCGCGCTGCGCACCAGCCTGCACCGGTTCGTGCCAGACGCGGCCGTCGCCGCCGACCGGCAACTCCCGGCCGACGTGGCCCCCGCAACCGTCGACGACGCGCTCGACGACACCTTCCCCGCCAGCGATCCGATCGCCGTCGACGCGATCGACACGAGCCCGCCGCCCCGCCCGCCGCGGCCGCCGGCGGGCCGGCTGCCGAGTGACGCGGTCGAGGTGATGACGCCCGACGGCACCTTCACGCTCGACCACGGCGCGGTCGTCATCGCCGCGATCACGAGTTGCACCAACACGTCCAACCCGGAGGTGATGCTGACCGCCGGACTGTTGGCGCGCAACGCCGTCGACCGCGGCCTGCAGACCCGGCCGTGGGTCAAGGCCTCGCTGGCGCCAGGCTCCCAGGTGGTCATGGACTACTACGAACGCGCAGGTCTGCTGCCGTACCTGGAGAAGCTGCGCTTCAGCCTGGTCGGCTTCGGCTGCACGACCTGCATCGGCAACTCCGGGCCGCTGGCGCCGGAGATCTCGGCGGCGATCGCCGAGCACGACCTTGCCGTGTGCTCGGTGCTGTCGGGCAACCGCAACTTCGAGGGCCGCATCAACCCGGACTGCAAGCTCAACTGGCTCGCCTCCCCACCGCTGGTGGTGGCGTACGCGCTGGCAGGGTCACTCGAGGTCAACCTGCTGACCGATCCGCTCGGCAGGGGCAGCGACGGCGAGCCGGTGTACCTGCGCGACATCTGGCCGGACACCCAGGAGGTGTCCGATGTGCTGCGCACGTCGCTGCGACGCGAGATGTTCACGTCGCGCTACGCCGATGTGTTCGCGGGGGACGAGCGGTGGCGGTCGCTGCCGACAGCCAGTGGCGACCGGTTCGACTGGAGCGACACGTCGACGTACGTGCGGCAGCCGACGTTCTTCGCCGACATGCCCGCCGAGCCGGCACCGTTGACCGATATCATCGGCGCGCGGGCGTTGGCCGTGCTCGGCGACAGCGTGACGACCGATCACATCTCCCCTGCCGGCTCGATCGCCTGGGATGGTCCCGCCGGCCGCTGGCTGCGCGAGCACGGTGTCGAACGCGGCGACTTCAACTCGTTCGGTTCCCGGCGCGGCAACCACGAGGTGATGGTCCGTGGCACCTTCGCCAACATCCGGCTGCGCAACCTGCTCGCACCCGGCACCGAAGGCGGCTGGACGCGGTACCTGCCGACGGGCGAGGTCACCGACATCCACGACGCCGCCGAACGCTACGCAGCCGACGGCACGCCGTTGATCGTGGTGGCCGGCGTCGAGTACGGGTCGGGCTCGTCGCGTGACTGGGCGGCGAAGGGCCCGTCGCTGCTCGGGGTCCGTGCGGTGATCGCCGTCAGCTACGAGCGGATCCACCGGTCGAACCTGATCGGCATGGGCATCCTGCCGCTGCAGTTCCGCGACGGCGACACCCCCGACAGCCTGGGGTTGAGCGGCGAGGAGACCTTCGACGTCGCCGGCCTGGCCGGCGCCGACGTCATCCCCGACCAGGTGACGGTGCGCGCGGGCGGCCGCGAGTTCCGTGCGATCGTGCGCATCGACACCCCGGCGGAGGCCGCCTACTACCGCCACGGCGGGATCCTGCAGTACGTGCTCCGCCGGCTGCGCTGACAGCAGCGAGGCTGCCGATGACGTTCTCCCCGTCGACGTGCGCGCGAGCTGTCCACAGCGGTGTTCAGGCGGTGTCGGGCCGCTGTTAGGGTTGTCGAATGACCCAACCGCTCAACGTTCCACGCAAGCTCCGCCAGATCGACAACGATGTCCAATCGATCTATGAGATGCTCTCGGGGATCGCCGGCACCCAGCTCCGGCACGGTAACCGCCTCGACGAACTGGCCGCGCAGCTCGATCGCATGGACGCCCGTCTGGCATCCCACGACGAGACGCTCGCATCGCACAGCGACATCCTCGCCTCCCACAGCGAGATGCTGACCTCCCATAGCCGACGTCTCGAGCAGATCGACGGGAAGCTGGACACCGTGATCGACATGCTCGGCGACCGTTGACCTCTGCCGTATCGAGGTACGGCGACAACGTCGGTCCCCGCCGGCGACTCCGGTCGGCAGTGGCCACGAGTGACGACGGGATCAGTCGGCGGATGCCGCCTGATCGAGCGATGCCAGCAGACAGTCGACCGTCGAGAGAACGCCGACAAGTCGATGATCAACGTCGACGACCGGCAACGCACTGATCCGCCGCGACACGAGCAGCCGTCGCACCTCGGCCACCGTCGTGTCGGGTCCCACCGTCACCGGATCCGGACTCATCCAATCGCGGACCTTCACTGCTGTCTCCTTCGGGTCCTCGAGCGCCGCTGCGCCATCGGGCCCAGCCGTCTTCATTGCAGCACCAACGACACAGAGATCCGGGACGAACGGCCCCCAACTGATGAGACCTCTGTCATATTGCGCGCCCGAGCGGGGCGTTGCCCACGGTACGCCCGGCCAGCCGCTCCCCGAGGGATGGCTGAACCTGCCCGGCGCCTTCGCGTGCACCGCGGAGTCGTGCAGCTCTCGTGACACGATCGATGTCTTCGACGAGGCCGCTGCCACGGTGCGTGGGGTGAGCATCCAGGCGCCGACGAGCACGCCCCGTTCGCGGCGCGGGAGCGACGGTCATTCCCCGACCCGCTGGGCATCCGGCGCATGTGCTCGACCGTCTCCGCGCGTTGGACTGACGCCTTCACCGCACGCAGCACCGGTCTGCGGCGTGTCAGTCAGCGGTCACCGGGTGTCGGATCAGGTGGCCGGCTGCCAACGTCTTGACCGCGGCGACAGCGCCGACCGCGACCGCGAGACCGCCCAGCATCCACCGCAGCCGGGGATCGGCCGCGGTCGGGTCGGCCAGTGCGAAGGCGATGACGGCGATCGTGAACGCCAGGTCGATGCCCGCCGATCGCAGCAGCTCGCTCGGTCGCGGATCTCCGTCGCGCGCCATCTGCCAGAGCACGACCGCGTTGCCAGCGAGCAGCACCGCGACCAGGTACAGCGGGGCCACGCCGTCGAGTCCCAGCGCCGTCGTCAGCGGCCGAGCGGCGATGGCCAGCACCGCAGCGAGTGCGAGGTTGGCCACCGCGTCGAGTCGCACGATCGCCGTCGTGGTTCGTGTAGTGAACATCGTTGTTGCCTCTCGTCGTCCAACGATGCCCACCCTCCCGGTCCGTCCAGGGTCAGTCGATTACCTCGCGGGTAATCGCCGCGCGCCCTGGCGCTTCGCTACGGTGACCACATGCCAGACATCGACACCAGCGCCGAGGCAGGCCGGCTGCTGCGCCACTGGCGCACCCGGCGGCGCCTCAGCCAGCAGGAGCTGTCACACCGAGCCGACGTATCCGCGCGACACCTCAGCTTCGTCGAGACCGGCCGGTCCAACCCCAGCCGCGACCTGCTGCTCGCGCTGGCCGAGCACCTCGACGTGCCATTGCGAGAGCGCAACGCGCTGGGCTGGCGGCAGGGTACGCGCCGACCTACAGCGAGCGGCAACTCGACGAACCCCAACTCCGCGCGGTGCGAACCGCCGTCGACCGGGTGCTTGCCAGCCCACGAGCCGTACCCGGCGCTGGTCGTGGACCGCTGGTGGGACCTGGTCGCGGCCAACACCAGCGTGTCGCTGCTGACCGAGGGTGTCGCAGCGCACCTGCTCACACCCGCGCTCAACGTGCTGCACGCCAGCTTGCACCCCGACGGGCTGCTCCCGCGGATCCGCAACCGGGGCGGCGTGGCGTGCGCATCTGTTGACACGCCTGCGCCGCCAGATCGACCGGACCGGCGATCCCCGCCTGTCGCGCCTGCTGACCGAGCTCGAAGCCTACGCCGACCCCACGGGCGGCGAGGCCGGCCACCGCTTTGACCCCGTCGCGATCCCGCTGATCGTGACCAGCAGCGTGGGCGACCTGCACCTGCTGAGCACCATCGCCACGTTCGGCACCGCCACCGACATCACCGTCGCCGACCTGTCGATCGAGGCCTTCTACCCCGCCGACGACGTCACCCGCGAGCGGCTCAACACCGCCGCCCGCCGTTGACGAGCCGCACACCCTCGCAGTTGCCGGAAGTGGCGTAGGTCAAGTGAACGGCAGCGTGGACGGTCCACCCAGACGCAACTCAGCCTCACCGAGCGCCTGTTCCACCGACGTGACCTTCGCCGTCAGCCCGTCGGTCACACCCGGCCGGAGATCGGCCTTGAGCACCAGGCTGACACGCGGCGCGTGTCGTGCGACGGCGTCGACCGCGTCCTTGACGACGGCCATGACCTCGTCCCACTCACCCTCGATCGAGGTGAACATCGCGTCGGTCCGATTGGGCAACCCACTGTCGCGCACCACATGCACCGCCTCGGCGACCGCGTCACCGACACTTTCTCCGACACCCAAGGGCGTGACGGAGAACGCAACGATCATCGGCCATCACCTCCCACACCATGATCGGCGGAGCGTACCCGGTCCACACGCTGATGTCCCGCCGCGGCAGCGCGCGTGCGGCGCCAGCCGGTCGTTCCGGGTCGGCGTTCAACGGGAGTCGTCGGCGGCGAGCGCCGCCATCATGTCGTCTGCTGGTGGACGCGGCGGAGCAGCTCGGTCTGCTGTGAGGGGTTGGCGGCGATGGCCGGGCCTGCGGACACACCCGTTCGGATGCTACGGATGGTGGTGACGCTCCGGTCTGACGGATCCCATCCCTTGAGCGAAGGTAGTTACATGACAGCCCGACGCCCCTCCTCCCAGCAGCGCGAGACGTGGATCGACCGGCAGATCCGTGAGGCGCAGGAGCGCGGTGAGTTCGACAGGCTGCGTGGTGCGGGCGAGCCGATCGCCGACCTCGACCGCCCGTACGACGCACTGTGGTGGGTGCGCCGGAAGCTGCGGGAGGAGAAGTTCTCCTACCTGCCACCGACGCTGCGGCTGCGCAGAGAGGTGGAGGTCGCACAGGCGGCGATCGACCGCGCGCGCTCCGAGCGTGAGGTGCGCGAGGTCGTCACGGCGATCAACACGCGCATCCGTCACGTCAACCGGACCGACGTCACGGGACCGCCGTCGACTGTCATGACGCTGAACGAGGAGGAGACCGTCCGCGCCTGGCACGAGCGTCGATCCGACGATGCAGGACGGCCGGACGGTACCCGGTAGCCTGCCGTCCATGACCGACGACGCGTTGCGGGAGTACCTGTCGGAGCGCGACCTCGACGTGTCCGGCGAGCCCAGCGGCGGTTCCGGAGCGCGCCCACGGTTCGTGATCCAACGCCATGACGCCTCGAGCCTGCACTTCGACTTCCGGCTCGAGGTCGACGGGGTGCTCACGTCCTGGGCGATCCCGAAGGGGCCGTCGACGGATCCACGCGACAAGCGCCTGGCGACACCGACCGAGGACCATCCGCTGGACTACGCCGACTTCGAAGGCCGCATCCCGCCGGGCGAGTACGGCGGCGGGACGGTGATCGTGTGGGACACCGGGCCGTACCAGAACATCACCGAGCACGACGGAAAGCTCGTGCCCATGGCCGAGGCGCTGGCGGACGGTCACGTCAAGGTCTGGCTGTCCGGCCACAAGATCCGCGGCGGCTACGCCCTGACTCGCGTGCGGCTGGGCGGCGACGACGACCAGTGGCTGCTGGTCAAGGTCGACGACGCCGGCGCCGACCGGCGACGCAGCCCGGCCACCACCGAGCTGCGATCGGTGCTATCGGGCCGCACCAACGACGACCTGGCGGAGTGAGCGGGCCCGCTCCGTCTCGCGGTCTCGAACAGCTCGCCGGCAGCCGGTGTGACGCACCGGCGACGTGGGCACGTGGGATCTGCTGCCCATCCAAGGCGCGCGGTCATCGTCGTGCTCATGGCTTCGGAAATCGTGGTGCGGGTGCGGCCAACAGCCGCTGATTGCCGGAGGTGGCCACGACATCGTCCCCGGCGGCCTTCGCCTGTAACGTCCACCCGATCACACTCGCCAGATCCACCCGACCCGACAGCAACACGTCCGGCAGCAACGAATGCGACCGCTGCGAACATCCCCGGTTGGCGCACAACACCCGCTGGATCGACACCCGCCCCCGGCGGGTGTGCCGGCCATACCAGCCGTCAAAGCACACCCGACCATGCCCGCACGACGGACACGACGACGGTCGCGGCGTCTCGACCCGGCCGCCCGCCGCCAACCAAGCGTCGACGGCGACCCGAGCACGAATACGATCTGCACCGGCTGCAGCAATCAGCCCACGACCCCCGGGTGCCAGACACACCGCGGGGGTCAACCCATTCACCGACCCCGGCAGCCTCGCCGACCCCACCACCATCCGCAACTCACCGTAATGACATCGACCCTGGCGGGATCACAGACCTACAACGTCATAGACCGTGGCGTCCAACACAACGGGGGCAGGCTCCCATCCCGCCCGGGAGACGCCGCATGTCGGGTCGACAACACCGACGTTTTCGAGTGCAGCGAGGCGGGTCGCTTCGGTCGCTCCGGCCTTTAGAACGTCTGGCAGTGGGCGGTCAGGCTGCGGACCAATTGGTCGTCGGTTTGGGCTTGTTCGAGTCCGAGCTGTGTGAGCTCGTCGGTGAGCTCGCGCAGGCGGCGGGCGTTGCCGAACCAGGGTCGGTAGCGGTGGGCCTGGTCGCGGGTCGGGCACAGTGGACACCCGTTCGCATCACCTGCTTCCAGGCCTCTCGGCTTCGACCGGCGACGGTTCGTCGTCCCCGACGACTTCGATGAGTCGCTTCCTGACGGCCTGCTCGATGCCTTCGAGCGGTGAGATTCCTGCTCGACACCCAGGTGCTCCTGTGGGCCGCGGTCGCACCGGAGCGGCTCGGCGACACGGCCAGGGTGCTGGAGGACGCCGCCAACGAGTTGCTCGTCTCGGCCGTGAGTTCGTGGGAGATCGCCATCAAGTACGCTCTCGAGAAGCTCCCATTGCCGGAGCGGCCCGAGCGTTATGTCCCGCATCTCATCCGCGAGCTGGATGCCACACCGGTAACTATCGAGCACGCGCACGCGCTGGCGGTCGCCGTGTTGCCCCACCATCACCGCGATCCATGAGCGCAGGACCTGTCGGCGGGCGGACCGGGGCCGATCGGGCGGTCGGCCGTCCGTTGTGCTGGGCGGACCGCGGTCGACATCATCTCCGCGTGCACTACTTGCCGAGCAGTTCCGGCTGCCGACCCGGGTGGAGGGTGGACGAGTCCCCTTCCTGGGAGGAGGGCAGGTGCAGCCTGTGCGGTCGGCGCGAGCAGACGGATGCGCGGGAGAGACAGCGTCGACCGGTGGCGATACGCCGGTGCTTGACCGCCGTGCGTC